>JAYTTY010000340.1:0-1591 GCA_043744795.1 Zavarzinella sp. | reverse complement strand
CGGTCCGTGAGACTCCAACGACCGGCGGGACGCCGGTCCCACCAATGACCGGCCGCTACAACATCCTGAACTCCGCTCTAGCACACCTCATACTGGCCGCCCGTACACGTCCTTGACAACCACTTCCCGATTCGTCAAACTCGGGCGGCCGTCGCTCGTCTGTAAATAGTATCCCGTCGTCCGCCGAACCACCCGGAGAGATCTCTCATGTCCGCCATGCGTCGTTTGATGTGGGGCCTGCCCGTCCTCGGGGCCTTGGCCGCCGGCACCGTCTTCATGACCCAGCGCGGCGAATCCGCCCCGGCCGCCGGGAAGGCCGAGGAAGTCGCCAAGGTCGCCAAGTTGACCGACCTGAAGCCGGCCGTCAGTTTGCCGGTGTCGCAGGTGATCCTGTTCAACAGCGGCGTCGGCCACTTCACGCGCTCCGGCGAGATTGACGGCGACGCCCGCGTGGACCTGACGTTCCCCGAGCAGGACATCAACGACCTCATCAAGTCGATGACGCTCATCGACACGTCCAAGACCGGCCGCGTCTCCTCGGTCACTTATGATTCGCACGACCCGATCGACCGCACGCTGCGGTCCTTTGCCATCAATCTGAACAACAACCCGAGCTTCTCGAATATCCTCACGCAGGCCCGCGGCGAAGCTGTGGAAGTCACGCTCGTCAACACGGCCAACCAGCCGGGCAGCCTGACGGGCAAGATCATTGGCGTCGAGAAGCAGAAGGTCACAGGCAAGGACGGCGTTCAAGAAGTCGAAGTCTTGAACCTCTGGTGCGCCGAGGGCGTGCGGGCCGTCCGCATGAACGAGTTGCAGAAGCTGCGGTTCTCCAACCCGGTCATTGAGAACGAAATGCGGCGGGCGCTCGAAACGCTGTCGCTGTCCCACGACTCGCAGAAGAAGGCCGTCAGCCTGAACTTCGCCGGCGAGGGGAAGCGCCGCGTGGAAGTCGGCTACGTCATCGAGAACCCGATCTGGAAGACGAGCTACCGCCTGGTGTTGGACAAAGAGGGCAAGCCGTTCCTGCAAGGGTGGGCCGTGGTCGAGAATCCCACCGATGAAGACTGGACGGGGGTGACGATGGCCCTCGTGTCCGGCCGGCCGATCTCGTTCAAGATGGACTTGTACAACCCGCTGTACGTCGGCCGGCCGACCGTCGAGCCGGAACTGTTCGCCTCCCTGCGGCCGCCGACGTATGACGGGGCCTTGGCCAAGAGGCCCGCGCCTCAAGAGATGGACCGGGCGGAAAAAGCCGCCGCCCCGGCGGCCCCGCCCCCACCCGGCGGCGGCCCGGCCGGCGAAGACCGCAGCGGCGGGCCGAAGGCGAAGGACGCCTACAGGTACGCCGACGCCGCGCGGGCGCACCTCGGCGAGCGCATGGACCTCGGGGCCAGCGTGCAGACCGCCGCGACCGCGTCGGCCTTGGGCGACTACCACCAATATGTGATCGACCAGCCCGTCCACCTCGGCCGGCAGAAGTCGGCCCTCTTGTCCATCGTCAACAAGCAAGTCGAGGGCAAGCGCGTCAGCATCTACAACCCCGGCGTGCAGGCCAAGCACCCGCTGCTCGGGTTGAAGTTCAAGAACA
>JAYTTY010000339.1:0-6077 GCA_043744795.1 Zavarzinella sp. | reverse complement strand
CCAACCCGCCGGGCCTGGGCGGTGACAGCCGCCGTCCGCCGCTTACCTGTCCTTCTTCGGCGCGGGCGGCACGGCCTCGTCCTTCTTCGGGGCGGCCGGGGCCTCGTCCTTCTTCGGGGCGGCGTCGCCGGCGGGGGCGGCCCCGTCGCCGACGATGTTCGTCGTGCTGTACCGCGGCGGGATCGGGTTGGACGGCAGGCTCACGCCGATGAGCTTCAGGAACTTCCGGGCGTCCACGATCTGCACGCCCTTGTCCTTGGCCTGGTTCATCATGTCCTTCACCTTGCCGACTTCCGGGGCGTCCGGGCCGAGGATCAGGAACTTGGTGGACGACTTGATGCCCGAGCCTTTGATCTCGCCGGTCTTCAGGTCGAGGTAGGCGTCCACGACCACGTTGTTCCGCTCCAGGATGCGGACGAACTCTTCGTTGTTCGGCAGGCCGTCCCCGTCGAGGTCGATGATGCCGCAGTACGCGACGTGCTCGCGGGTGTTGCTCGTCAGGGTGATGTTGTAGATCGCGTCCCGGCGGGAGATCGGGTTGCGGATCACCTCGGCCTGGCTGACGATCCGCGCCCGGGCCGAGTACGGCCCGGTGACTTCGGTGATCTCGACCGTCCCCTTGATCTGCTCGTTGCCGGCGAACGGCTCGCGGTCGAACAGGCCGCGGCGGTCGCGGTGGTCCTTTTCGAGGGCCTTCTCCCGGTCGATCACGGTCACGAGCGACTTGTCCGGGGCCAGCACCATGAACGTCTGGCCGACGAGCAGCGGGTTGCGGCCGCGGAACTGGAGCGTCACGACGTCCCCGGTCTTCTCGGCGATTTCCCCCTTGCGCTCTTCCAACTTGGTCAGGTCGAGTTTGTCGAAGCGTGCTTGGGCGTCCGACGGGTCGGGGCTTTGGGCCCGCACGAGCTTGTCCTTCAAGTCCTTCGCGTTGGCGACGGCCGCCTGGGTCGCCTGCTGGCTGTCGGCCAGATTCTTGGCAAACTCGCCGGCTTGGTCTTGGAAGTTCTTGCCGGCCTTGTCCGACTCCACCTTCAGGTTGTTGAAGGCGACCGTCAACTTGGCGAGGTTGTCGCCGTTCGTCTTGGTCAGGGCGGCGATGGAGGCGTCGAATTCCGTCTTGGCGGCCGTGGCCTTCGTCTCGGCGGCTTGCCGCTGCGTTTCGGCGGCCTTCAGGGCAATATCCTTGTCCTTGTATTTCTTCTCCATGTCCTGGTACATCTTGGCCCAGTCCTTGGTGATGGACGGGATCGTCTTCACCGGGGCCGGGGAGGGCTTGCGGTCGCCGTCGCCGCCCCCGCCGCCCTTTTGCAGGTCTTCGATCAACGGCCAATTGAAGGCCCGCGGGGTCGGGAAGGCCCCGGTCAGGCGGTCCGACAGGCGCTTGTGTTCTTCCAGAATCTGGGCGCTGTATTCCTTCGCGGCGCCGGCGAGGTCTTCGCGGTCCTGCGGGTCTTCGGCCCCGATGGCGATGCGGAGGATGTTCCGGCGGGCGGTTTCCTCGGCGACCCGCTTCTCCAGCGTGGTCTTCTCCTTCTTGGCCGCGTCGGCGGCCTTGAGGGCGGCGTCTTCCTGCTCCATGCCGAGGTAGAACATCACCCCGAGGACGGTCGTGGTCAGGATGAAGAACACGAGGAACAGGATCATCACCGGCCCCGGGCCGGTCTCTTTCTTCTTCTTGGCCATGTGACGAACTCCCCGAAATGCCGAAGGAACGGACTGCCGCGCGCTGGTGGAAATGTGTGTCGCCCACTTCACTCTAACCGCCCCCCCCGGCTTGTCAACGACATTAGCGCGGGTGAGGCGGGCGGGTTGGCGATTATGCGCGGGACGTGTCAATTGTAGGAATCGTGTCAATTTCACCGCGCGAACTTTACAGCCGCCCGGCGCGCGGTTAAGATGCACGCACGGAAAAATCAACCTTCTCACTGACGCCAAGGCCCGGCGATCCGACGATCAGCCCGCCGGTTTCCTTGGCCGGGTTCGACTACTTCGGGAGTCTTCCATTCGGTTCGGCGCCCTCGTGCGGGAACTCGGCCGGGCGTTCGTTCGCCGGGTCGGGAACGCCCCCGCGGAATCGGCCGCCCCGCCGGCCGCGGCGGGTCCGGTCGAAGCCTTGCGGCCGTTGCAGCGGGTCGTCCTGACGGAGGGCGTGTGCCGGCTGCTCTTCGCGGAGTACGCGGCCCACCGGGAGACTGAGCGCGGCCAGGAGGAAACGGGCTGGCTTCTGTTGGGAATGCGGAACCGGGACGAGGCCATCGCCGTCGCCACCTTGCCGGCCGGGGCGGGCCGGGACGCGGGCGAGGCGCATGTGCAGTTCGACAGCGGCGTGCAGGAATTGGCCCAGCGGATCGTCCGACAGGAGATGAAGCAGTTGCGGGTGTTGGGCGTCGTCCACACGCACCCCGGCAGCCTGCGGCACCCGAGTTCCGGCGATTACCGCGGGGACATCCAGTGGGTGGCGAACCTCTTGGGCAAGGAAGGTGTCTTCGGCATCGGCACGGCGGACGCTTACCCGACCGCCGACGGCAGCCGATGGAAGCCGGAACCGCACGTGTTCGGCGTGGGAACTTTACGGCACACATGGTATGTGCTGGGCAGCAAGGACCGGAATTACCGCAAGATTCCGGTCGAAGTGGCGGACGGCCCGGACGTGGCCGAGCCGCTCCGCAAGGTGTGGGCCGAATTGGAGGCCGTGGCCGGGCGTCTGAACCCGCTCGCGGACCTCTTGCCCAAGATGCGGTTCGACGTGGCGATGGGCCGGCAGGCCCCGATGCTCTGCCTGACCATTCGCCACCCGCGACGTGAGTTGGCGGTGCAGGTCCACATTGAAGGGCCCGACCGCCGGTACTTTTTGGCGGACGGGACCGCCGGCGGCACGAGTCTTGCCCCGTTGGCCCCCGAACAACCCGGTGACCGGATCGACCTCAATATCCTGAGCCTGCTCGGCCGGTTAATGTGTTGACCGTTTCGCCCGACCCCGACGCCTTATTCCGAGGGATGATGTCATGGATTTTCGACCCCTGACCGAGACCGAACGCAAGGAACTCGTCACCGCCCTGCGCGGCAACGCCCAAGACGGCCTGGCCGTCCTCATGGACCGGGCCAACACCGGCTTCATCGGCGCCGCCGAGGAAGTGCCCGATGAGGAAGTGATTAACGCCATCCGCTCGGTGCCCTGCCACTACTGACAACTTGGAGCGAAGAGGAACCACAAAGGCACAAAGATGAACGAAGACGCACAAAGAAAACAAAAGAAGATTTCTCTGTGAAACTTTGTGTGACCTCTGTGTCTTTGTGGTGAGTCTTGTTATCGAGTGCTATTCGATGGGACTCTTCGATTCTGACGCCGGGAAACGCCGCTTGCTCACGATTGAGTTGCCGGCGATCGAGAAGTACAACGAGGGCCGGGACGCGGACTTCAAAGTGCGCGTCGTCCGCGGCAAGGGCAGCCTGACGCTCGGCTACCGCCTCAAGCCGTGCCACAACACCTACGCGCTCGAGACGCGGCTAGACGCCTGCTACCCGATCATCCCGCCGGTGACGCGCATCCTGACGCCGGTCCGGCACAGCCCGCACCTGCTCGAAGGCCAGACGATGTGCCTCTGGCGCCAAGGGTCCACGCGGGACACGAGCCGGTGGGACCCGGCCAAGTTCACCTGCGTGTTCGCCATCCAAGCCGCCTGGCGCTGGCTGGCCTGCTACGAGGTCTGGCACACGACCGGGGAGTGGCCCATGCCGGACGCGAAGTGACCGGGGAATGACCCGGCGGAACTCCGTTTAGCGACGCGGAGGCTTTTCGCAACTAATCCCGGGGTTCGCCGAGCCTCACCCACGGGCTACAGTCCGTCGCCCCATCCGGGGCTAATACACGCTCATGGTTTTCAGCCCCGGACGGGGCGACGGACTGTAGCCCGTGGGTGAGGCTCGGCGAGCCCCGGGAGCTTCCATAACAGGTGGCCATGACCCTCTTCCAAGTCGGCGCCGGCTCCGGTGGGATCGTCGTCCTTGACCTGTTGATGCGGCACCCGCCGGTTCGGAAGATCGTGCTGGTCGAGCCGGACATCTATAAGGCGCACAACGTCTACCGGCACCATTTTCCCCCGGCCGATGTCGGCAAGCGAAAAGTGGACTTGGCGGCCGAGTGGGTGGGCCGCTTCCGGCCGGAGGCGGAAGTCGTCGCCCTCCCGTGGGACGTGACGGACCCGGCCCGGCAAGACGAGTTGAACGCCCACGTCGCGGAGTGTGACCTCGGCGTGTGCGCCGTCGACTCGGAGCCGGCGAAATATCACTTCGACGCCTTGATGCGGAGGCACGGCAAGCCGTGGACGATGGGGGAAGTCCTCAGCGGCGGCATCGGCGGGTGGGTTCACCAGTTCACGCCGGGCGGGGCGTGTTACGGGTGTCTGGCGAGTCATCTCAAGCGGGCGGCCCCGACCGACAATACCCCGCCGCCGGCCGACTACGCGGACCCGGCGGCGGCGACGCCGGAAACGGCCGTGCCGGCGTCGCGGGCTTCCATCAGCGTCATCGCCAGTTTGCAAGCGCTCGCGTCGTTGGACGTGGCGGCGGGGAAAGACGCCGGTTTCACCAGTCTGTTGTTGCCGCTGGCGGTCGCGGACGGGATATTTACGGAAGCTCTCCGCCCGTACAAGTTCCGCGTCGCCCGGTCGCCCGCGTGTCTGGTATGCGGCGCGGGTCCGGAAGACGGCCTCTCGGGGGAGCAACTCGATGTGGCATTGGATCAAGCCTTGGCACGGCTGGCTCATGAATGAAATCGTCACGCCGCGGCGGTTGGCCTCGCAATCGCAAGCGGTGTATTACCGGAGCGAGAAGGCGGGGCTGACGCTGGAGAACCAGCCGGTCCCGTGGTGCGCCGAGGCCGTCGTGGTCGAAGCGCTGTTGCGCCTGCCGCCGGCCGCCCGCCAGCGCGCGGACTTCACCGTCCGCTGGCCCGGCCAGGACGCCGTCCCCGCCGAGCAAATCCGCATCGACGAGCCGGCCCAACGGCACCGCCTCTACTTCCGCCTGCCCGTCCCGGCCGCGAGCGTGACGGCCGAACTCCTCTGGAAGAAGCACGCCCTCGGGCGCGTGGACATCCCGGTCGTCACTCAGGACCAGTTCCTGCGCGACCTGCGCTTTGAACTCCCGACGGCGTTCGTCTCCCTCGGCGGCCGCAGCGTGGCGGCCCAGACGTTCGTGAGCAATCAACAACAGGGCCTGTCGGCGTCCGGCGTCCTGCGCAGTTCCACCGGCCTCGTCCCGCTCATCGACTCCGGCCTCACCGCCACCTTCCGCAGTTTGAAGACCGGGGACGCCGTCGAGCAAACCGTCCCGCTGACGGTGAGCCAACTCACGAACCGCGAAGCGCTGGTGAACGCCGTCCCGCCGCGGCTCCCCAAGAAGAGCGGCGAGTGGACGGTGACGTGGGCGTGCGGCGCGCGCGAACTCGCGGTGAGCCGGCTGACGGCCATCACGCCGAAGGGCTTTCACGAAAGCCTGCGGCTCTGCGACACGCGCTTCGCCGTGCAGACGAAAGACGGCTTCCGCGTCGTCCGGCAACTCCCGGCCGACGGCGTCGTGCGGGCCGGGCCGTGCTTCCTGATCGCCAGTCGCCAAGCCGGCTTGGCCGGGCTGGCCCACCTCGAAGTGACGCTGCGCGTGGCCGGAGCCGCGAAGCCGATCCCCGTGTTCGACCAAGACTTCCTGGTGACGGACGGCCCGACCCCGTTCGCCCCCGGCCTCCTCGACGCCGACGACCTGCGCCAGGCGACCGCGTTTGAATTGCGTCACCGCAATACCCTGCTCGGAACTCTGCCGCTGAGCGCCTTCCCGGCCGCCCACCTGAACGCCGAAGGCGGCTTCACCCCCGCCCCGGACTTCCCGTGGTCCAGCGCCGCCGACGACGAGTTGTCCGAGCGGCTGGCGAGGTTGATGGGGGAGCCGTGATGCAGAGATTCGTTTCGCCGCGACGCGGAGGCTTTGCGCAGCGGAGCGCGGACTGAACACCCAGTAAAACGTCACGCCAAAGCGAACGACTGGCGAGCGTCGAGGCGTCAGCCCGACGTGTCTTCTTT
>JAYTTY010000338.1:0-23253 GCA_043744795.1 Zavarzinella sp. | reverse complement strand
CTTCACCACAGAGGACACAGAGACCACAGAGGAAAACCAAAACCGAGGAAAGGCATTTGTAAAAATGTCTTCTCTCTTCTCGTCTTTCCTCTGTGGTCTCTGTGTCCTCTGTGGTGAAGTTCTTCTCTTTGCCTTTATCCGTGTTTCGTCCGTGTTCGATCCGTGGCCAAAAATGTCTTTCTCAGGCCCGGCCCCGGATATTTTCCCTCACCGCTTGCGGGCCGGCGTCACGATGTGTTAAATAGCAGTATCCCGCCGCCGACGTTCCGCGTTGGCCGACCGAATCAGTCCCGCCGGAAAGCAGAGACCCCATGCTGACGATCTTCGGCTCCCCGCACCGCGACGGCGGCTTCTGCGACGGCGTCTCCCGCCGCGACTTCCTGACCATCGGCGGGGCCGTCGTCGGCAGTTCGCTGGCCTTGCCGAACATCCTGCGGGCCGAGTCCGCGGCCGGCGTGCGGTCGTCGCACAAGGCGGTCATCAACATCTACCTGCCCGGCGGCCCGCCCCACCAGGACATGTGGGACTTGAAGCCGGACGCCCCGGCCGACATCCGCGGCGAATTTAACCCCATCAAGACGAATGTGCCGGGCCTCGACATCGGGGAGCACTTCCCGCGCATGGCCAAGATGATGGACAAGTTCGCCGTCATCCGGTCCATCGTCGGCTCCAGCGGCGACCACTCCGCCTTCCAGTGCATGACCGGCCGGAAGTTGGACCCGCGCAAGCCGGGCTACTGGCCGGCGCTGGGCGCGTGGGTGTCCAAGGTGCAAGGGCCGGTCAACGCGGCCATCCCGCCGCACCTGTCGCTGATGTACCCGACCGGCGAGACCCGCTGGGGCAACCCCGGCGACGGCGGCTTCATCGGCATGGCCCACGCCCCATTCCGCCTCGTCGGCGGCAAGGCGGCCACCGAGCGCAAGACCGACACGATGGAACTCCGCGGCATCACCCTCGACCGCCTCCAGGACCGGGTCGGCCTCAGCAGGGCCTTCGACACGCTCGACCGCCGCGTGGACCAGCAAGGCGCCATGACCGGCATCGACGCCTTCACCCAACAGGCGATGGGCATCCTCACCTCCACGAAGTTGAAGGACGCCCTCGACCTCTCGAAAGAACGGCCGGACGTGGTCGCCCGCTACGGCGTGGACGACCCGGCCTTCGAGCGGGACGGCGCCCCGCGCATGGTCCGCAACTTCTGCATCGCCCGCCGCCTGGTGGAAGCCGGCGCCCGCGTGGTGACGCTGAACTTCACCCGCTGGGACTGGCACGGCGCCGACGGCAAAAACTTCGTGCAGGGCCGCAAAGACATGCCGCTGCTCGACCAAGGCGTCACGGCTTTAGTGACCGACTTGCAAGAACGCGGCCTGCTCGACGACGTGTCGATTGTGGTGTGGGGCGAGTTCGGCCGCACGCCGCGCATCAACAAGGATGCCGGCCGCGACCACTGGCCGACCGTCAGCACGGCCCTCCTGGCCGGCGGCGGCATGAAGACAGGCCAAGCCATCGGCGCCACCAACCGCCTCGGCGAGTACGCCGTCAGCCGCCCGACGACGCACCAGGAAGTCTTCGCCACCCTCTACGCCAAACTCGGCATCGACCTGGCCAAGGCGACGGTCCAAGACCCGACCGGCCGCCCGCAATTCTTTGTGGAAGACAACACGATGCCGATTAAAGAACTGATGTGACGGGCCCGCCGGGCGGGCGTCACGCGGGGACAAGACCCGCCGATTCCGGGTCGTACCGGAAGCCGCCGATGGTCCCGTCCTTGATTCGTTTGATCGCCTCGTCTATCACGGGCAGCGTCAACAGGAACCACTCCCGCGGCTCTACATGAGAGCCGAACCGGTCTTTCAATTTCAGATCCAACCGGGCGGCGCTGAAAAACTTGTGCAGCAACGCTTCCAACGCCTTCCGGTTAACATTCGCCAGTTTGTACGTCGCGACAATTTCCACGTCGGCGAGAAGATAGGTCGGGTCTTTCCGGGCGTTGGCGACCCGGCTCTTCACGTCCCCGCCAGTGAAGCCGATCTTGTGAATCAGGCTCCGGAACTCCGCCACGAAGGGGTTGTCCGACTGGCTCCGCAGCACGTAAATGTAGCCGGTCGCCAAGTCGGCCTCTTCCTCTATCTCCGAGAACAACGGCCCGGCGCCGAGTTCGGTGATTCGCCGGCTCCCCTTGTCCTTGTTCAAGGCCCGCTGGAGTGAGCGAAGGAGCAGGTCGCTCTCGGTGCCATTGTCGTACACGACCCGGAGCCGCCGGTCCGGGCGGCCGTGCTCGCCGACGAAACGCTCGCCCACGGAGGCGACGACAACCTTTTGCCCGTCCAAGATGAACAGGTGCCCCTTCCTGACGTCCGCGTAATCCTGGTATTTGATCGTATGCCGCTCGCCAGTTTGCAACTCTCGCTGCACCCGCTCAAAAACGGGCTTGAAGTCGGCGAAGTCGGCGCAGGGCGTCCGCTTGGCAATTTCCTCCGCCGCCCGGATTTCCTCCCGCGACCGGACGTGAACGAGGCTGGTAACGTCGTCCCCCGCGGCCGGCTCGGCCCCGAGCGACGCGAGCAGGTCATCGTCGGTCAGTTCCTCGTTGGCAACGCCGATGCCTCTTTGGTCTGCGGCGTCCAACAGCCCGCGGCCGTCCAAGCCGCGCAAGGCTTCGCGGCACTCGGGGAGGGCCCGCATCCGGTCCAATCGCACCGCGTAGAGCCGCTCGAAGATGTCGCGGTCTTCGCCGTGTTGAGGCGCCCGGCCGTGTTCCGCCACGAACCGCTCGATCTCCTCGAAGCCGGCGATGATGCGCTGCTCTTTGGCCGTGCGCCCGCCGGATTCCTCCGGCGCGGCTTCCACGCCCAGTGCGCCCAGCAGGTCGAGGTCGTCGTCCGTGACGCGGTCAGCCATTGCCGGCCTCCTTCGCTTTGCGCTGCAGGAAGGCGACGCCCTCGGCCATGCGCTTCTCCCACGGGTCCGCGGCGGTGAGGGCCGGCAGGCGCCCCTTTTCCGCCTTGAACCGCAAGGCCCGCTTCGCCAAGTCGCGCGCCTCGTCCAGCGTCATGCTCACCCGCTTCGCGGCGATCACCGCCGCGACGACTTTAAGTCGTTCTTCGCCCATCGACTTGGCCAAGATCGCGTACGCTTCGCCGAACGGGTTGATGCGGTCGATCAGGTCGATGTCGAGTTCCCGCACCGACAACGCGAACCGCCGCACGCCGTCAATCATCGCGGTGTTCGTCACGTCCGCGCCGGCGCCGGTCTGCTCCTTCTTGGCCTGCTGAACCACGGCCAAGGCCGCAACCGCGTGTTGGCGGACTGCCTCCTGGTCCTCCTCGGCGAGATTCGGGAACTTCTCCTTCACGATCTTTCCCATCCGGACCTGCGTCAGTTCCTCCGGCACCAGTTCGTGGTCGAACAGCCCGCGCTCGATCACCTGCTTGTCCTGCACGAACGCAGTCACCAGTTCGGTCAAGTCCTCCCGGCAGATGCGCTCGGCCTCCTGGCTCTTCGGCTCCGCCAGCCCCTTGATTTCCAGTTGGATGCGGCCCGTCGCCGGGTCAACGCCGGCGTTGCACTTGGCCGAGTCGTAGCCGCCGGCCCCGTAATCGAGGCCGGGGGTCGCCTCGTTGGTCGGGTGCTTCGGCCGGAACTCGAAGCGCGGCGCCAGCACCTGTTCCATCAACAGGCTCGCGGCGATGGCCTTGAGCGTGTCGTTCACCGCTTCGGTGACGGTCTCCTCGCTGGCGTCCGGTTCGGCGATGAGGTTGGTGAACTTGGCCCGCGCCTTGCCGGGCGCGTCGCGGGTGGCCCGGCCGATGATCTGCACGATTTCCGTCAGACTTGAGCGGTAGCCGACCGTCAGGGCGTGTTCGCACCAGATCCAGTCGAAGCCCTCCTTCGCCATGCCGAGCGCGACAATGATGTCCACGTGGTCGCGGTTGTACTTCTGCGCGGAGTCCCGCAGCGCGGCGGCCACTTTCTCCCGCTTGGCCGGGTCGTCGTCCACCAGGTCGGCAATCTTGAGGACCGTTCCGCCGGCGGTCTTCACGAGTTGGAAGCCCGTCTTCGGGTCAATCCCCTGCCATTCGCCCAACCCTTCGATGAGGTGTTCCACCTCTTTGATTTTGTCTTTCGTGCTTTCGCGGGCGTTCACGTTGGGAATGTGGATGATCGTCTTCTCGCCCGGCCGCAGCACGTCGAAGATGCTTTTGCCGCCTTCTTTGTCCTTCTCCAGATAGGACCCCGTGTAGAAGTAGTAGCCGATGTCGAGTTGCTTGAGGTGTTCGTAGCCGTTGAGTTGCTCGTAATAAGTGTACGTGACGGTGTCGAACTTCGACTCGTCTTCCGGGTGCAACACGGCCTCGGCGTCGCCGCGGAAGTACGAGCCGGTCAGCGCCACGAGGTGGACTTTGTCGCGGGCGATGAACTGGCGGACGTAGTCGCCCAGCCGGTTGTCGGCGTTGGCCGACACGTGGTGGAACTCGTCCACCGCGATCAGGCGGCCGTCGAACGCCGCCACCGCCGCCACGCCGAACTTCTCGACCGCGAAGCGGAAGGTGGCGTGGGTGCAGACCAGCGTCGTGTCGCCGCCGTCGAGGAACTTCCTGACGGCGTCCACCTTGCCGCCGTTGTCGCCCCCCGGGGCGTCGCACAGATTCCACTTCGGCTCGACCGTCCAGTCCGCCCAGAAGCCGAACTGCCTCAACGGCTCGTCGTGGAAACTGGCGCCGATGGCCTTTTCCGGGACGACGATGACGGCTTGCTTGAGTTTTTGGTTGTGCAACTTGTCCAGCGCGATGAACATCAGCGCCCGGCTCTTGCCGGAGGCCGGGGGGGACTTGATCAGCAAGTATTGCTCGCCCCGCCGCTGGTAGGCGCGCTCCTGCATCGGCCGCATGCCGAGGGCGTTCGGCTTCGTGGACCGGCCGTCTTGGGCGTATTTGACGGACACGGCGGGGATGGAATTCATGAACTTGGGCCCTCAATATTACCGGCTCCCCCGGCCGCCCCCGCGGAAGCGCGTATGGGAGCGCTCTTGCCGGGAGCGCCGGCGCCCCTGGGAGCGCCGGCGTCCCCGCCGGCCTGAAGCAAAAAGCCGGCGGGGACGCCGGCGCTCCCATCCGCGCGCGTGGCCGCCGCGCTCGACCACCGCCACTCCGCGGGGTGCCGGCACAGGCCGGCCTTGACCGGGTTGTCGTGAATATACGCGATCACGGCCGCCAAATGATTTTCGTCCCGGATGTACCGGTCCCAATACTCCCGCATCCAGAAATGCTTCGGGTCGGGGACGCCCAAGCGGAGTTCGTCGTTGCGGCGGAGCGCCCACCGGGCGGTGAACGATTTCCACCCCTGTACGATGTCGGGCAGGGGGCGCCGGCATTCCGCCAACACGTGGACGTGATTGGGCATGACGCACCACGCCAGCAGGCGGTACCGGTCGCCGTCGAAGTGCAGCAGGGCATTTTCCACGTATTCGGCGACCGCCGGGTGCGCGAGCGCGCAACAGCCGGAGCCGGCGTCGAGCCACTGTTCGATCCGCACGCGGCGCTCGGCGTCCCGCCGGCCGGGCGGCAGGCGCTCCAATTCGGCGTCGAGTTCCCGGAGCTTCTCGCGCGGCAGGCTGTCGGCCAGGCGGAACGTGATGCTTTGGTGGAGGCCGATCAGGTCCCGGTGCGGCAGATACCCGCGCGAATACCATTCCGCGCGCCGGTTGTTGCCGCCCCCGGGAGCGCCGGCGTCCTCGCCGGCTTCTCCCCCTGTGCCGGCGGGGACGCCGGCTTGTCCCCCAAGGCCGGCGGGGACGCCGGCGCTCCCAGAAACGCCCTCGGGAGCGCCGACGTCCTCGTCGGCCTTTTCCCCTGTGCCGGCGGGGACGCCGGCGCTCCCAGATATGTCGCTCACGAGTCGTCCCCCTTCTTCTTGCGCCCCGCCGGCTTCTTCGCCGCCGCCGGCTTGGCGGTCATCTGAGTGTATAGCTCGAAGAGCTTTTCGAGGCGCTCGGTGTCGTTCTTGAAGCGGCGGCCGATGTAGATGCGCTCCAGCGTCTCGTCGTTGCGGTCGTGGGCGGCCCGCAGGTCGGCCGGCATCGCGTCCGGGTCGTACAGGTCGGCGATCGTCGCCGGGAAGTGCGCCTCCCGGGCCAGCAGGATGTCCTCGGCGCACCGCGTCAGATCGGCCTTATTCTGCTCGGTGAGCGTTGGGACGGGGAAGGTGTTCCAGCCGAGGGTGTTGGAGTAGGAAAAGTCAGTTCGCATTCGAACGCACACTGTGCCGATCCAAACCCAATGAAGTCGGGAGGCGACAATCGAGACTATCCACGTCGGGGCATCGACTATGCCATAGTTTCGGTCGCTCAGAAGCACTCCGCGTGGAAGAAATCCTACCGGGAGGAATTCTCTAATGGCTGAAGTTACCCGGGGAACACAGACAGTATGCTTCTTTCCCGAGCCAAGATGGAAGTAGTAAATGTTTGGCTTCGAGGCCAAGTCTCGAAGGGCGGGCGCACGGCTTTGGCTCCTGAACTCTGTTACTCTTTCGAGTTTTTTACGAATGAGGTTGTTGACGATCCCGCCGCGTATCTCTTCATCTGTGAGATACAGGCAGTATTTGTGTATCCCGTTCACAAACTCCGTTGATCCAACTAGTTTTCGTATTGAGTCAGTGAGTCCCGCCGCAGTCAACTCGGTGACTTCATCGGAAGTTAGTTGCAGATGACCGTCGTCCTTTAGAACGTTTCCAAGCACCATTTTGGGAAGTCCATTCAAAGGCAGGCTAGACTTCTCAACTACAAGATTGCTTCCGTTGATCAGATACGGCGAAATATTTTCAACAGCCTTGAGAGACTCATTCTCGAAAATCCTTTTGTTTCCTTTTGATCCGACAACACGCAGTCCAATGATCACGCACGTTACACCAGCGTTGCTGGTAGCAAGGTTGCTCCATTCAAACGGGCGGTGTGCAAACGATATTTCAAGGCCCTCAAGAATCGCAGGCCAAAAAATTGGAACTTGCTGACCCTGTGTGATCGATTTCGTTGTTACGAAAGCGATTTCAGACATAGAACGCTGCGAGTGTTCAGCGGCTTTTGAGAAAAATCCGCAGACATAATCGAGTGACTTCCATCGCTCTATCGAACCTGAAAGTACTGCTTTCACATCATCCTTGTGTATTGGCATTTGCATCTTGTCGCCGATATACGGCGGGTTTCCGCATATATACGTCTCCCCGCCCGCGTTCTCAAAATCAATCACCGCCTGATCCAGTGGCGTGCTGTACAAGTCCTCGGCGTGCAGCTTCACGCCGGTCCCGGTCGGCGGGCAGACGCTCAGCCAGTCGATTCGCAGGGCGTTGCCGCAGGTAATCCAGTTGGCGGCGTCGAGGGGTAGAAACTCGGCGAGGGCGAGCTTTTGGCCGCGGTACAGCACGTCGCACTGGAACTCGGCGATGATGAGGGCGAGGCGGGCGATCTCGGCCGAGAAGTGGCGCAGTTCGATGCCGCGGAAGTTGGTCTTCGGGATGACCGTCGGGCGGTCGGCCTCGCCGCGCCGCTTGTTGATCTCGGCCTCGATCTCCCGCATTTGCTTGTACGCAATCACCAGGAAATTGCCGGACCCGCAGGCCGGGTCGAACACGCGGATGCGGGCGAGGCGGTCACGCAGGTTCAACAGCTTGCGGGCGTTGGTCCCCGCCTCTTCCAACTTCTCGCGCAGGTCGTCGAGGAAGAGCGGGTTCAGCACCTTGAGGATGTTCGGCACGCTGGTGTAGTGCATGCCGAGGGCGCCGCGCTCCGCGTCGTCGGCCACGGCCTGGATCATAGAGCCGAAGATGTCCGGGTTGATCTTCGTCCAGTCGAGGCTGCCGACGTGGAGGAGGTACGACCGGGCGATCCGGGTGAACTTGGGACAGCCGGCGCCCCCAGCGTTTCTGGGGGCGCCGGCGTCCTCGCCGGCTCTTCGCCCCAAGCCGGCGGGGACGCCGGCGCTCCCGAAGAGGCCGCCGTTCACGTAGGGGAACTGGTCGGCCCACGAGCGGACCTTGGCGGCCGCGCGCTCCGAGTGCGGCGTGTTCATGCCGCGGAAGATTTCAGCGATGACCGCGTGCGTGTCCGAGGCGTCGCGGGCGGTCATCTGGTTCACGGTCTCGGTGAACAGGTTCTTGCCGTTGAAGATGTTGGTGTCTTCCGCGAAGAAGCAGAAGATTAGCCGGGCGAAAAAGTGGTTCAGTTCCTCCCGGCGCTCGGCCTTGTCCCAATCGGGATTCTCCCGCAGCAGTTCGACGTACAGGCGGTTCAGGCGGCCGGTCGCCTTGATGTCGAAGGCGTTCTCGCTGATTTGCTTGACCGTGGTGATGCCGGCCAGCGGCAGGAAGAAGCCGAAGTGGTCGTGAAAGTCGGCGTAGGCGCACGCGACCGTTTCGCCGTCGCCGATGTTCTCGGCCTCGAAACTAGCGCCGTCGGTGGCCAGGATGAACTTGGCCTTGTGCCGGGCGGTCGCCGGACTCTCCCGCAGGGCGGTCAGCGTGCCCGTCACCTCGCCGGCCGGGCAGACCTTGATGTGAATGTGGTTGCGCTGGAGCACGCCGCCCACGTCCGACTTGTTCGACTCCCCCTTCTTGAGCTTTTTGAGCGTCGTTTCTTTGTTGCCGAAGGCTTCGAGGAAGGCGTAAGGAAACTCCACGGGGTCAAACGGCGCCTCCGCGAGCGCGGAGACGGCCTCTTCGATTTCGACGGCGTTCATTCCTGCCCTGCATCCGTGAGGAGAAGCCGCCCGGCGGCCGGGGTTGGGCGATGTTATATGGCGTCGCGGTCGATTGCTCCCCCTCTCCGCTTCGGCGAGGGGGGCCCGGGGGTTAGAGCGGAGTTCAGGCCAGGCCGGTGCCGCGGCGGTCGTTCCCGGGAGCGCCGACGTCCTCGTCGGCCCGTCCCGGCCGCCCCGGGAAGCCGCCCAAGCACGGGGCTGTTCCCGAACGGGCCGACGAGGACGTCGGCGCTCCCGGGAATGGCCGCCCGCTGCGCCGGCCTGAACTCCGCGCTAGGTAATGCGGCGGAACTCGTATTAGAGAACCGTTGCCCATGCGAGCGGCGTTTTACCTCCCCCACCGCCCCCTCTCCGAAGCGGAGAGGGGAGCAAGCGGTCGGCCGGCGCCCCGGCTCACTTCTTCAAACTCATAATCCACTCCCGCAGCAGCGCCGCCCCGGCCTCGTCCACGCGGTGGGTGGCCAGCGGCGGCATCTGGTTCGGGCCGCGACTTGTTATCCGTTTCAGCAGCACGGACCGTTCCGGTTGGCCGGGGGCGATTAGTTTCGCATCCACCAAATCAAGCGGCGTGTGGATCGGCTTCACGTCCAAAATCCGCATCTTGTCGAGCGGGGTGTCGTTGCCGAGTTCCATTTGCGAGTTGCCGCCGCCGGCTTCGATGTGGCAGTTGGCGCAGTTCGTGTGCAGCCACGCCTTGGCCCGGGCGGTCAGGTCTTCCTTGGGGTTGTAGGGGTCAACCAGTTTCGGCGTCTTGGCGGTGTCGGGCGTGAGCGTCGTCGTGGCGGCCGGCTCGCGTTGGCCGGGCTGTTGGCCGTTGACTTTCAGGTACTCGTCCTTGTCCTTGCCGGTCAGTTTTTGCTTGTCGGCGCGGGCGGCGAGTTGGTCTCTCGCGGTGTCGGTCCAGTCGTGGCCTTTCAGCAGGCGCAGGTGGTCCAGCGTGCGGAGTTGGTTGTCGGTGCAGGTCCCGTAGTCGTGCGACTTGTTCAGTTGGGCCGTCGTGACGCCGAGGACGAAGTTGGCCGCCCGGCTGTGGCAGGCCAGGCACTCCGTGCGGCTCGGGTAGCGCCACTTCTGCCCGTTCGGCAGCGTCTCGTCGGCCCCGGCGGCGGGGACTAAGTCGGCGTCCGTCCCGGCCGCATTCCAGCGGTAGGTGTAGCCGAACCACTCGCCCTGCTGCCGGGTGAAGAATCGCGTCTCGACCCACTTCTTGCCCGCCGCTTGTTCGACCGCGAAGCTCTTCACCAGCACCGTCTTGTCGGGGAAGTTCCAACTCCCGGTCGGCTTGTACTCGATGGGTTCCGCGCCGGGCAGGGCGATGAAGCGCTGCTTCACCATGCCGTCCGACCAGAACGGGGCGTTGATCGAGTACGGGATCACGCCGGGGACCATCTGGTGGTCCTTGACGCTGGCGAACAGGCCGCTCTCGCTCAACTTCCGGGGGAACGCAGCTGCCGTCGGGTCGGCCTTGGGGGCCGGGGCCAGCGTGTACAGCCCGCCGGTCGGCGAGTGGTCGCAGATGATGAGTTCGCCGCGCGTGTTCGTGCCGAACGACGTGATCTGGATGCGCGGGCTGGCCAGTTCCTTGTGCCATTCCACTTTCGTGCCGTCGTGCTTCATGCCCCAGATGCGGCCGGTGGAATAGTCGCCGTACAGGTAGGCGCCGTTCAATTCGGGGAGTTGCGTGCCGTACAGGACGACGCCGCCGGTCAGCGAGCGGAACTCGGCGTGGTGGTGTTCGATCGTCGGCTTGATGATCGGGGTCGGCCCGGCCTTGCGGTGCGGGTAGAACTCGTGGCCCCCCTCGGTGACGCTCCAGCCATAGTTGGCTCCCTTCTGCACGAGGTACGCCTGCTCCCACAAGTCCTGGCCGTTCTGGCCGACCCAGACGTGGCCAGTCTTCTCGTCGCAGGTGATGCGCCACGGGTTGCGGAAGCCGTAGGCCCACACCTCGGGCAGGAACCGCTTGTCGTTCACATACGGGTTGTCCTTCGGCACCGAATACAGCTTGCCGGGAGCCGGGTGGTCCACGTCGATGCGGAAGAGTTTGCTCATCATCGTGTCGGTGCTCTGGCCCATCTCGTCGGTGTCCGAGTCGGACGTGCCGTCCCCGCTGGTGACGTACATCATGCCGTCGGTCCCGAAGCAGACGGCCGCCCCGTTGTGCCCGTCGGACTCCCACTCCAGAATGTTGACGGCCGACTTCTCGTCCAGCGTGATTTCGGGCGTCATGTTGACCGTGAACCGCGTGATGCGGCACGCCTTCTTCTTGCGCTTCCCCTCCTTGAACTCGCCGTTCCAGCCGACGTAGAGGTAGTGGTTCTCGGCGAACTTCGGGTGGAAGCACACGTCGTAAACGGTGCCGCTGCCGGGCGTCTCGTGGAGTTTCACCATGTCCGCGGTCTTGGCGGCCGGGTCGTCCTTCAGCCGGGAAATCACCGTGACGCCCCACGGCTTGTTCTCGGAGATGACGATCAACTGGTCCGTGCCGGGGATGGCCTTCGCCAGGATCGGGTACGTCGGCGCGTAGTCCGGGTACACGCGCGTCGCCACATACGGCAGCGGCGGCTCCGGCGACCCGACGACTTTGGAACTCGTCACCGGGACGCGGCCTTCGATGCCGAACGGCGCCGCCTTGCCGGCCGGGCCGACGAACGTGAGGGCCGGGTAGTCTTCGATCTGGTGGAAGTACGCGGAGAGTTTCTTTTCCTTAATGGGGGCGGTGGCCGACATCTCGTCCGGCTGGCCCTTGTCGTAGTTGCAGCGCATCAGGCTGAACCGCCACTGCTCCCCCGGCTCCGGCCGGCCGCCGGCCCGCGCGAAGTCGGCCCACGGGATGCGGCCCTCGACGCTCCAACCCTTGTCCGCGTCGTCCCGCTTGTTGAGCGTGCCGCGCAGGGCGACTTTGGTCTCGACGTTGAACTCGCCGTGGCCGATGAACTTGATAATGTTCGGGATGTCGCACTTCGGGAAGAAGGCGTCGAACACGGCGTTGGCCGCGTTGACCTCGAACTCGAAGTACCCCGGCTTGTCCGGCCCCGGCCGGAAGAACAACTCGAAGGCGTCGTTCTCCCAAATGGCCCCGTCGTGCTTGGTCACGTCCGCGAACAGGTCCTGGTCTTCCATGTCCGCGTGGAAGTAAATGTAGTCGCGGTCCCACAACAGCTTCGCCTTGGTCTTGCCACGCAACGGCCCGGCCTTGGGATCCCACGCCTGGCCGAAGTTGTCGATGACTTGGGCGTTCTTCCACGCCGGCTCGTCGTCCTTGCCGTCGAGCGTGATGGGGCCGTCGGCCCACCGGCACTCGGCGGGTGCCGGGGCGGGGGCGGCCTCCGCGTGACGGGCGGGCGGGGCGTTGAGAAAGTAGAGGAAGGCGGCGAAGCCGGCGAGCGGCAGGAGCAAGGCGGGGATGTAGCGGCGTGGCATGAGTTCCTAAATCCACCTCACCCCCCGGCCCCCTCTCCGCGGCGGAGAGGGGGAGCAAGCAGGTGAGAGTCGTCTTGGTTCGGTTCCCCCTCTCCGCAGCGGAGAGGGGGTTAGGGGGTGAGGTTGCCTTTGGGACATCATAAACCAATGGACTCCCCGGCGTCCACCAGATACCATGCATGTTCCCGCCCGACCGCCCTCCCCGTTGCGGAAACTTCCCGATGCGATTGCCGTTGGCCGCCCTGTGTCTCTGCCTGACCGCCGCGTGGGCGGCGGCCGACGACCAATTCGAGAAGAGCGTCCGGCCGTTGCTGGTGGCGAAGTGCGTCGAGTGTCACGGCCCCAAAAAGGCGTCCGGCGGGCTGCGGCTCGATTCGCGTGAGGCGATCTTGAAGGGGGGCGACACCGGGCCGGCGGCCATCGCGGAAAAGCCGGACGCCAGCCTGTTGATTCAGGCCGTCGAACACCGCGGCGAGTTGCGCATGCCGCCGAAGATGAAACTGCCCGCGGCCGATGTCGCCGCGCTGCGCGAGTGGATCGCCAAGGGGTTGCCGTGGCCGACGAGTGAGCCGACCGCAGGAATCGGGCCGACGACTTCGTTCACGGACGCCCAGAAAAAGTGGTGGTCGTTCCAGCCGGTGAAGCCGGTCGCCGTGCCGGCGGTGAAGGACGCGGCGTGGGCAACAACGGACGTGGACCGCTTCATCCTCGCCAAACTGGAGAGCAAGGGGCTGACGCCGTCGCAGCCGACGGATCGCCGCACGCTGCTTCGCCGGGCCACTTACGACTTGACCGGGTTGCCGCCGACGCCGGAGGAAGTGGACGCCTTCCTCAAGGACACGCGGCCGGACGCCTTCGCCCAAGTGGTGGAGCGGTTACTGGATTCGAAAGCCTACGGCGAACGCTGGGGCCGGCACTGGCTGGACCTGGTGCGCTACGCGGACACGGCCGGTGAGAACAGCGACCACCCGGCCCCGCACGCCTGGCGGTACCGCAACTGGGTGATCGACGCCTTCAACCGCGACCAGCCGTATGACGAGTTCGTGCGCGAGCAGATCGCCGGCGACCTGATGGCCGCGGCCGGCGCGCCGGAGAAGTACGCCGAGCGCGTGGTGGCGACGGGCTTCCTGGCCGTCGCCCGGCGCTACGGGCACACCATCATCGACGACATGCACCTGACGCACGAGGACATCATCGACACGATGGGCCGGGCGTTTCTCGGCCTGTCTGTCGCCTGCGCCCGCTGCCACGACCACAAGTACGACGCCATCACCGCCCGCGACTATTACGCGCTCCAAGGCATTCTGAACAGCACCAAGTTCCCCTTCCCCGGATGCGAGGCCAAGCAACAACCGACCGACCTATCGCCGATGATGCCCCCCGCCGAGTGGGCGAGGACCGTCAAGCCGCACCAAGAACAATTGGCGGCCTGCGACACGCAACTGCGGGCGATGACGGAAGGCCAGGCGAAGGAAGTCCAACGGTTGAACGCGACCCTCGCCGCCGTAGTCAAGCCCGTGGCCAAGGGGGAGATCGCGGACGGCAAAGAACAACCCATCGCCGGGCCGGACGGGAAGCCGCTGCCGGCCGTGACCGTGAAACCGGGGGAGATGCTTCGCCTATCCGTCTTCCCGCTGAAGAACCACGGCGCCGACACGACGCTGATCGAATGGGAGATCAAAGAAGTCGGCGGGCAGCAGCGCGTGTGGAACCTGACCAAGGACGTGCTCGACGACCTGCTGGCCGGCAACCCGCACGCCGGCGGGGCCGACAAGGCGCCGGGCCGCTGGTGGTTCCTCGACGGCCGCGAGCCGTTCAAGTTGTTGCCGGAACCCGTGAAGGACGTGCTGGGGAAGAAGGGGCTGACCGCTTGGCGCAACGGCGAGACGCCAAGCGTGATGGCGCACGCAGGCGCGGAACACGTCACCGTGTTCACTAAGTTGCCGCCGCGCTCCCTGTTTATCCACCCGTCGCCGACCGGCCCGGTGGCCGTCGCATGGGCCAGCCCCATCGACGGGCAAGTCACGGTCACCGGCCGCGTCGCGGACGCCCACCCCGGCGGCCCGGACGGCGTCTCATGGACCATTGACCACTTGGCGGCCGACATTACTTCCAGCGTCGCTGGTATCGCGGAGTGGGAGGCGAAGAAGGCGGCCCTCGCCAAGCAGCGGGCCGAGTTTGCGGCCAAGGCCCCCAAGCAGGAAGTGGCGTATGCCGTGGCTGATGGCAAAGAGGCCCACGCCAAGCTGCACCTGCGCGGCGACCCGGAAAAACTCGGGCCGGAAGTGCCGCGCCGCTGGCTCGAAATTCTCGGCGGCCAACCCGTTCCGCCCGGCAAGGGGAGCGGCCGGCTGGAACTGGCCGGCTGGCTGACCGACCCGCAAAACCCGCTCACCGCCCGCGTGATGGTCAACCGCCTTTGGCAGCACCACTTCGGCAAGGGCCTGGTCAGCACGCCCAACGAGTTCGGCGTCCGCGGCCAGAAGCCGACGCACCCCGAACTGCTTGACTACTTGGCCGGCAAGTTCGTGGCCGGCGGCTGGAGCATCAAGGCGATGCACCGCCAGATCATGCTCTCGGCGACCTACCAACAATCGGCCGCCGGCCGGGACGAGGCCGTGAAGGTGGACCCGAACAACGAGTCGCTGTGGAAGTTCGACCGCCGCCGTCTCAGCGCCGAGGAACTGCGGGACAGCCTGCTCGCGGTCGGCGGCAACCTCGACCGCACGCCCGCCGGCCCGCACCCGTTCCCGCCCGAGGCCGCGTGGAATTTCACCCAGCACGTCCCGTTCTCGGGCCAGTACGACCATGAAAAGCGCAGCGTCTACCTGATGATTTTGCGCAACCGCCGACACCCGTTCCTCGGATTGTTCGACGGCGCCGACCCGAACACGACCACGCCGCAACGCCAAGTGACGACCGTGCCGACGCAAGCCCTCTACTTCCTGAACGACCCGTTCTTCCACGCCCAAGCCGCGAAGCTGGCCGCCAGACTGCCGGCCGCCGCCGATGATGTGCGCATCGCGGAATTGTTCCGGCAGGCGTACCAACGGCCGCCAAGTGCGAAGGAAACGGAAATGGCGATTGGTTTTTTGAAAACCCACTCCTCGACGACGCCGGACAAGGCCGCGAGTTGGGCGGCGTTGGCCCGGTTGGTGTTGGCGGGGAATGAGTTTGTGTACTTGGAGTGAGCCGCCAACCGCATCCGTCTTCGGCCTGAAGGGCCGCTTAACACAGCCCAGCCCGCAAGGGCTGGGTAAACGACGGCAAAGGTTTTTCGGTCTGAAGGACCGATTAATACACCCCGGCTCGTGCGGGCTGGCACACGCGCGACGAAGGTTTAATCGGTCCTTCAGACCGATCACCACGTTGGGCCGAATTCCCAGCCCTCGCGGGCTGGGCTGTGTTAAGCGGCCCTTCAGGCCGAAAACCAGCCGCCGGCGTGGCCAATGATCACGATCATGGAGACACCGCCTTGACCCCCCGATCCTTCATGCCCTCCCGCCGCCGCTTCGTCCAATCGGCCGTCGCCGGCTCGTTGCTGATGCCGGGGATTCTGAGTGAACTCCTCGCTCAAGATTCTTCAGACCCGTTGGCGCCGCGGCCGCCGCACTTCCCGGGCAAGGCCAAGAACGTCATCTTCCTGTTCATGTCGGGCGGCGTATCGCACGTCGATTCGTTCGACCCGAAGCCGAAGCTCATCGCCGACCACGGCAAGCAAGTCACCTTCGACCACCCGGAGACGAAGAACCGGCCGGGGTACGAGAAACTCTTCCTCAAGCGGCCGAACTGGAAGTTCGCCCCGCGCGGCAAGAGCGGCACGGAAATCAGCGACCTGTTCCCGCACATCGCCGGGCAGGCCGACGACATCGCCCTGATCCGGTCGATGCACACCAGCCACTCGAACCACTTCAACGCCACGCTCGGAATGCACACCGGGTCGTTCGCGTTCGCCCGCCCGAGCCTCGGGTCGTGGGTCAGCTACGGCCTCGGCACGCCGAACAAGAACTTGCCGTCCTTCCTCGTCCTCGCGGAGGCGATGCCCTACGCCGGCACGCAGGTCTGGGCGTCGGACTTCCTACCGGGCGCGCACCAGGGCACGCGCGTCGTCCCCGGCGCGGAGCCGGTCGCCAACCTCGCCCGCCGCGTGCCGACGCCGCAGCAGCGCGTGGAACTCGACGCCCTCGCCGCATTCAACGAGGCGCACCGGGCCACCCGCGCGGACGAGCCGCAACTGGCCGCCCGCATCAAGTCGTTCGAGACGGCCTTCGGCATGCAGGCCGAGATGCCGGCCGCCCTCGACCTCGCCAAGGAGAGCGACGCCACGCTGAACCTATACGGCCTCAAGCGCGGCGTCACGGCCGGCTTCGGCTGGCAGTGCCTCGTCGCCCGCCGACTGGTGGAGCGCGGCGTCCGCTTCGTGGAACTGATCCACACCGGCTCCAGCGGCAACTGGGACTCGCACGGCAACATGGCCGACCACGGCCGGCTGGCCCAACAAGTCGATCAGCCCATCGCCGGCCTGATCCAAGACCTGAAACGCACCGGCCTCTTTGAGGACACGCTGGTCGTGTGGACGACGGAGTTCGGCCGCACCCCGTTCAATAACACCGCCGACAACCCAGGCCGTGAACACCACAACTGGGCGTTCAGCTCCTGGCTCGCCGGCGCCGGCGTCAAGCGGGGCATCGTCCACGGCTCCACCGACGAGCACGGCATGAAGCCCGCCGAGAAGCCGGTGCATGTGCATGACTTCCATGCCACGATCCTACACCTGATGGGGCTGGACCACACGAAGCTGACGTACCGCCACGGGGGCCGGGATTACCGGCTGACGGACGTGCACGGGACCGTGGCGAAGGAAATGTTGGCGTAACGTTCCGATTTGTGAGCCGCGACGCGGAGGCTTTGCGGAGAGGAGCGCGTTCCACGATGATTACCCAAAACGGTGGCCAACAGATGTCGGCAACTGTCTCTCGACGCGCTCCTCTCCGCAAAGCCTCCGCGTCGCGGCTCACAAGCATTGCTCTTCTTTTCTTGGTTACAAACAGCCCCGCCCGAGCCGACGACGCCG
The DNA here is from genome assembly GCA_043744795.1 of Zavarzinella sp. GTDB lineage: Bacteria > Planctomycetota > Planctomycetia > Gemmatales > Gemmataceae > Zavarzinella. The sequence goes on along the minus strand of JAYTTY010000338.1, from coordinate 6,006 downwards.
AGAAGACCGCTTTCTTCGAGGCGAAGGTCCGGCCGCTGCTGGTCGCCAAGTGCATCGAGTGTCACGGCCCGCAGAAGCAGAAGGGGGGTCTGCGCCTCGACACGCGGGCGGCTTGGCAAAAAGGCGGCGAGTTGGGGCCGGCGATTTTGCCCGGCAAGCCGGAGGAGAGTTTGCTGATTAAGGCGGTGCGGTTCACGGACAAAGAATTGCAGATGCCGCCGAAGAAGCCGATGACACCGGCCGAGGTTGCGGTGCTGGTCGAGTGGGTCAAGAGCGGGGCGGCGGACCCGCGGACAGAAGCCGTCGCGGCCGCGCCGCCGAAGGACGACGAGTGGGCCGCGGAGTTTCAGCGGCGGCTCGACTGGTGGAGTCTGAAGCCGCTGCGCCATGCCCAACCGCCGGCCGTGGCCGACGCGGCTTGGAGCCGCGAGCCGATTCACCGCTTCATCAAAGTCGGTCTCGATTCCGCGACGCTGACGCCGGCGGTCCCGGCCGAGCCGGAAATCCTGCTTCGCCGCCTCTCATTCGTACTGACCGGCCTGCCGCCGACGTCGGCCCAACGGGAGAAGTTCTTGGACGCCTCGCGGCTTGATCCCGCCAAGGCTTACGAAACCCTCGTCGATGAACTGTTGGCCTCGCCGCACTTCGGGGAGCGGTTCGCCCGGCGCTGGATGGACGTGGTCCGCTATACGGACACCTACGGCTACGAGTGGGACAACCCGGCCAAGGGGTCGCACGAGTACCGCGACTACCTGATCCGAGCCTTCAACAACGACCTGCCTTACGACCAATTCGTGCGAGAACAACTCGCGGGTGACTTGTTACCGACGCCGCGAATCAACGCCGCGCTCGGCGTCAACGAGAGCCTAATCGGCCCGATGTTCTACCACATGGGCGAACACCGTCACGGCAGCAGTCTCGTCTTCAACGGCGTGCATCAGGAAATGGTCAACAACAAGATCGAAGCCTTCTCCAAGGCGTTCCTAGGCGTCACGGTCGCCTGCGCCCGCTGCCACAATCACAAGTTGGAAGCCGTCTCGCAGCGCGACTACTACGCCCTGGGCGCCATGTTCATGACGCCGCGCTGGACGAGTCGCGTGGTCGATGCCCCCGGCAAGAATGATGTCGCCATTGCCAAGCTGAAAGAACTTCGCGGCTTGATTCGCCAAGAGTTGGCCACGCAATGGCGGGCGACCACGGTGAAGCCCGAAGCGTGGAAGCCGCTCTTGGAAGCGAAGGGGACGGCCCCCACGATCAACGATGTCACTTACCCGTTGGCTCGCCTGCTCAAGCCTGCGGGAGACGCGGAAGCGACTTGGAAGGCGCTGGCCGCCGAGTGGCAGACGACTCGCACCCAACGAGTGAAGGCCAACGAAGCGTTCAAGCCGCTGGCCGACTTCGCCAAGCCGGGGCTGCCGGCCGGTTGGGCGACGGAAGGCGACGGCATGACGCACGGCTATGTCGAAGACGGCACGGCGTTGATCGCGTTGGAGGGGGACGCCGTCGTGGCACGGCTGTTGCCGCGCGGGTATCACACGCACGCCCTGTCGTCGAAGTTGCCGGGGGCGTTGCGCACGCCGCCGCTGCACCTTGTGCCGGGAAATATCGTCAGCCTGAAACTCGCGGGCGGGCAGTTCGGCGGGTACTTGCAGAAGCACGAGAACGCCTTCCAAGGCGAAGAGGTGACGTTCCTCAACAACCCGAATCCGGAGTGGCGGGCGTTCGGCGACATCGGCATGGTGAACGGCATCACGCGCATCACCTACGACTTCGCCACGTCCTCGTTGAACCCGAACTTCCCGCCGCGGACCGGCTTGGCGGCCGGCCTGCCCAACAACGATTTCGGGTACGACAAGCGGAGCTGGTTTAGTGTCACCGGCATCGTCTCACACGACGCCGGCGGCGCCCCGCAGGACACGCTGGATGCGTTTGTCAGTCTCTACGATGGCCCCGCCCCCAAGACACTCGACGAGGCCCATCGCCGCCTCGGGGCGTGGCTTTCTGGTGTGGTCACACGCTGGTGCGACGGCCAAGTTCGCCCCGGCGATCAGCGCGTCCTCGATTGGCTGCTGGCCAACAAGCTGCTGCCGAACACCGCCGCGCCCGGCGGCAAGTTGGCCGTCCTCGTCGCCGAGTACCGCAAGATCGAAGCGGGCATCGCGTTCCCGCGCACCGTCAACAGCATGGACGAGCGCGAGTCGGCGAAGGCCGGGTATGCGTTCAACGTCCGCGGCAACGTGGACGCCGTCGGTGAGTACGTTCAGCCGGACTTCATCCAGATGTTCGCCGGGCGCAACACCGTCGCCAAGAGCCAAGGCAGTGGCCGGTTGGAACTCGCCGACTCACTGGTGAACCCGGAACACCCGCTCACGTCACGGGTGTACGTCAACCGCGTCTGGCAATGGGCAATGGGCGCCGGCCTCGTCGCCACGCCGGACGACTTCGGCCACTTGGGGGATAAGCCGTCGCACCCGGAATTGCTCGACTACTTGGCGAGAGAATTCGTGCGCGAAGGCTGGTCCACCAAGAAACTGCTTCGCCGACTGGTGCTGAGTCAGACCTTCCGGCAATCAGGTCAAGTGAATGAATCTGGCCGAAACCGCGACCCCGGCAACCGCCTGCGGCACCACTACCCCACGCGCCGGCTCGAAGCCGAGGAAATCCGCGACAGCCTGCTCGCCGTCTCCGGCCGGCTCGACCCGACGCTGTACGGCCGGCCGATCCTGCCGCCCCGTTCCGCCGAAGATGGGGCCAAGCGCCTCTACTCCGGCCCGCTCGACGGCAACGGCCGCCGCTCCCTCTACACGCAAATGTCGATCATGGACCCGCCCAAGTTTTTGGTTGGCTTTAACCTGCCGGACCTGCGATTGCCGACCGGGAAACGGGATGAAACCAATGTGCCGGCGCAAGCGTTGATTTTGCTGAACGACCCGCTGGTGACGGCGATGGCGAAGCACTGGGCAAAGGGGCTGATTGCCGCTCAGCACGCCGACTCCGTCGTGCGGGTGCGGGCGATGTTCGTGACGGCTTACGCCCGGCCGCCGTCCGATGCGGAGTCGGCCCGGTGGGTCGCGGCGGCGAAGGACTTTGCGACGCCGGGTTTCACGGATCTGTTGCGGGATGAGGAGGCTTGGGCGAGGTTGGCGCACGCGGTGTTTAATACCAAAGAGTTCATCAACTATCGGTGAAGCGAACGGGACAAAATCGGGCTGGCCGCGAAAGGCAACCTCACCCACTAACCCCCTCTCCGCGACGGAGAGGGGGGACTTGTCTTTGAATGCAGGGCGAGCGTCTCGCTTGCCCGAGATTTCTGGCAAGCGAGGCGCTGGCCCTACGGAAAGACGGCTTCCGCCCGCTTGCTCCCCCTCTCCGCCGCGGAGAGGGGGCCGGGGGGTGAGGTTGCCTTTGCGGCGAGCGCGGAATGGGTTTTTGCGTTGTGATCGTTTGTTTTCGAGACGCCAGCTATGACTTTCACCCGCCGCTCCCTCCTCCAACAAACCTCCCTCGGCTTCGGCTGGCTCGCCCTCAACGGCCTGCTTGCCCGGCAATCCGCCGCCGCCACGCACTTCCCGGCCAAGGCCAAGAATATCATCTTCTGCTTCATGGACGGCGGGCCGAGCCACGTGGACACGTTCGACTACAAGCCGATGCTGAAGAAGCACGAGGGGAAGCCCATCGGGGCCGGGGCGGTGTCGAAGCGGTCGCAGTCGTCGGCCGAGCGCGTGTGGCTGGGCAGCCCGTGGGCGTTTAAGCAACGCGGGCAGAGCGGGCTGTGGGTGAGCGACTTGTTCCCGAGCATCGCCAAGGTGGCCGACCACTTGTGCGTCGTGCGCTCGGTCGTCGGCGAGTTGCCTCTGCACGGGCAATCGAACTTGCTTCTGCACACGGGACGCAGTTTGGGGCAGGCCCCCAGCGTCGGGGCGTGGGTGTCGTATGGGCTGGGGACGAGCAACCGTAATTTGCCGGGGTACGTCGTCCTCAACAACGACTGGGTGCCGAACGGCGGACTCGAAAACTTCGGCAGTTCGTTCCTCCCCGCCAGCCACCAGGCCACGATGATGCGGGCCAAGGGCGTGCCGGTGGACAACATCACGCCGACGGACGCGGCGGCCATCCAACGCCGCAAACTGTCGCTCCTCGCCGAGCAAGACGCGGCCTTCGCGTCGCAAAGTTCCGACGCCAAGGCCATCGAAGGGGCCATCGCCAATTACGAGACGGCCTTCCGAATGCAGACCGAAGTCCCGGCGATTGCCGACATCAGCCGGGAGCCGGAAGCGATCCGCAACCTCTACGGCGTCCACTCGGCCGACGAGCACCAACGCTACTACGCGACTCAAGCCCTGCGCGCCCGGCGGTTGGTGGAGGCCGGCGTCCGCTTCGTCGAAATCACCTGCCCGAGCTTCGACGGCAACAATTCCCCGTGGGACCAGCACGGCCTGCTGAAGGTCAACCACGAGAAGAACGCCAGAGTCACGGAGCAGTCCGTCGCCGCCCTGATCTCCGACCTGCACCAGCGCGGCCTATTGGACGAGACCATCGTCCTCTGGGCCGGCGAAATGGGCCGCACCCCGCACACTCCGGCCGTCAACGCCAACTGCGGCCGTGACCACCACGTCAACGGCTTCAGCCTCTTCCTGGCCGGCGGCGGCTTCAAGGGCGGCACGGCCTACGGCGAGACCGACGAGTTCGGCAACGCCGCAGTCGTCAACCCGCTCACCGTCCACGACATCCACGCCACGATCCTGCACCAAATGGGCATCGACCACACCAAGCTGACCTACCGCCACGGCGGCCGCGACTATCGGCTAACGGACGTGCACGGAAAAGTGGTTAAAGAATTGTTGGTTTGAACCGCCCCCGCGGCCGCGTCCTAGGACAGGGCCAGGAAAGAGACGGCCGGGTCGGCGTCAAAGGCTTGGATGTCCGGGAGGCGCATTCTCAAGAGGGCGACGACCGCCGCCGTCGGACAATTCCCAAGCCTGACCCAGATCACTTTGGGCGGGTGCCCGAGCAGGTATGCCCGCTGTTGGAAATCGGTGTCTTTGGACACGACGGCGAACCCGCCCGCCGCCGCGTACGCCCACACGGCCGGGTCCGGCGAAGCCGCCATCCCAAGATTGCGGACGTGTTCCGAGCCGGGGTATTCGGCCGCCAGCAGAGTGGCCAACTGAGGCGACAGGTTCTGGTCGAAGAGGAGTTTCACGCCGCCGGGACCACGCGCAGCCGCCGCTCCCGGTCGGCCGCGAACGCCAGGCAGGCGCGGATGTCCTCGGCCGTCAGGTCAGGAAAATCGGCCAAGATCTCCTCGGCCGACATGCCGCCGGCCAAGTACTCAAGCACGTCCTGAACGGTCATCCGCAACCCGCGGATGCACGGCTGGCCGCTCCGCTTGTCCGGTTCGATTGTGATGAGGTGGCGGTATTCCATGCCTGTAGCGTAACCGGCCCCGCCGCCCCGGTCAACGGCTCTCGCGCCCACTCACGATGCGCCCCGAAGGCAGCCGCGAACGTCCGGCGCGCTTCGCTCGTCCAAGTTTCATTGGCAATCCTCCGCCGCCCGGCCATAATACAATCTCCCACCCGTTGGACTCCCCGAATGCGATTTCTGCCGACTCTCCTCCTGTTCCTCGCTGCCGCCCCAGCGTAGGCCGTCGATCTCGACGCGGCCGCGCTGAAGCCGTTCCTCGAAGCCAACTGCCAAGGTTGCCACAACGCGGACGTAAAGAAGGGGAACCTGAACCTCTCCGCCCTGTCCGCGAAGTTCGACGACCCGCTTGCCGCGGAGCGGTGGGTGAAGTTGCGCGACCGCGTGCAGCGCGGGGAAATGCCGCCGGTGTCGGCGAAGACGCGGCCGACGCCGGAGCAGGCGAAAGCCTTCGCGGACGCGCTTGGCAAGCAGATCGCCGCGTCGGAACTGGCCGCCCGCAAGGAGAGTGGCCGGGCGACGCTGCGGCGGCTCAACCGCACGGAGTACGAGAACACCCTGCGCGACTTGTTCCAACTGCCG
>JAYTTY010000337.1:0-23293 GCA_043744795.1 Zavarzinella sp. | reverse complement strand
AATGTCCAACATTGCTAAACATAATCGCGTGGTCTTTGGCGGCATTGACGGCCCGTTGGACAACGAATTCCAGCCAAACCAGACCAAAGCGACGCTGTCGAGGATCAACTGCGTAACTCCTATCACAGATAATTTCACTCGGAATCAACTTGGAAGTGTCCGTTCCCGTCCTGCATCGTGCAAATTCGGGGCAATCAATCGTTGAACTCGTGTGAATGTGTTTGATCCGGCGTGAAAGTCTGCGATCCAAGGACGAAAATGGCAACCGCCGGAGTGCGACGAACCGGGGGCAAGTAGGTTATACTCGCCACGGGTTGGAGTGGCTGGTTTGTCTTGCTCCCCCTTCCTTCTTAGGGAAGGGGGTTGGGGGGTTAGGTTGCCTTTGAAACCGGGCATCCGCAAAGACAACCCAACCCCCCGGTTCTTGTAAGCCGCGAAGCGGAGGCTTTGCGGCGCGGGGGGTGTCCGCCCTTATGCGTACCGGCCGTAGGTCGAGGTCACGGTGCGGGTGGCGAGGGGCTTTTCCCCGGACAGCGTGTCGTAGACGGCCGCCGTCAGCGTCTCCCGGCGGCTTTGCGGGATCGTCGTCGGCATGACCACGGCGAAGTAGGCCGTCCCGCGGCCGCGGGCCGCCACGGGCAGCGGCACGGTCAACCGGTACTTCCGGCCGCCGATGTCCGTCCACCCGGCCGTGCTGTGGGCCGCGTCGAACGTCGCCCCCTCCGGGAGGGTCGCCGTCAGAGACACGCCGTCCGTCTGCTGCGTCCCCGCGTTGTAATACGAGATGCCGTAGCGGACGTGGGCGCCGCGAGTCACGACCGTCGGGTACTTGACGGCGACCGTCATCCGGCGGATGCCCGTCACGGCGACCGCGGCGCTGTCCGGCGGGGCGTCCGACACGTTCCCGGCCTTGTCCGCCGCGGCGCCGGCCGGCAGGCGGATCAGGAACGACCCCTTGCCGCCGCGGATGTTCTTCACCGTCACCGTCCACACGGTCGCGGGGTCCGCCGCCGCGTGGGTCACGGCGATGTCCGCGGTCAGCGTCCCCGTCACGCTCACGAACGTCACCTGGCCGGGCGTCAGGGTGAACGGCGTCAGGTTGGCGTCGGCGGCCGTCACCTTGAACGTCACCGGGCCGGCCTTCGTCGTCGTCACCAAGTGGCCGGTGGTCGTCTTCGGGGCGCCGATGGTCACCGTCGGCTTGAGGGTGTCCGCCGTGAACGTCGCGCTCGCGGCCGACGCCGGGGCGTCGTGCCCGGCCCCGTCGGCCGCCGTCTTGGCCTTGACCGTGATGCCGACCGCCCCGTTGCCGGTCACGGCGGTCAGCGTCACCACCCACACGTTCGGGTCGGCCATCGACTGGGCGACCGACGCCACCGTGGCGCCCGCCCCGGGCGCCGCGTTCACGGTGATGTCGGTCGGGTCCAGGCTGAACGACAGCGGGTTGGCGTCCGTGTAGGTCACCGTGTAGGTCACCGTCGCGGCCCCGTTGGCGAAGAGTTGCGACGGGGCGCCGACGGCCACGGCCGGGGCGACGGTGTCCACGACCCAGTCGAAGGCCGCCGGCGTCGGGTCAATGTTGCCGGCCTCGTCCACGGCCCGCACTTCGTAGTGGTGCGCGCCGTCCGGCAGGCTGCCGAGCGTCATCGGGCTGGCGGCCGCCAGGAAGGGGCCGGCGTCCAACTTGTACTGGAAGGTCAGGACGGCCGGGACGATGTTGTCCGTCCCGGTGAACGTGAACGTCGCGCCGGCGTCGTCGTAGGCCGGCGGCGTGCCGGTGAGCGCCGTGTCCGGCGCCGTCGGGTCGCCGACGGTGATCGTGGCCGTCGCCACGCCGCCGGCCACGCCGCCGATGTCGGCCGTCGTCGCGGCCTGCACGTCGAACGAGTACGCCGTGCCGGGGTTGGCCGTGTCCGCGGCCGGGGTGAACCGCAGGCCGGCGTGCCCTTCGGCGTAGGTGATGAAGTCGCCGTCGGCGATCGGCGTCGTGCCGTCGGCTTGGAACAGGGCGCCGTTCGTGATGTTCGAGACTTGGAAGAAGCCGACCTCGGCCCCGTCGGCCGCGTTGCGGCTGACGACCAGTGACGTGTTGTCGGCCGGGGTCTGGGTGTTGACGGCGGTCGTCGCGTCCGTCACGCCCGGCGTGTCGGCGACCGCGGTGACGTTGAACGTCACGTGCCCGGTGTCCGACTTCGGGTCGGCCATCCCGGCGGTCGTGCCGTTGTCGGTGACGGTGTAGTCGAACGAGGCCACGCCGGTGAAGTTCGCCGTCGGGAGGAACTTCACGTCCGTCCCGACGATGCTCACGTTGCCGCCGACCGCGGCGCCCACGAGCGTGACCGTCTTCGTCTGGGCGGACTCGTTGGCCGGGCCGGCGCTGTCGTTGCCGGTCAGGTCGGCGAACGGGATCGTCCGCAGGCCGGAGTCCTCCGCAACGTCTAACAGCGTGTCGTCGGTCGCCGTCGGCTGGTCGTTCACTTCCGTGACCGTGAACGTCATGGTGCGGGCCGTCGGGTCGGTGTCGGCCCCGCCGCCGTCGTCCTGCACCTGGAAGGTGAACGTGGCGTACAGCGACCCGTTCGCGTCGGCGGCCGGCACGAAGCGCAACAGGCCGGCGCCGATGTCGGCCGCCGAGACGGGCTGGCCGGCGGTCACGGCCGCGGCGCCGAGCATCAGCGTCCCGGCGGCCGGCAGCGTGGCGATCACCACGGCCGACAGATCGTCCGGCGGCGTATCGTGCGTGTCGCTAAAGCCGAAGTCGGCGGCGGCGAAGACGTAGTCCGTGCCCTCCGGCGTCGTCACCGTCTTGTCCGCCCCGCTCGGGGCGTCGTTGACGCCCGTCACGTCGACGGTGATCGTGTTCGGCGTCGGGTCGGTGTCGGCCCCGCCGCCGGCGTCCCGCACCTGGAACGTGAACGTGGCGTACGCCGCGCCGTTCGCGTCGGCGGCCGGCTGGAACGACAGGGAGCCGACGGAGCCGGCCGGGATGACTTGGCCGGCCGTCACGTTCGCGAGGCCCAGCTTCAGCGCCCCGGCGGCCGGGAGCGTCACGATCTTGACGGTCAAGAGGTCGTCCGGCGGCGTGTCGTGCGTGTCGGTGAAGCCGAAGTCGGCGGCCGCGAAGACGTAGGCCGTGTCCTCCGGCGTCGTCACCGCCGCGTCGGCCCCGGCCGGGGCGTCGTTGACGCTCGTCACGTCGACGGTGATCGTGTCGGCCGCCGGGTCGGTGTCGGCCCCGCCGCCGGCGTCCTGCACCTGGAAGGTGAACGTGGCGTACGGCGCCCCGAACTCGTCCGCGGCCGGCGTGAACACGAGCCGGCCGGCGGCGATGTCCTCCGCCGGGACGGCGTCGCCGGCGGCCACGGGGACGCCGCTCAGCGTCAGCGTCCCGGCCCCGGGGAGTTCGCCGATCTTGACGGCCAGCAGGGCGTTCGCCGGGGCGTCGTGCGTGTCACTGAAGCCGAAGTCGGCGGCGGCGAAGACGTAGGGCGTGTCCTCGGCGGTCGTCACCGTCGCGTCGGCCCCGGCCGGGGCGTCGTTGACGCTCGTCACGTTGACCGTCATGAGGCGGGCCGTCGGGTCGGTGTCGGCCCCGCCGCCGTCGTCCTGCACCTGGAAGGTGAACGTGGCGTACGGCGACCCGAACTCGTCCGCGTCCGGCGTGAACACGAGCCGGCCGGCGGCGATGTCCTCCGCCGTGACGGCGTCGCCGGCGGCCACGGGCGCGCCGTTGTTCGTCAGCGCCCCGGCGGCCGGCAGCGTGGTGATCTTGACGTTCAACAGGGCGTCGGCCGGCGTGTCGTGCGTGTCGGTGAAGCCGAAGTCGGCGGCGGTGAAGACGTAGTCCGTGTCTTCCGGCGTCGTCACGGCGTTGTCGGCCCCGGCCGGGGCGTCGTTGACGCTGGTGACGTTGAACGTCACCGTCCCGCGGACGGCCCCGGTCTTCGGGTCGTCGATGCCGTTCGACTTGCCGTCGTCCCGCACGCTGTAGTTGAACGAGGCGATGCCGTGGAAGTCGGCGAACGGCGTGAACAGCACGTCGCCGCCGGCGGTGAGGCTCACCGAGCCGCCGGCCACGGCGGCCACGTCCGCGATCATCAGGGCCTGCCCGGCCTCGTCGCTCGACCCGCCGCGGCTGTCGTTGATGGTCAGGTCGCCGGCCAGTATCGTCCGCGGGCCGGAGTCTTCCGCCACGGCCGACAGCGTGTCGTCCACGGCCGTCGGGGGGTCGTTGACATCCGTCACGGTGACGGCGCCCACGGCCGCCACACTCAGGCCGCCCCCGCCCGCGGTCGTCGCCCCCTGGGCGCTGAAGGAGAAGGTCGTGCCGGGGCTGTTCAGGTCCGTGTCCGGCAGGAAGGTGACAGTCACCTCGCCGGCGCCGTCCAGCGCCAGGACCGTGCCGCTCGGAATCAGGGTGAGGCCGTCGGCGCTGTACAGCGTCCCGTTGACGTAGGCGCCGACCTTGACGTGCGTCACCTCGGCGCCGTCCGCGCCGTTGCGCGTGATGGTGATGACGCCGGACAGCGTGTCCTCGGCCGTCGTCACGGGACTGATCACCGGGGCGTCGGCGACGGCGGTGACCGACGTGCTGACCGTGTTGGTCGCGGCCGCAATGGCGGTCGTCGTGCCGGGGGTCGTCGTGTCCACCGTCACGCGCGACTCGGCGCCGGCGGTGGCCGAGAAGCCGCCGGCGTAGCTGTCGTCCAAGGCGCGGACGACGAGGTCGGCCGGGCTGCCGAAGAAGTCCGCGGCCGGCGTGAACCGCACCTTCGACCCCTTGGCGACGGCCAGGGCCGTCGCGTCGTCGGCCACGTCGCCGACCGCGGCCCACGTGGCCCCGCCGTCGGACGAATACTCCCACGCGCCGTCGGCGGCCGCTGCGGTGTTGCCGACGATGGCGAACCCGGCCAGGCTGGAGCCGGTGTCCGGGTCGGAGAACGCGAAGCCGAGCCCGGTGAACAGGCTGTCCAGCGTCGCGCCGGGCGGGTTGGCCGTGTCCTCGGCGACGGCCAACAGCGTGGCGTCGCCGGTCAGGACCGGGGCGTCGTTGACGCCGAGCAGGTTGACGGTCCGCGTCTGGGTCAGGCCCGGGTCGACGTCGTCGGCGACGGTGACGGACACCGTCTTCGCCGCCGTCGTCCCGGCCGCCGGGGCGTCCCCGGTGTAGTCGTAGTGGACGGCCCGCAGGACGGCCTGCACGTCGAGGTGCGTGGCCGGCGCGACGAAATTGACGATGAGGGCGTTGCCGGCCGTGACCGACAGGCCGCCCGTGGCCGTGCCGACTTTCGTGCCGCCGACGTACACGTCGTTGCCGGTGAGCGTCACAGCGCTGCCGGCCAGGAGTTGCAGCCGGTCGGCGGCCGTGGCGCCGGTCGTGATCTGGACGGTCAACTTGCCGCCGTTGAAGTTGTCTTCCGGGTCGGCGACGGCGGCGCTGTCGTCCACGGGGACGGGGGCGGCGTTCTCCGTGTAGCTCTGGGCGGCGGCCGTCAGCGTCACCGTCGGGACGACGTTGTGCTGGACCGTCGTGTCGATCTTGATGGTGTTGTCGGCGGCGGCGGCGTCCCCTTGCGGGTCGTCGGACGCGATAGTGACGGTGAAGTCGTCGATGAGCGTGACGTTGGTCGGCGTCGCCGCGTCCACGGTGACGGCGAACGCGGCGCTGCCCGTCGCCCCGGCGGCCAGGGCGCCGACGGTCAACTTGTACACGCCGCCGCCCTGCGCCACCCACCCGGCGGCGCTCGCCCCGGCGTTGAACGTACTGTTGTTCGCCAGCGTGGCCGTGAGGACGACGCCGGCCGCGTCCTGGGTGGCGCCGGCCGCGTTGCCGTAGGTCAGCGTGTAGGTCAGCGTCTGGCCGGGCCGCACCGGGTCGGGGCTGTCGGAGCCGGTCACGGTCAGGTCCGGCTGGGCGAAGACCGGCGTGGCAGTCGGGTCGGCCGCGCCGCCGACGGCCGGGTCGTCGGTTAGTTTCGTCAGGGAGGTGTTGTACGTCACCGTCCCCTGGTTGGAGACGCCCTCGACGCCGGCCGCCAGCGGGGCGGCGGCGATGAGGGCGTCGAACGTGTACGTCACCGCCGAGCCGGCGTCGAGGTCGCCGATGGCCGGGGCGAAGATAAAGTCCACGTCGCCCGCGGCGAGGTGCGGGGCGGCCCCGGCGGCCTGGCCGGTGCCGGGGAGGCGGCGCTCGCCGAGGACGAGGTAGCCGTACATGAGGCTGTCGCGGTCGGCGGCGCTGTAGCTGTCGTCCAGGCCGAGTTGGTGGCCCAATTCGTGCATCACCGTCGTCAGCAGGTCGAGCTTGCCGGCCGGCCCGTTGCCCAACCGCGTGCCGGAGACGGCCGAGAACTCCTCGTCGGCCAGCGGCGTCGGATCGACGAACCACCCCTGGCCGGCCGCGTCGCTATCAAGTGTCACATGGCCGGCGGTCGCGGCCCCGAGGTTCCACCCGGACAGGTCGGCGAACTCGACCGTGACCGTGTGCAGGAACGCGACCTGCTCGGCGGACAGCCCGGCGGCGGCCCAGCGATCGATGGCCGCAGCGACGATGGCGTTCGGGTCGTCCTGAGTGGGGATAGGCGCTACGCTGTTTGCCGGAATAAGGGGTGATGGAACGGCGCTCGGTTCGTCGTCCGCCAGAGTCGGATTGGTTGGAGTGTTGGTGACGCCAGGTGTAACGTTAAGGTCGGTTGAAGTTGGATCGGCATCGGCGATAGCGACGGTCGCGGAGTGTTCTTCGGGAGCCACTGCTACGCCGCCGAAGGGATCGAAGAACAGTGGATACGCTCCTGCGCTGGCGATTGCGACGAGCGTGCTCGGGTTCCCGGAGCCGGCGCCTTCGTCGATGAATTTGCTGCCGCCGGTCAGCGTATTGTTCGCCAAGATGTACGAGGAGACGCTGGTGGTGCCCTCAATCCGAAGCTGGGAGTTGGCGGGCGGGCCGTCGCGCTGCGCAAGATAAACGTCGAACGACCCGCTGAATACCGAAACGTCGTAAATCGTGTTGCCGGTGATCAGGGCGGTCCCGATCCCGTCCTCGTCGGCCAGCATGAAAATGCCCGTGTCGGCGATCGGCGTGTTCGCCGGCCCGCCCAGTCCGAGGTTCGAGCCGGTCGGCTGCGGCATGGTGTTGTTGGTGACCTTGAACCGGGCCGAGCCAAAGCCCGTCGTGGCGGCGCCGTTTTGGGCGAAAAGGTTAATGAGGGTCGCATTGGGCACCTCGCGGATCGTGTTGTTGTTGATCGTGATCGCGGCCTGCGTGGCCACGCCCTGGATGACCGCGCGGATGCCGTTGCCGAAGCCCGAGCCCGAGTCCTTCACCCCTTGCGTGCCAATGGTGTTCGTGTCGATTTTTCCGACGAAGGCGTGGCTGGTCGGCCCCGTGTCCGCTCCCGCCGCCGTAATGACGTTGATGGCCGTGGCGCTGGACTGGTTGGAGACCGCGTTGGGCGATGTCACCTTGCCGACGATTGAGTTGTTCAGCACCTGGAACGTCAGGTTTGAAATCTGCGACGCGTCGATGTCGACACCCTGGCCATTGCTCGTGAAGGTGTTGTTCTGGACGGTGATGCTATTGGCCGTGGTCAACGCGGTGACGGTGACGGTGCCGGAGTTCACGCCGATTCGTCCCGAATCATTGGTCTGAATCTGCACCCCGACGGCGCGGTGCCCGGAGAAGGTGTTGTTCTGGATGTTGCCGCCCGTGAGCACCGAGTTGCCGCGCATGGTCAGCAGCAGCCCGTCGTTCTGCGGCGGATTGCTCGTGGCGTCGTTGCTCAGCGTCGTGCCCGTCATCGTGAACGACGACATGTTCGTGTTATTGTTGTCCACGACCACGTTGTTGTGCGGCGACTTGTCCACGAGGTCGTTCGTGAACGTCACCGCGCCGCTGACGTTCGCCAAATCCACGCCGTCATCGGTTGCGCCGCCGGTCGGCGCGTCCATCACGTTGCTGCGATTGAGCGTGAATCCGCCCGTGATGCCCGTTCCCTTGATGCCATCCGTGCCGGAGTTAGTGACGTTCATGTAACCGAGGCTGATGGGGCCCACGCTCGTCAGTGAGATGCCGGCCCCAGTCGTGTTTTGAATCGTGCCGCCCGAGCCGTTATTCGCCGCCCCACCATCGCCGGTCACTGTCAGCCCGCCTGTGGAGCCGGTGGTGTTGAGCACGATGCCATTGACCGGATCGGCGGCCGCCGTGTTGTTGCCGGCCGAGATGCTCTGGAACGTCAGCCCACTTGCGCCGATGGTCGTGTTGGCGACGTTTAGGGCCGTGCCAGTAGTCGAGGTAATGGTGTTGCCCGAGCCGGTGACGTTAACCGTGCCGCCGCCGGTGGCGCCGAAGCCGGCGCCGGCGCTCGTGGACGTAATCGCCAGGCCGCCGCCGGTGAAATTGATCGTCGCGCCCGTATTGGTCGTGAAGTTGACGGCCGTTCCACCGCTGTTCGTGAACGTCTTCGACGGGCCGCTAAAGTTGAACGTCCCGCCGGTGTTGCTCCCGACATTAATGGCAATCCCGGCGTTGTTCTGGTTTAAATTGCCCGACAGAGTGACCGTGCCCCCCGTTCGCAACGTGCCGGAGAAGACACCGTTGCCGGTGTTGCTCGTGATGGCGGCGGCGATGCTTACGTCGCCGCTCCCGCCCTGGACCTGCACGCCTCTGTCGCCGGCATCATTGGTGGCGCCGATGCTGCCGCCATTGACCGTAACGCTGTTGGTGTTGTTGACGATATTTATGCCCTCGGCCGCCATGCCGTCGAGATCGACGGTCGTGAACGTCACCGGCCCATTGCCGCCGGTGAAGTTGATGGCGTGGCCGCTCGCATTATCGATGGTCGCGGAGGCGAACTGGAACGTGGCGGCCGACGAGTTGATGCCGATGCCGTCGCTGGTGAAGCCGCCGCTGGTGCCGGCCACGGTCACGGCGCCGCCGTCGAACGTATTTCCCGGCCCGCCGACGCTCGTCAGCGAAACGGCATCGGCCGCGACCGTGCCCGAGGCGGCGAGCGTCGCGAACGTGACGCCGCTGGCGCCGATGTTGACGTTGTTCCAGGCGAGAATCTGGCCGGTCGTCGTGTTGACCGTGTTGCCGCCGCCGGTAACATTGACCGTGCCGCCGCCGGTGGCGCCGAAGCCGGCGCCGCTCGTGGTGGTGATCGCCAGCCCGCCGCCGGTGAAGTTGATCGTGGCGCCGGTGTTGCCGGTCAACTGGACGGCCGGATTATTGAGCGTGGTGAGCGACTTGCTCGCGCCGCTGAACGTGATGGTCCCGCCGGAATTGTTGTTGAGGATGAATCCCAATCCGGTGTCGGTGATGTCGCCGCTGAGCGTGACCGAGCCGCCCGTGCGATTCTGAATGTTGACGGAATTGGCGTCGTCGTTGGTGATGGAGCCGGAATAGGAGATGACCGCGTTGCCGCCGAGGACGACGAAGTCGTCGCTGTTGTTGTTGCCGTCGATGGCCCCGCCATTGATGCTTAACGCGCCGGCCAGATTCTGCAACAGGACGGCATTGCTGTGCGTGGCGGCGGAAAGGCTGTCGATGGTCCCGGCGAGGGTGCCGCCGTTAATGTTCAAAGCGGGGCCGCTGCCCTGGAGTGTCAGGTTGCCGAACGTGGCGGCGCCGACGGCGGAGCCCTTGATCTTGACGCCGGTGGTGTTCCCAATGGTGAAGCCCTTGACCGTGTTGCCGCTGCCGAGGGTGAGAGCGTCCGTGCTCGCCGCGGACGTCACCCACGTCGTGTTCGACCCGGCCGTGTTGATCGTCACGCCGTTGACGACCAAGTCGGCCCCGCCGCCGTAGAGACGTTGGCCGGTCCGCAGGGTCAGGTTGCCGTCGTAATCCCCGGCCCGCTCCTTAATGAAGATGATGTCGCCG
Source organism: Zavarzinella sp. (assembly GCA_043744795.1). Lineage (GTDB taxonomy): Bacteria > Planctomycetota > Planctomycetia > Gemmatales > Gemmataceae > Zavarzinella. The sequence continues at coordinate 13,413 of JAYTTY010000337.1, read as the reverse complement.
TCTTGGTCGCCCCCGCCGGCCCCGCTCACATCGGCCAGCGAGTTGTACGGCTTCGCGCTGGACCCGTCCTCGGCCCCGCTCGCGGCCGAGTCCACGTACCAGACGACTTCCCCCAGATTGATGCTGACCGTCGCCGTCCCGATCAGGTTGTCGCCGTCTTTCACCTGGTAGGTGAACTTGTCGACGACGTTCTCGTCCCCGGTCTGCGGCGTGTACGTGAAGGAGCCGTCGGCCGCGATGGCGACGCTGCCGCCTTGGGTGGTGGCCACCGTCTCGGCGACGACGGTCAGCAAGTTGTCGGCCGTCCTGCCGTCCACGTCCACGGCCCCGGCCAGCAGCGTGCCGGCCGGCCGGGACAGTTGCGTGTTGCCGGCCGCGGGGTACGCGTGGGCGGCGGCCTTCGGCGACGCCTTGAGCGTGCCGCTCACGTAGGGGGCGTTCGGGTCGAAGGTGTCGTCGAACGTCACGCCGGTGGCGGTGGCGTCCCCGGTGTTGGCGACCGTCACCGTGTAGTGGATCGTCTCGCCGGGGTTGGCCGTCGGGTCGTCGAGGGTGTACGTCTTGGTGGCCGTGATGGCCGCCGCCGGGACGCTCCGGTCTTCCAGGTTCTCGACGCGCAGGCGCACGGGCTTGCGGGCGGACGCGAGGCGAAACGGCGGCTTGGTCGGCTTCATGGGAGTCCGGGAGCAGGGGAAACGAGTGCGAGTACGGGGGGTCGGGAGTTTAGGCAACCCCGGAGAACCCAATCATGGTAACGCCAAAATCGGTGTCGGGGCAGTGCGAAATCGTTCCGTCAGTCCGCAAATATGCCGGACACGCGGAACATTCACGCCGCCGCGCAACGGTCATCGACAGCAGTTGTGCGGGCAACCAGGCCAGGAAAGGGCTTGAAAGGAAGGTGGGTGACCAATCGAGTCCGGCCGGGGTTTGTGGGTTAGGATAGGGAACTCACGACGGAGAGCAAAGAGCAACTGACCGAACGCGCTGGCCGGGAAAGGCAACCTAACCCCCCGGCCCCCTTCCCGAGGCCGGGAAGGGGGAGCAAGCGGGCCAACATCGCTGCCTAACACGACAGCAACAGTTCAGCGAAAGACTCAAACCCACTCGCTCCCCCTTCCCGGCCTCGGGAAGGGGGCCGGGGGGTTAGGTTGCCTTTCGCGGCCCGCTAAACTCCGCCGGTTATGCACGTGCCGGGCGGCCGGGTTGGCCCGCGAAGGCGGGTTCCGCCGGTGGGGCGGCGGCCGGGCGGCCGATACCGGGGAAGCCATTCTTCTCAATGGCGTTCCCGCGGCAAGGTGGTCGGCATGAACGTGCGTACCGGGTTGAGCGCGGTCCTTCTGGCGGTGGTCGCCGGCTCGGCGATGGCCGAGGGGGACGCCAAGACCATCGGCGAGTTGGCCCCCGCGGTCACGGCGCCGGCCGACGTCTGTGGGGCCGGGTGCGCGTGCCCACAGCCGCGCTGCTGGATTGAAGGGGCGTACCTGAACTGGTCGATCAAGGACGCGCCGCTGGGCTTCCCGCTCGTCACCACCGGCGACCCGGCCGACCCGTTGGCCGGCGCCATCGGCCAACCCGGCACGCGCGTCCTGTACGGCGGCAATGGCGTGGACCTCGGCCGGTCCCCCGGCTTCCGGCTGACCGCCGGCACGTGGCTCGACGACCACGGGCCGCTGGGCGTGGAGGCCAGCGCCTTCTGGCTCGACGGGTGGGACGCGACGTTCCGCACCGCCTCCGGCGCGGCCGGCAGCCCGCCGATCTACCTGCCGTCGTTCAACGTCACCGCCGGCCGGGAAGGCCGGCTGATCGTCGCCGACCCGGCGGCCGGGTTCGCCGGGAGCGTGCGTGTTCACAGCGAGGCCCGCCTGTGGGGCGCGGAGGCCAACGCCCTGTTCGCCGTCGCCACCGGGGACACCGAAGTAACGCTGCTGGCCGGCCTGCGCTACGCCGACCTGTCGGAGTCGCTGACCATCGAGAACAACTCCACGGACATCGCGGCAGTTTCCACAACGACCATGACGTGCCGGTTCGCGACCGAGAACCACTTCTACGGCGGCCAGGTCGGCGCCCGGGCGAACACGGCGGTCGGCCGGTACACCCTCGGCCTGACGGCGAAGCTCGCGCTGGGCCAGACGCGCGAAACGATCGACGTGGGCGGCGTCACCCGCGTGTCGGCCCCGGCCGCCACGCTGCCCGGCGGCTTTTTCGCCCTGCCGACGAACACCGGCCACCGGACCGTGAGCGACTTCACGGCCATCCCCGAGTTGAACCTGCGGGCCGGCTACCAGGTCACCGACGGGACGCGCGTGTTCGTGGGCTACGACGTGCTGTGGTGGACGCAAGTGGCCCGGCCCGGCGACCAGATCGACCGCAACACCAACCCGACGCAAAGCCCGGTCTTCGGCGGCGGCGCCTTGATCGGCCCGGCCCGCCCGGCGTTCCTGACCAACACGAGCAGCTTCCACGCCCAAGGCCTGACGGCCGGCGTCGAGTTCCGGTACTGATTGAACTGCTGCGGAGAAAACAGCTTTAACCGCCAAGGCGCAGAGGCGCCAAGAAGACAACAGAAGAAAGGATTTTTCTTCTGTTGTCTTCTTGGCGCCTTGGCGCCTTGGCGCCTTGGCGGTTCAAACTGCTTTAGTCCGAAAGGATGACTCGTTTGATGCCGTCCTTCAGAACGGACACGTGGAAGTTGATGAGCAGGCCGAGCAGGTGGCCGGTGGCTTTCAAGTACGCGAGGACTTGCGCCTTGTGGACCTCGGCCAAGGCGGTCGCCGTTTTCAACTCCACCACCAGTTCGCCGCCGACGAGGAAGTCGAGTTGGCCTTCGCCGACGGCGTGGCCCTTGTACAGGAGGGCGATCGGGTGTTGCCGGGAGAACGGGATGTCCCGCAGCCGGAACTCGACGGCCAGCGCCTCTTCGTACGTCTTCTCCAGGTAGCCCGGCCCGAGAATTCGGTGAACCTCAATTGCCGCGCCAATAACCTCATGCGCCAGTCGATCCGCCTCGGGGGAAGGCTCTCTTCTCATGAAATCGCTCTCAAACATCAAAACGAGTTGAACCGCCGAGGCGCGGAGAAAACAGTTTTAACCGCCAAGGCGCGGAGACGCCAAGGAAAACCATTTCAAAAATGTCTTTCTTGGCGTCTCCGCGCCTTGGCGGTTCAACTCGTTTTCTCTGCGGAAGAAAAATCTGTTCTTGGTCGTCTTGGCGTCTCCGCGCCTTGGCGGTTAAAACTGTTTTCTCTGCGCCTCGGCGGTTCAAATCGTTTTTTTACCCGACCAGTTCTTCGATCGGCTCGCCGTCATCCAACAACTGCACGGGGCGGCCGGAGAAGTCGGTGAGCTTTTCGCGGGAGTCGATGCCGAGGGCGTGGTAGACCGTGCCCAGCACGTTTTGCGGGCCCAGCGGCCGGGACTTCGGGCGGGCGCCGTGGCTGTCGGTCTCGCCGATCACTTGGCCGTGGCAGCCGGCGCCGGCGAAGAGGGCGAAGCTGGCGTCCGGCCAGTGGTCGCGGCCGGTCTGCGAGATCTTCGGGGTGCGGCCGAATTCGCCCCACACCACCACGAGCACTTCCTTGTCGAGGCCGCGGTCGTGCAGGTCTGTCACCAGGGCGTGAACGGAGCGGTCGAGCAGCGGCAGCGTGCTCTTCAAATTGTGCCAGATGTTCTTGCCGCCCTGCGACTGGATCACGTTGCCGTGGTGGTCCCACAGGCCGGCCCGCATCGTGACCACGGGGACGCCGGCTTCCACGAGGCGGCGGGCCAGCAGGAAGTTGTGCCCGTACCAGAGGGAGTCGGCGGCCGTGCCGACGTAGGCGAACTTGGCGTCCTTGTCGCCGTAGCGGGCCTTGACCTTCTCCGGCTCCCGGCTCAGGTCGAAGGCGTCGCGGACGCGCGGGGCGGTCAGGATGTCGAGGGCCTTGGCCGTGTGGGCGTCCATGTCCCGACTCTCGCGGCGGGCGTCCTGCTCGCGGCGGTAGGTGTCGAAGTCGTGCAGGAGGCCGCGGCGGTCGTCGAGCCGGGCGCGCGAGATGCCGTTGAGCAGGCCGAGGTTGCGGACGCCCTCGCCGCCCGAGATGTGCAGCGCCCGGTGGGCCGCCCCGGCGTACTGCGGGCTTTCGTAACTCGACGTGCCCGTGCTGTACTCCAGGCTCACATACGACGGCCCGCGGGTGCCGTCCCCCTTGAACCGGCTAATCACCGACCCGAACGACGGCCGCTTCGCCGACTTGGGGAACCCGGTGTACACCTCTTCCAACTCGTGCTGCATCGGCTCGACGAATTGCAGCGACCGCACCAGCGCCAACTTGTCCGCGATGCCGGCTTGCAGTGGGAAGTGTTCGCAGATGTCGAACCCCGGCACGACGGTCTTGATCGGCTTAAACTCCCCGCGCACTTCCGAAGGGGCGTTCGGCTTCAAGTCGTACATGTCGAGGTGGCTCGGCCCCCCCGCCAGACAAACCATGATGACGGCCCGCGGCGCCTTGCCCGTCGGCTCTTGGGCGCGCAGCCGCAACACGTCCGGCAGCGACAGCCCGCCGAGGGCGCCGAGGCGGAGGAGGTCGCGGCGGGTGGGGTGTTGGCTTCGGAAAGAGAGCATGGGAAACGGCTCGCGGCGGGAGAGAGTTAAACTACCAGCGCGCGGGGCGGGCCGCAACGGGTTTCCGCGGGCCGACCTACTCCGTCTTGGGCTCCGACTCTACGGTCTGCCCGTCCGCCGGTTGGGCGGATGTGTCCCGTTCGCCAGGGATGTGGACCCCACGGGACTTGACCGGCGGGGGCGGGTAGGCGTACACGGGCGGGCCGAGGTGACCGGTCTCAAACTCATACTCGCCCGGCATCGGCAACGACGGCAACCCCGACTTTCTGCGTCTCATGGCTATCCCTTCATGTTGATGAACGCTCTGGCCAACGTGCGGCGGCGGCGACTTCCGTCCCACCGCCGGCCGGCCGGGTGCCACAACCGAAACTCGTACCGCCCAGGCCCTTCGAACGTGGTCGAAAAGTCGTTCGCCACGTCCCGCACCGGCGTGGCCGGCCGCATTGGCGAGGTCGGGAACGGACGAATCCACACTTCCGGGCGCAACTCCGGGTCGTCATGCCAGATGAACGACACGCGGAGGTCCCGTGACACTTCACGGTTACTGAACAGGCTCAACCGGGCAAACAGCCAAAACGTCGTCTCGCACGGAAAGCCATTCGGCTCGTCCGTCTGGTAGACGTAACTGACGCCTTCGAGTGTCCGCGGCGTTCCGGGCCGTGTCGGGCCGTCCCATGACACATGCCGGCAGACGACCAAAAAGTGGGCGGTCAATGCCGGCACGGCCATGTCGCGACTCCCCCGGCAGATACGGCCATCTTAACCCGACACACGCAAAGTACGCAAGTGGTCGCCCGCCTCATTTCGACTTCTTGAACAAGTCCAAAAACCGGTCCTCGTACTCCTTGAACAGGCCCAGGCGGTCGAGTTCCTGCTTCAGCATGAACGCCTTGGTCCGGCTGCGGGCGGCGGCGGTGAACAGGGTCTCGATGTGCTCCCGGTCGTCGGCGACGGCTTGGCTCTCCTCCGACAGCGGCTCGTCCCCCTCCTCGCTGACGGCTTCGAACTCGCCGCTCTCGCTCGGCGGGGCGTTGGCGGCGCGCATCTCCTCCACGCGGGCCAGGATTTCGCCGAGCTGGTCGTCGGCCGCCTTGGCCCACGCGGCCAGCTCGGCCAGGTCGAGGTCCAGGCCGGCGAGGACGGCGAACGACTCCAGGATGGCGTGCGACGCCTTCGGGAATGCGAGCCGGGCGAAGATGTGCGGCATCTCCCCGAGCAGGCACACGCCGTTCAGCCCCTCGGCGGCGCCGGCGGCGAGCAGCACGCCGTTGAGGCCGCCGATGTTGCCGTTCTCCAGCGGGGTCAGTTCCAGGCGCTTCATCTCGTCCAGGTTGGCCGCGTCCGTGGCGGCGGCGAACACGCGCGACGAGTGCCCGGGGTGCATCTGCGTCGCCATCGCCGCGAACGTGAACAGCCGCTCGACCCCGAGTTCCTTGGCGAACGCGACGATCCGCTTGCAGAACGGGTACTTGCCGAGCGGCGGCTGGGCCTCGCCGACGAACACGACGAGGTCGTGCCGGCCCTTCGGGTCGTGCCAGGCGTAGAACCGGTTCCGCGGCATCCGCGTCGGCCCGATCAGCCCGCCCTCGACTTCGACCGCGTCCACATCGAACAAGTCGTCCGCCTTCACCTCGGCAAACTCGGCCATCCCGAGCTTGGACAACAAGTACACCCCGGCGTTCAGGGCGACGTGCCCCATCCCTGGCCAGACGGCCACCAGCCACGGCCGGTTCAACTTCGGTTCGCCCATCGGCACGCCCCTTGTACTCGGAAAAGCCCTTGGTGCATTGATAGGGGGTGGGTGAGGCGAAGGGGGGAAGTTATCGGAGGGGAGAACATGAGGCGGGCGAGTCGGGAGACGACTGTTGGTGACGGGGGAAGAAATGATCGAAATCCTTGGGGCAGCATCGCCCTGCAATTGTCCGCCACTCCATAAGTGCATTCGAAGGTCAGTGATTAATGGCCCCTGCGGCATAGCCGGCGTAAGAATGCAATCAATGAATTGGCATTCGTCAGCAGTCGAAAAATGTTCTCGCGTTTTGAGGTGCCTCAGTGAATGAAAACCAAAGCCAAACGGAATCGCTGCTCGACATCATCCGCTCCGTCCGCGCGGAGACCTTACTTCTTCCCGAGTTCCAACGCGACTTCCGATGGGAAATGGACCAGACATATGACCTGTTCGACTCGCTCATCCGTGAGATTTTCATCGGCACGATCATCTACGGGAAGCCGGGCTTCGGGATGACCCTGCGCCAAATCGATGACCGCCCGCGGAAGGGCAAGGGGGCGCGGGCCGCCCTGAAAATGCGGCACTACTCGAAGGACGAGATCGTCGCCAAGAGCCGGACGCAGAATCTGCGCATCATCCTCGACGGGCAACAACGGATCACCTCGATCTACCGCGCGCTTACCGGCGTCGATCCCGTGTATGTGATTCTCGGCAGTGACCTCAAGCCGGATGAGATCATTGATCGGCCACTCGAGGCCACTCTTGCCGATGTGGCGGGTGAGGCGAGCGATGAAGCAATTTCGGTTCTCCTATCCGACGCTTACCGGACCGAAGCGGAGAGTTTGGAGGACGAAGACCTTGACCGGCTCTTTGCCGATTCCCCCTTTGGCCTCAATCTTGGGGACGACGACCCGAGGCGGAAGCTGTTCGCCAAGGCCTATCGCCGGACAGTACGAAAACTGAGCGACCTGTACAAGATGCAGAAGTTGGTCGCGTTTCACTTGCTCGACATGACGTTGGACAAATTCTGCCTCTTCTTCGAGCGGAGCAACAGTCGCGGCATCCAACTGAATTTCACTGACATCTTGGCGGCCAAGTTATACCACGGCTTCAACCTGCGACAGAAGATCGAGGAATTTGAGGGGCAGCACAATCTCAGGCTGAACCGCGAGACCATTGTCCGCACCGTCGCCTACTTCACGGCCTTGGAAAAGGGGCGGGCCGTCACCATTGACAAGAAGTCAATCCTTGAGAATCTTGAGGCAGCCGACTTTGACCGACACTGGGACCGGGCGTCTGACCTCTACAAGGACAGTCTCGACTACTTGGTCAGGCAACACTTCGTGCTGACGCGCGACTGGCTGCCGTCGGAGAACATGGTTATTCCCTTGATGATCTTCTTGGACCGCGTGAAGGGGTTTGACCGAATCGACGAGGAGCAGCGCAAATACTTGGAATTCTGGTTCTGGGCGTCCGTGTTCGCGAACCGGTACAGTATGGCTTCGAACGAAGTCATCATCACGGACTGCCAAGCCCTGGCCCAAGTGGCGGTCGGGAAGCGGATCGAGCGCCGGGACTACTTCACCCGCCTGCGGTCGCTGGTGACCGACCCGGAAGATTTGTTCGCGTACACGAAGCGCACGAGTGCCATCTATCGCGGGGTGTTAAACCTGATCGGGTACGCGATCCAAGGGTTGCGAGATTGGCGCAGCGCCCAGAAGATTGACCCCGACAAGCCGCTCGACGACCACCACATCTATCCCCGGGCGTACATCTCGTCCGGCCCGCCTCTCGACGTGGATTCGGCGGAAGCGGTCCAACTGGTCGATTGCGTCGTCAACCGGACGCTGATCCCGAAAAACTTGAACATCATCATCGGGAAAAAGCCGCCGCACACTTACCTGAGTGAACTCAAGAAGGTAAACCCCAAACTGGAGACCTCACTCCTCGACCACTTGGTTCCTTCGGAACTGGCTTCCGACCCCGCTTGGAACAAGCAGTTCAAATTGTTCCTCGACCAGCGTGCGAGTTCCATTATGGGCCTGATCGAGCGATACGCGCTTGAGCCGGCAAAAGAGATGGAAGCCCGCTACGCGGCCGCGTTGGACGTTAGCGATACGGCGAAAGCCGCCGGGGTGGATCGATTGGCGAAAGGTTTGAGAACGCCGGAGTCGGCCTTCGTGATACCGATCCTAAAGGCTCTCGACATACTTGGCGGTCGTGGGCAGTTGCAACAGGTGTTGGAGCAGGTCGGTGAAACGATGAAGGCCCAGTTTCGGGACGTCGATCACCAAGCGCTGAAATCGGACCCGAGCCGGCCACGGTGGAATAATACGGCGCAGTGGGCGCGGAACTCAATGGTAGACGAGGGTTTTTTGCGCCGTAACTCCCCGCGAGGGGTGTGGGAACTCACGGAAAATGGACGGAAGCATCTCCGAGCGAACGGCAAAGAGGAATAGGAGGTAGCACAAGTGTACCATTCACTGTTGTTTTGTCGCGTAGGCGTGGGCAAATGCCACGTTGAGACGTCGCCCGCGCTCTGCCGCGGAAGCCCTCCGCGTCGCGGCTTCACGAAGTACGGGGACGACTCAAATGACGCAAGCGGCGGCAGGCTCCGGCGACGGGCAGACACGCCAGGTTACGCCTCGCTGCGGTCGTGCTTGCCGGTGAGCGCCGGCCGGGTCCGGCCCAGGGCGGCGCACAGTTCGGCTTCCGTCGGCAGGTGGAGTTGGTAGCGGCTGGCGAAGATTTGCTTCTTCTGGTCGGCCCCGAGGGTGTACTTCACGACGGTGTCGTTCTTGTCCGTGCAGAGGATCAGGCCGAGGGTGGGCTGGTCGCCGGGCGTACGCTTTTCGCGGTCGTCGTCGTTCACGGACAACTGGAGTTGGCCGAGGTCTTGGTGCGTCAGCTTGCCCGCCTTCAGGTCGATCAGCACGAAGCACTTCAGGACGGTGTGGTAAAAGACCAAGTCGGCGTAAAAGTGGTCCCCGTCGAGCGTGAGCCGCTGCTGCCGGGTGCCATGTCCACGGCATTGCGTGGGCATGTGTGGCACTTCCTCCGGACTCATCGTCGGCCCCTAGTTTTGTTGCTCTCATGCCCACGCAATGCCGTGGGCACGGCACCCGTGCGGGCAAAGAGGCATGGCGAGAGTGTTTCCCGGGTATGGGTTTCTGCTCGATTAACCCTGCTCAGAGAGCAGCCATTACTCGTCGCTGACAGTCGTAAAGTCCCTCGGCGCCTGAATCGTCAAACTTGTCCCAGAGCGCGCCAGGATGCCGCGGCAGGTTACTTCGGCTCGGCTTTCGTAGGCTTCCCACGCCAGGCGGTGGGAGGGTTCGTCGAGATTGATTTGCACTTTGCGGGGGCGGCCGGTGAGGACGTCGCGCACGATGACGGGGCCGACCAGTGGGCCGTGGGGGTGGTCGGCCTTGAGGGCGACGATGACGCCGCGGATTTCCGTTTCTTCCGTGGACGCCGTTCCGCGGTAGAGGCGGGCGGCTTCGGCGATGACGGGGAAGCGGTCGCCGGGGAAGGTAATTTCGCGGACGATCTTGGCGTCGGCCGGGCGGGAGCGCGCCCAGGTAAACGAGACGATGAGTTCGTCGCCCGGTTGCGGGTTGGACCCGCCGATGCCCACCAGCGCGGCGCAGAGGTTGGCGCTGACGCCGTCCTGCACGGCCTTGTCAAAGACGTCCCGCTGGTAGGAAGTCATCGCCTCGTCGGCGGCGGCCCGGAGCGAGACGAGCGCCTTGCTCATCTGCGTCACGGCCTGCCGTTCAAACGGCTCCTCCAATTCGGACTCGAACAACTGGCTTTGCCGCCCCGGCTGCAATTGCGGCGGCACGGGCGACAGCACCGTGAGAACGTAACTGCCGCGCTCACTCTGGCCGAGCCGGAGCGTCTGGACGTAGTCCCGCACCTGTTGCGCTTTCAGATTGCCGAAGTAGGCCCGCTTGGCGCTCACCGCGCACGCCCCGGCGAGGAAGAGTTCGCGCGTGTTCTCGACTAACGCCTCCCCCCGGTCCAGGGGAATCGAGCCGTCTTGGGCGGTGGCGTACCGGTAGCGGACGCGGACCACGTCACTGCCGGCGGTCTGCACGTCGCCGAGGACTTCCAACTCCGACCGCTTCTCGACGGCGGCGATCAGCGGGACCGTTTCGGCCATGCGCTCGACGTAATCCTTGTACTGCCGGTTGAGCGGCACCATGAGTTCGACCAGCTCCCCGTCAAACGCGCGGCGCCACGTCGAGGAGTGCCCCGGCCGGTTCTCGCCCGGCGTCCAATTGGCCGAGCGCAGGTACGCGACCACGTCTGCCGGGTTCAGCGTTTCGTAAACGGCGCGGTCGCGGATGGAGACGTTCATGGCCGGCTCCCGGCCGGCAGCAAGGCACGCAGGGCCTCCGGCGAAAATAGTTGGCTCTTGGGCAGGTCAATGGTCACGCTGGCCGTGTTCGGGGTCGGCGGCAAGTCGCGCAGGTCGGCCCAATACCCGCACCGATGCAATGAGAGCCGGTCCGGCGTCTGGACGAGCCAATCGGCCGGCGACGGCGGGATGAGGACGACGACCAAAATTTTCGGCGTGTAATGGTCGCCGACGAGTTCGTTGTAATTCTTGGCCTTGAGGGGGTAGCGGAACACGGCGTCGCCGCCGACGAGTTCGGTCACGCACTTGAGTTGCGCGTCGAGCTTCGGCGACTGCGCGACGCCGGCGACGCTCTTCACGGCGAAGCCGATGTCAACGCTGTCCGCGTCCACTTCCATCTTGTAAATGTTGACGCGCGCCGCGGCGGCCACCGCCCGCACATAGGCAATACTGAACTGTTCCTTCTGCTGTTCTTCCGTCACGGCTGCACTCCCATTCCATACATCTTACACAGGATTGACCCCGGGCGGCGATGTCAGGCATCAGCCGAGTGTCCGCCGATCAAATAAACGTGTCGCGACTTCACGAAGCGCCAACCAAGCCAGGCATTGCCGCGTTCGTGCTTGCCCGCGACTGCTGGCCGGGTCTGGCCCAAGGCGGCGCGCAGTTCGGCTTCCGTCGGCAGGTGGAGTTGGTGGCGGCTGGCGAAGATTTGCTTCTTCTGGTCGGCCCCGAGGGTGTACTTCACGACAGTGTCGTTCTTGTCCGTGCAGAGGATCAGGCCGGGCGTGCGCTTCTCGCGGTCGTCGTCGTTCACGGACAACTGGAGTTGGCCGAGGTCTTGGTGCGTCAGCTTGCCCGCCTTCAGGTCGATCAGCACCGCCTCCAACAGTAGTTCCGAGAGCGAGAATCATTGGCTGACGCGACCCCCCGTCCCCCTTTGGCAGGGGGGAGAATCGTGGCGGCCGTCAAAATGCAGCGAGTTCACGCGGCGGCCGTTTGGGCGGCGCGGCCGCCGCCGACGGGACAGCGGGAGGCGATTGATTGTGGGCGGCCCGCGTCCCTCGGAAACATTACAACCGTATAGTCCCCGTCCCACCCGCCCGCTATCCCGACCCGCGCGGATTGCCAAGAATTCGCCAAATGGGTCGCGCGCAATGGCAGACAATTTGGCAGGTCTTCACAATTCCTTCACAATCGGGGCGGGTCACGTCAGCTTCCACGGCGCCCGGTACGGGCGTTCTGTCATGGCTTGGGCTTTCTCATTTCCCACCACCATCTCCTTGGTTGGGTCCCAAGTGATCTTCGCTTGCAGTCGCGCGGCGATGTTGCCGAGGTGGCAGACGGTGGCCGAGCGGTGGCCGATCTCGGCGTCGCAGATCGGCAGCTTGCGGGACTTGATGCACTCGACCCAGTTCTTGTGGTGGTCGTTGCTGACGTACAACTTTACGGCCTTGTCCCCGAGGTCGTCTTTGAAAATATCCTCCGACGTGGACTCGATCTTGCCGCGGGTCACGAAGATCGTCCCCTTCTCGCCGATGAAGGTGCAGCCGCCTTTCTCGGCCATGCCGCAGGTGGCCTTCGTGCCGTTGGCGTAGGTGTAGACGATCTCGCACCACTCGGGCGTCTCGTACCAGCCGTCCTTGTGGTAGCGGGCCTTGCCCTCAATCGTGGTGGGGCCGGACTCGTCCATGCCCAAGGCCCACTGCATGATGTCGAGGTGGTGGGCGCCGAAGTTGGTGAGCTGGCCGCCGGAATAATCCCAGAAGAAGCGGAACAAATAGTGGACGCGCTTCTCGTTGTACGCCCGCTCCGGGGCCGGCCCGAGCCAGCGGTCGTAGTCCAGTTCCGCCGGCGGCTTGCCATCTTCAACAGCCGGCCCCTTGAAATTCACGCCGGGGATGCCGACCTTCACCTCCGTGATCTTGCCGAGCCGGCCGGATCGCACCATTTCGCACGCCTGCCGGAACTTGGCGTCCGACCGCTGTTGGCTGCCCGTCTGCACGATGCGCTTGTTCTTGCGGGCGGCGTCCACGATCTTGCGGCCCTCGGCGATCGTCAGCGTCAACGGCTTCTCGCAGTACACGTCCTTGCCGGCGTGGCAGGCGTCCACGGTGACGAGGGCGTGCCAGTGGTCCGGCGTGGAGACGATCACGGCGTCCACGTCCTTGCGGTCCAGAATCTTGCGGTAGTCGGCCACGCCCTCCGGGGCTTTGCCCGAAGCCTTCTCGACTTGGGCGACGGCCGCCGCGAGCCGCGTGGCGTCCACGTCGCAGACGGCGACGCAGTCCTTGGCGTGGGCCGCGAGGTTACTTTTCCCCTGACCGCCGACGCCGACGGCCGCGAAGCGAATCCGGTCCGACGGCGCCGGCGGGTCGTCGGCCCGCAGCGCCGGGAACTCGGGGAGGAAGTAGGTGAGGCCGCCGGCCGACACGCTGGCGGTCGCCGTGCGGAGAAAGGTGCGCCGATTCAGGGCCATGCGAAGACTCCGGGGAGGGCGGGGAAAGGTGAGCGCTATGGTAACACGGGGGAAGAGAGAAATAAAGGCTCCGGTTTGGCCCGAATTTCTGGGATTCGTTGGCCTGAATCCCCGGGGTTCGCAAAGCCTCACCCACGGGCTACAGTCCGACGCCCCCTCCGGGGCTAAAACCTTGTGTTTGGTTTTCAGCCCTGGAAGGGCGACGGACTGTAGCCCGTGGGTGAGGCTTTGCGAACCCCGGG
>JAYTTY010000336.1:0-6126 GCA_043744795.1 Zavarzinella sp. | reverse complement strand
GGTCTTCTCTGTGAAACTCTGTGTGACCTTCGTGCCTTTGTGGTGAGTCTGTTGATTTAATACTCGGCCTGCCTAAATTCCCACGCCGCGACGCCGTACATCCACGCGGCGGCAAGCAAACACGCCAGGACGGACAGGGGTAAGTGTAGGCGGTCTTTGCGGCGGGCCACGTCAAATTCGGGGACGCTGCCGGCGAACGCCCGGCTGTCGAGGGCGTCGTCCAGCACCAGGTTAAGGTCGCCGGGCTTCGGCAGCAACCAGTAGCCGACCTCCAGCACGGCTAGCGAGCCGGGCGAAATGCCCTTCGGCTCGTTGGCGACGACCGCGTGCCGGCCGAAGTTCATCCCCCAGCACAGAACCCAGAAGAGCAGGGTGCCGAACACGCAGACGACCGTGCTGCGCGTCCACACGGCAAGCATCGCGGAGAAGCTGTAAAATACGGCGAAGTGCAGCAGCAGAATCGGAATGGCCAACAGGTAGCGGGCGTCCCAAACCCCCGTGGCGATGCCCAAGGCCAGCCATGTGCCGACGACGAAGAATGTCGTCTGAATGCCCACGAACGCCATGACGCCGATCACTTGGCCGAGCAACAGGCTCCAGCGCGGCACGGGCTTGGCGATCAGGACCGTGGCCTGCGTCGGGTCGAGGAAGGACGGCAAGAACCCGGCCGTCCAGATGAGGGCGAGAAAAATGCCGGCCGTCCCGGCGACCAGCCCGGCCAGCCACACTTGCAGGAAGCGGACGGAATCCTCCCGCCCGCGACTGGTGGTGATGGAGAACGCCCCGAACCCGAGGGACAGTTCGTCCGCACCGGTCACGTCCACCCCGGACGCCTTCACGGCGTCCGGCCCCATCTTCTTCACGAACGGGTCGTTCGCGGGCAGCCCTTGCTTCACGTCCCCGTCGGCCATCGGCAGGCGTTCGCCGTCCTTCACGCGCACGCCGAGGCAGAAAAAGATGCACACGGCGCTGAGCGTCAGCATGGCCCAGAAGAGTTTGGACGCGAACGATTGACGGATGGTCAGGCGGATCAGCCAGCCGGTCGCGAGCAGGGCGTTCGAGAGGTTCACGCGCCCCTCCCTTCGTACAGAGGCCGGAGGACAGTTTCGAGTGGCCGGGGCTGGCGGGTCTTCGGGTCGGTGACTAAGTCGGCGACGGCCGCCTCCTTCACCAACTTGCCGGCGACGATGACGCCGACGCGGTCGCACGTCTGTTCCACTTCGGAGAGGACGTGCGAGACGAGGATCACCGTTTTGCCCTCGGCCTTCCGCTCGGCGATGATGTCCCGCAGCATGGCCCGGCCGATCAGGTCGAGGCCCTCGGTCGGCTCGTCCAAGATCAACAGATCAGGGTCGTTGAGCAACGCTTGGGCGAGGCCGAGCCGCTGCACCATCCCCTTGCTGAAGCGGGAAATCGGCTCCTCGGCCCGGTCGGCCAGCCCGACGCGGGCGAGCAGGTCCTCGACTCGCTTGGGGATGCCCTCGGCCTTCATCAGCGTCAGCGAGGCGTAAAATCGCAACAGTTCGCGGGCGGGCAGGAAGCGGGGAAAGTGCTGGTTCTCGTGCATGTAGCCGACGCGGGCCAGCGTGCGGCGGTCCGCGGCCGGACTTCCCAGTCGGTGAATCGTCCCGCCGGTCGGGCGGCTCAGTCCGAGGAGCAGTTTAACGAGCGTGGTCTTCCCGGCCCGGTTCGGCCCGAGCAAGGCGTAGACGCTGCCGGCCGGCACGTTGAGCGTCACGCCGTCCACCGCCGTCGTGCCGCGGCCGAGCCAGCCGGCCTTGTAGGTCTTCGAGACGTTCACGTAAGCCGCGACGTGGGACATGACGGACCCGGCAAGGAACGGACGGCGATGCGGTCAAAATAGTGGCCGCCTTGGGAACCCGCAAGTTCGGCAAGGCGGCCGCGAGGATCAGATTGTCGGGGGGGCGTGCCGGGCCGGCACGACCGGCATCACTGGATCAGGGCGACCTGAATCCCCCCCTGCATGATGCGCTCCAAGGCTTGCCGCAGGTTCTCGATGCGCGCCGCGGAGGCGCCGGTGATGATCTTGTAACTCTGAATGGACGACGCCCCCGCGGGCGACGTCCCGCCGGCGATCTGGACGTTCCGCAGGAATTCCAAGGCCCGCGTCTTCTGGGACGAGACGGTCGAGGCCTCGAACAGTTCGCCGAAGGCGATGGTGTGGACTTGGGCCGGCAGCCGCGTCGTGGAGAACCCCGGGCCGCTGACGCCGTACGAGTTCGCCGGCGCCCCGGCCGTCGGCAGGCCGGTCGCGGCCGTGTACGCCGGGAAGGTCGGCCACGCCTTGGACCCCGTCGAGTCGTTGTTAATGATGTAGGCCATCGAGATGGCCGCGTTCATGGCGGCCGGGTTCCCGTTGGAACTGCCGACGTTGGCGATGCTCGTCCAGCGGTACGTGCCGCCGCCGCCGCTGATGGCGGAGAACGTGGAGGTCGCGCTCTGGTTGGCGACGCCGTCCGTCTCCATGATGACGATCTTGGAGGCGCCCTTGCGGCCCGTGTACGCCACGCTGTTGTGGGAGTCCGTCCCGTTCCAGTTAAACTGGTTGTACGCCACCATCAGGCCCATCGCCGGGTTCGTCCCGCCGCCGGCCAGCGGGATGTCGGCCTGGTAGTTAAACGGGTCCAGTCCGCTCGGGTTGGCGCCGTCGATCACGGTGTTGCTCTGGTACGGCCGCTTCTCGCTGCTGGCCGTGCCGAGGCTGCCGAGCAGCGAGTACGGGTAGTACAGCGAGTTCTGCATCGTGGTGTAGTCCTTGCCCATCGACACGCGGGCCGTCCGCCACGTGGTGTAGCTGGAGAAGAACGTCTCGGCGGCGAGGTCGTTCGGGTGGTTGCTCTTGATGTCCGTCAGGGCCGAGCGGATGCCGGCCTTCAACTGCCAACACTGGGCCTCCGAGGTGGTCCCGGCCATCCAGTTGTAGTCTTGGTTCTGCGAATTGATCGACAGGAACCCGAGCATGGTCAGCGGGCCGAACCACATGTGCGCCCGCGGGTGGACCGGCACGTCGTCATAGTTCATGTACGGCTTGGTCGTCCCGGTCAGCGCCAACTTGGGAATGATTTTCGGCGTGCCGAACGTGTTGCTTCCGACGGTGTTGGACGCGTTGTTGCCGTTCAGCGTCTGGGCCCGGTTGTGCTGGCCGCAGCCGATGACGAAGTCGATGTAGTCCTTCCAGAACCGCTCCTCGGCCGTGGCCGCGGATTTAATGAGACCGGTCTGCCAATCGACCGGCAGGGAACTGGGGATGGCGGCGTAGTACAGCACGCGGCCGGCCCGCAGGGCGCTGGGGAGCGTCTTCGGCCCGGTCTGGATCCACTGGAGGATCGCGTCGTAGTTCGGGACGTAGTTGATCGGCGCGACGCCGAGGTTTTGCGTCTTGAGAAGCCCGACCGTGTCGAACAGCACGGAATTGTCGTCCACCGGCGTGCCTTTGGTCGAAGTGCCCGCCCCCGGGTTTAGGAAAAACCGCTTCCGCCAGTCGCACATCCACCGGCCCGACGTGTCTTGGGCGGAGTTGGTCGTCGAGATGTTCGTCGGGTCGGCGGCCGCGTTGTAGCGCGGGTCCGGCGGCCACATGTAGAACGACTTGCCGAAGTACCCCGGCCCCATCGAGTACCCCTTGAACGCCGCGCTGTCGAACGTGACGAACGCCGAGTCGTACCCGTTGGTTTCCCACGTCGCGTCGCGGGTGGAAGTCGTGATCGTCGTGCCCGTGGGGAACACCAGTTCGGCCGCGGTCTTGGCGTAGTCGGCCACGCCGGGATTCGTGGAGGAGTTGTTTAATTTTTGCGGCCACCGGTCCCCGGCGTAGCCGCCCGCGTATTGGCTCGTCCACGCGGCCGGGGCGGGGGTGCAGACCGGGGAATTGGCGATGTTAAAACTGCCGGCCGTCAGGTCGCCGCCGTAGACGAAGGCGTTCGGCCCGCCCAGGGCGGCGGTCGTCTGGAAGCAGTTGACCAGCGGCGGGCCGTTGGCCGTCGTCGTCGTCAGGTTGTTGGCCGCGTGCGTCTCCCCGCCGCCGTCGATGTAGGCGTCGACGCGCTGCATGGGGTTGGGGCTGCCGGCCGTCGCCACGGGGTACATGTTCCACGGACCAAAGCGGGGGAAGTTCGGGTCCGGGTTGAGCGACCCGGTGACCGGCGTCGCGCCGGAAATACTGGGGTAATTATACTCGCTGGAGAACTTCATCGACCCGGAGAAGTCGAGGACGATGGCCACGTCGCGGGGCCGGTGGACGGCGGTGGCGATGGCGTTGACGCTCATTGAGTTCATGCCCAGCACGCGCCCGAAGTAGGTCGGCTGCGTCGTGCGGATTTCCACCTGCATCGCCCCGTACGCTTCCAAGGAAGTCGGGGCGGTGGCGAAGTCGGCCACGAAGCGGGACGACGTCGTGTCGTAGCGGTACACGCCGGACGTGACGGCGTACACTTGGCCCGTGGTGACCAGCGAGGTCAGGATATAGTTGCTGGTGGCCGCCTCGCGGGCCTCGGCCTCGGCGCCCGTCTTGTTGTTGCCGGACTGGCCGTTCAGGGTTCTGGCCCCGGCCAGCGCGCCGATGTCGGCCGCGGCCTGCGCCTGCGTCCGGGCGACGGCCATCATGCCGACGTCGATGGCCAAGGCCACGAAGGCCAACAGGGCCACGAGGCAGATGGTGACGAGGGGAAGCACGGCCGCTTCCCGGCGTAAATTCGAAGGTAAAGTCCGCATTGTTCTCCCCGGCCCGGGTTGGCTCTGTTCGGGTCCGTCAGTTCGCTTCGCTGCCCATCAGGATGTTGACCGTGAACGGGATGGACGAATTCAGCCCGATCAAGTTCGGGACCACTGGGTTGTAAGTGCCGGTGATCTGCACGCAAATTTTCTGGTGAAACGACGCCGTGGTCCAGTCGGGCTTGCCGGCCGCGGTCAGGTTCGGCGGGTTCGTGAAGAAGTCCACGTCCGAGACGGCGAAGACGTTGCACGTCCACCCGGTGATGTTGTTCTCCATGCCGCACATGCCGGTGCCGTAGTTCGTCCCGTTGAACACGCCGGTCCGCCACACGGCCTGCACGTCGGCGGTCGTGATGGCCGCCGGCTCGCCGGACATGGTCCCGCCGCCCGTGTGGACGACGGCGAACCGGGCGGCGTCGCGGGCCGCGTTCGTGGTCAGGTGGTACACGAACAGGAACCGGCCGTACTCGAAGATGCCGAAGAGCATCAGGAACAGCAGGATCGAGACGACCGCGAATTCCACGGTGGTCGCCCCGCGGCGGCGGGGCATGGTCGGTCGGAGCAGCACGGGGTCGCCTCGCGGATTCGGGGGTCAAGGGGTCCAACCGGGCAGCGTCGTGTCCAGCGTGAACGGGTCATCGACCAGGCACTGCCAGTACGCCTCGGCCGTCAGCGTGGTCGGGTTGATGAGCGTGAGCGTCGTCCACCGGACGTTGGCGTAGGGGATGCTGACGCGGACGCGGAACCGCTGGTTCTTCACGCCGGTGTACGGGTCGGCCGCCGTGTTGCCGGTGCCGGACCCCTCCACGAATTCCATCTGGATCACCACGCCGGTCAGGTCGGTGATCCCGGCCGCCTGGAGGTAGCCGTTGACGGTTTCTTGAATGTTCGGCGTCCCGGTGTTGTACTTGATCTGGGTGTACGTCCCGGCGGTGCTGACGAGGTTCGCTTGGGCGGCCAGCCGGGCCGCGTCCCGCGCCGCGTTGTTCAGGATGATCTGGACGTGGATAATCCGGCCCAGCTCCCAGATGCCGACGAGCAACAGCAGGAGGAAGGGCAGCACGAAGGCGAACTCCACGGCCGCCACGCCGCGCCGCTTGCCCGCACTTCGCCGGTCGGTGATTCGCATGGGCCGCACGCCTTGGGGACAAAAATGGGTCGGGCCGGCGGACCGGACCGACATCCACGGGAAACGTAGAACGGATTTTCGCCCGCACAACCGACATTCGCGTTTTTCGCGGCGCTTCCGTCCCGGCCGGAGAATTGCCACGCCCGCCTGACTCGCCCAGCTGGAATTGTCCGCTTCTTCCGCGGAATCGGCGCAGGCCGCCCAGCCCGGCGACGCCCGGCCCGCCGGTACAACCCGGTCCTGAAAGCGTTCGCCGCCCGCCTGAC
>JAYTTY010000335.1:0-6143 GCA_043744795.1 Zavarzinella sp. | reverse complement strand
TTGGAGTCCCGGCTTCAGCCGGTCTTCGGCAGAGACGTTCTGGCACGGGCGGTTGTCATTGGCGGACGGGAGTCCCGAAGGCCGGCTGAAGCCGGGACTCCAACGAAAACCGAAAGCCGGCCGAACAAAGCAGGAAAATTGACCACACTGGCCCGCGCCCCGATCAGAAGCAGAAGTTCATCTCATTCCGGTTGGACACACGCCATGCCGAAGCCCACCGACATCCGCATCCGGGACGTACGGTTCGACACCGAGGACCACCGCTATCGCTCGCCGATCAAGTTCGGCGGCGTCGCCCTCGACCGCGTCACGCTGCTGAACGCGCACGTCACCGTGGAGACGCGGGCCGGCACGGTCGCCCACGGCTTCGGGTCGATGCCGCTGGGCAACGTGTGGGCGTACCCGTCCAAGGCGATGGGCTACCAGCAGACGCTCGACGCCATGAAGGCCGTCACCGCCGACGTGGCGAAAGCCTACGGCGGTTTCACGGAAACCGGCCACCCCATCGACCTGACGTGGGAACTGGAACACGGCTTCCCGGCGCTGACCAAAACAGTCGGTGATCGCCTCACCGTCGCCGACCCGATTCCGCTGCTCGCCACGCTGGTGTGCGCTAGCCCTTTTGATGCCGCCCTTCACGACGCCTTCGGCAAGGCGCACGGGCTAAACTGCTATTCCACCTACGGCCCTGAGTTCATGTCGCACGACCTCGGGCATTACTTGGGCGCCGAGTTCGCCGGTGAGCAATTGAGTTCCTACGTCTCGACCAAGGCCCAGCCGCGGATGCCGATGTACCACCTTGTCGGCGCGCTCGACCCGCTGGCGGCCGCCGACGTGGCGAAGCCGGTCGGGGACGGGTTGCCAGAAACACTCGCGGAGTGGATTCCGTTCAACGGGCTGACGCACCTGAAGATCAAGCTAAACGGCGAAGACCTCGACTGGGACGTGAACCGCGTCCTCGGCGTGGACCGCGTCGCCGTCGAGCAACAGGCGAAGCGCGGCGTCACCACATGGTTCTACTCACTGGACTTCAACGAGAAGTGCGCCAACGTCGGCTACCTGCTGGAGTTCCTGCGGCGGGTAAAGGAGCAAGCCCCGGCCGGGTTCGGGCGCATCCAGTACATCGAACAGCCCACGAAGCGCGACTTGAAAGCCGATCGGGCCAACACCATGCACGAGGCCGCCGAGTTGCGCCCCGTGGTGATCGACGAATCGCTGATCGACTTGGAAAGTCTGCGCTTGGCAAAAGAGATGGGCTACACCGGCGCCGCCCTGAAAGCTTGCAAGGGCCAGACGCAATCCCTGCTGATGGCCGCCGCCGCCCAGAAGGACAACATGTTCCTGTGCGTGCAAGACCTGACCTGCGTCGGCGCCTCGCTCCTGCACTCGGCCGGCCTGGCGGCCCACATCCCCGGCATCGTCGCCATCGAGTCCAACGGCCGCCAATACTGCCCCGCCGCCAACGCCCCGTGGGCGCCGAAGTTCCCCGGCATGTTCCAGATCACCGACGGCACGATGGAGACGGGGTTGCTGGACGGCGTGGGCTTGGGCGCCGTGTCACCCCGTGGCTCTTCGCCGTTGCCGCCGGTACACTGAGGGGCAACTCACGTTCCCCTCGCCTCTCGCCAAGGTCTACCTCATGAACCGACTCGCCCTGCTGTTCACGGCCGCGCTGGCCGCCGGCCCCGCCGGCTGCGGCAAGAAGCCAGACCCCGCTCCGCCCGTCGCCGTCTCGCCGGTCGAGGCGCCGCCCGCCGGGCCGTCGACGGCCCCAGCCGCGGCCCCTGTCGTCGTCCTCCCGAAGTACTGGCACGCCAAGCCGGACCCGGCCGCGGACAAGCCAGCCGCGTGGCCGGCCGACTGGAAGCCGACGGTCCCGTTGCCGGCGGGGATGGCCCAAGTCGTCAACCCGCTGGTGTTCGCGGCCGACGGCGGCCTGTTCGTCGCCGTCTGCGAACCGCGGGCCGTGACCGTGTACGACCTGCGGGATGGCAAGAAGGTCGGGGCCGTCACGGGCTGGGACCTGACCCACATCGGCCTCAGCCGGGACGGGGCCACGCTCGCGGGCATCGTGCCGCCGGCCCCCACCAACGCCTTCCAGAAGTCCCTCTACACGTTTGACGTGGCGGCCGACAAAGAACTGGCCAAGCTCACCGGGCCGACCGACTACGTGTTCGCCGGGGCGGACGCCATGATCGTCCGCGGCTCTTACCACCGGGAAGCCAATGTGCGCGTCGTGGACCGGAAGACCGGCACGGAACGGGGCAAGCTGCCGGACGCGCTCGGCGAAGCCCGGTGGGCCGTCAGCCCCGGCGGGGCCTACGTCGCCGCCGTCACCGGGGAAGGGGTCACGGTCTACGCCACGGCCGACGGGAAAGACGTCGGGCAGATCAAGCGGCGCCAAGACCCGATGAACACGTCGATCGACGCGCTGGCCTTCTCGCCGGACGGCTCGGCCTTGGCCGCCCTCTCCGACTCGCGGGCCGACAGCCGGTTCACGGTCTGGTCGATGGCGACGGGCGGGCGGACGACGGTCCCGGCGGTCAAGACGAGTTCGGTCGCCATGGCCCAGAACTTCGAGTGGCTGCCGGACGGGACGGGCTGGCTGGTCGGCGGGTCGCACGTCTTCGACCGGGAGACCGGCCAAGTGATCTGGGAACACCCGCGCGGGTTCGGCGACGACCGCCTCCCGCGCCGGGCCGTGACCGTGGAGACGATCATCCACGCGCCCTCGGCCGGCCGCGGCAAGGTTCCGACGGCCTTGGCGTTGGCCACGGCGCCGCCCGAGAAAGTGGCGGCCGTCCGGGCCGTCCTCAAGGCCGGCGGGACGTTGGAAGATGTCGGGCGGCCGCCGTTGACGGCGGTGGACGCAGAGAAACTGGCGGCCGTCACCGCCCCGCCGGCCGGCGTGCCGTGGACGCCCCTCGACGCCGCCCCGGCCGCCGTGGCGCCGCCGGCCAAGCCGGTCCCCCTTAACCGGCCGCTGGCCGAGATTGAAAAACTGTTCGTCGTCGGCGGGCGGGCCGTCGTGCTGACGACCGGCCCGACGCGGCAGTTCGAGGCCACCGACTTGGCGACGGGGAAAGTCACCGGTTCCGTCAAGGTGCCGCCCGGGCTGAAAGCCGTCGCTGTGTCGGCCGACGGCACGCTGGCGGTCACGCTGGACCAGGCCACCCGCCGGCGAGTGGACGTGTGGTCCTTGGCCACGCAGGCGCACGTCGCCGGCTGGCGGCCGGCCGCGAGTTCGGCGGAGGTCAGGTTCGCAAACCCGGCGGCGGTCTTTTACGCCGGGTTCGCCGGCCCGGTTCTGGTCACGATGACGGTCAACGGCGACTTCGTCGGCTGGGACCCGGCCATGGCCACGCCGATGTACCGGGCGGCGCTGCCTAGGTTCATTCCGTTGGCCGTGTCGCCGGGGGGCAAGTACGTCCTCGGTCAGCAAGTCCTCGGCGAGCAAGACCTCGTCCTGCGCGCGGTGGACGCCACGACGGGCGCGGTCGTCGGCGACTTGGAGCCGGCGGGCGTCAAATCCGGGGGGCTGCCCATCGTGGCCGTGCGGCCGGACGGACAGGAAGTCGCGGCGTACTTCTCCTCTCAAGGCACGGCGTGGCCGCAGTTGGTCCGGTGGGACGCCGCCGGCCGGCGAATGGCGCCCATCGCCACGGCGTTAGGCCCGACGGCCTTCATCGATCAAAGCGGGGTCGGGGGGGATCTGCCGGCCCCAATCACCTACGCCGGGCCGGAGTGTTTGTTGGTCAACCAGTACCTGCACGATTTGACGCGAAAGAACATCGTGTGGCAGTACGGCTACGCGAATGGCGTGAAACTCCCAGTTCGGCCGCCGGCCGGCCAAATGTGGGTCGCGACCGCCGCCAAGCCCGCCGACCCGGCTTTTTTGGTGGGCACGGCCGTGCCGGACGCGGTTGCGGCCAAGGCCATCGCCGCCGTGGCCGGGCCGGCCGACTTGCTGGCGCCGGGGGCGAAAATCGCCGTGAAGGTGACGGCCACCGGCACGCACGCGGACTTGGCGCCGGCCCCGATCCTGGAGCGCGTGCAGCAGACGCTCAAGGTGCGCAAGTTCGAGTACGTCGCCCGCCCGGAAGACGCGGCGCTGGTGCTGACCTTCACTATGACGGAAAAGCCGACCGGCAAAATGCGCGAGTTCAACGCGCTGGGCGGCAAAACGATGTCGGTCCCGGAAATTGAAATTTTCTCGGCCGCGGAATTGCGGGCCGGCGACGCGGTGGTGTGGGCCGGGCCTGTCAAGAAGACGCCGTTCGGCGCCGACCCGGAGAACGCTCGCGTGCCGCAAACGGAAGATGAGATGAAGGCGATGAAGTACCGCGGGTTGTGGGACCGGGCCATCCGAGACGCCGGCTATGTTGGGTTGCCGATGGCCGTGGCCAAGACGGCCGACGGCGGGGCGACCCTGCCCGGATGGACGACGTTCACCCCAACCGGGCTGGCGGACGGCCCCCCGCCGACGCCGGACCGGCGGTGAACGGTGGCGGCCCGTAGACAAACCCCATGATGCGGCGAAGCGAAGAGGTTTTCCTATGCGAATGATGATCGTGCTCACGTTCCTAAGCGCCCCGGCGTTCGCCCTCTCTCCCAATGAACTGATTCTGATCGTCAACAAGAACGAGCCGGAGTCGGTGGCGCTGGCGGCTCACTACGCCAAGGTGCGCAATGTCCCGGCCGAGAACGTCGTCACGCTCGACTTGCCGAAGGACGAGAGCATGTCCCGCGGGGATTACGACAAAAAGTTGGCGGCCCCGCTGCGGGCGGCGTTGAAGGACCGCAAGGACAAGGTGCGCTGTCTGGTGTGCATGTACGGCGTGCCGTTGCGGGTCGGCAATCAGGAGCCGTCCAAGGACGAGAAGGAAGAGTTGGCGAAGCTCGCCCCGCAGATCAAGGAGGCGGAAGAGGCGTTGAAGAAAGCCCGCGACGAGGTCACCGCGTTGGACAAGGCGGCCAAGGGCGACCCGACCGGCGTTGTCGCGTTGGTGAAGGCTGTTCGAGACCGAGAAATAGCGCCGCTGGCCGGCAAACAGAATCGGCTCAACCGGGAGCGGGACCGACTCAACCACGCGGAAAGCACCGCGGCCGTGGACAGCGAGTTGATGATGCTGTGGTGGGACAAGTACGAGCTGCGCCGCTGGCAGATCAACCTCAACCACTGGCAAATTCCCGCCAAGGAACGCGAAGGGAAAGCGCCGACACTGCTCGCCTCCCGGCTCGACGGGCCGGACGCCAAGACGGTGAAGCGGATGATCGACGACGCGGTGGAAGTGGAGAAGACCGGCCTCAAGGGGAAGGTGTACGTGGACGCCCGCGGCATCGGCTTGGACGCGAAAAGCGACCCTCGCGGCACCGGCTACGGCGGGTACGACCAGTCGATGCGCGACATGGCGGCGCTGCTCAAAGGCGCCGGCAAGATGGACGTGACCTTGGACGACAAGGACCCGGTGTTCGCCCCGAATACCTGCCCGGACGCGGCCCTGTACTGCGGGTGGTACTCGCACGCGAAGTTCGTGGACAGCGCGACGTTCGCCAAGGGGGCCGTCGCGTGGCACCTCGCCAGTTCGGAGGCGGTCAGCCTGCGCGGGAAGGGCGTGACGTACTGGTGCCCGAACCTGTTGGCCAAGGGGGCGTGCGCCACGCTCGGCCCGGTCGGGGAGCCGTACACCGTCGGCTTCCCGAAGCCGGCCGAGTTCTTCGGCTTCCTGGCCACGGGGCAATTCACGCTGGCCGAGTGCTACGGCAAGACGGTGTACTTCACCAGTTGGATGGGCACGCTGATCGGCGACCCGCTGTACACCCCGTTCAAGGCTACGCCGCGGCTGAAAGAGGCGGACGTGTTCCCGAGTCCGAAGGGCGTGCCGTCGCCGTTCGCGAAGTCGTGAGAGTCACCGCCGTCCGGTGGTCCTGTTGGAGTCCCGGCTTCAGGCGGTCTTGGACCTGACACCCAAAGGCGGCGGGCGAACCGAGTCTTCGAGGGTTCGCCTTCGTGGGTGACGGCCGCTCGCCAACCGAGACGGTGGTTTACCTCACCCCCCGGCCCCTTACAGGGGTAGGTCAGGCGAGAGCGAAGAATTCAGGCGGAAGTCGCAATAGTGCGACCATGCCGCGTTTTCTCGATG
>JAYTTY010000334.1:0-1613 GCA_043744795.1 Zavarzinella sp. | reverse complement strand
CGATGATATCCTTAATCACGCGCCCGGCCACGTCCGTCAGGCGGAAGTCGCGGCCGGCGTGCTTGTACGTCAGCTTCTCGTGGTCCAAGCCCATCAGGTGCAACAGGGTCGCGTGCAGGTCGTTCAGGTGGACCTTGTTCTCCGTGGCGTAGTAGCCGAAGTCGTCGGTGGCCCCGACGCTTGTCCCGGCCTTTACGCCGGCCCCGGCCAGCCACATGCTGAAGGCGTGCGGGTTGTGGTCCCGGCCGTCCCGGCCCCCCTGGTCCGTCGGCGTGCGGCCGAACTCGCCGCCCCACCAGACGAGCGTGTCTTCCAACAGGCCGCGCCGCTTCAGGTCGGTCAACAGCCCGGCGATGGGCTTGTCCACTTCCTTGGCGTTGGTGCCGTGCCCCTTCTTCAAGCCTTCGTGCTGGTCCCATTTGTACGAGTGCGTGCATTGAATGAACCGCACGCCCTTCTCCGCGAACCGCCGGGCGAGCAGGCACTGCCGGCCGAAGTTGTCCGTCGGCTCCTCGTTGACGCCGTAGAGGGCCAGCGTCTCCTTCGTCTCGCCCGTGATGTCCGTGAGGCCCGGGGCTTCCGTCTGCATCCGGTAAGCCAGTTCAAAAGAGTTGATGCGGCCTTCCAGCGCTTGGTCCGGCCCGCTCCCTCGGAGGTGGGCCGCGTTCATCTTCTGCACGAGGTCGAGTTGCATCCGCTGCAGGTCGGGGGGCGTCGTCGCGTTGGCGATGTCGCGGAACGTGGCGTCCTTGCACTTGATGCCCGCGTGGCCGAGGGGCGTCCCCTGGAACGCGGCCGGCAGGAACGCGCCCGACCAGTTCTGCACGCCGCCGTGACTGAGCGTCGGGTTGATGGTGACGAAGCCGGGCAGGTTCTGGTTCTCCGTGCCGAGGCCGTAGGTGAGCCACGACCCGACGCTGGGCCGGACGAACGTGTCGCTGCCGGTGTGCAGTTGCAAGAGCGCGCCGCCGTGGGCCGAGTTGTCCGCATGGACGGACTTGATGACGCATAAGTCGTCGGCCCGGTCCCGGACGTGCGGGAACAAGTCGCTGACCAAGGCGCCGCACTTGCCGCCCGGCTCGAATTCCCACGGCGAGGCCAACAGGTTCCCGGTGGCCGCGAACTGCACGCGCGGCTTCGTGCCGGGGAACGGCTGGCCGTCCCGCTTCTTCAGTTCCGGCTTGAAGTCGAAGGTGTCCACCTGCGACGGCCCGCCGTGCATGAACAAGAAGATGACCCGCTTGGCCTTGGCCTTAAAGTGCGGCGCCCGCGCCGCCAGCGGATTCGCCGCCGCGGCCTTCTCACCCAGCAGCGAGGCGAGGGCCACGAGGCCGAACCCGGCCGCCGACGTGCGCAGCATGTCCCGCCGGGAAAAGACGGGCGCGGAGCGGTGACACCAAGTCATCGAGTGGTCCCGGAAACGGGCGGGGCGGGCAAGGTTCAGGATAGCAGGTCGGTCGGCTCGCAATAAACTACGGAAAAAGGCAACCTCACCCCCCGGCCCCCTCTCCGAAGCGGAGAGGGGGTTAGGGGGCTTACAAGGGTAGGTTTCCGGCCGGGGCAGAGGGAAATTTAGGCGGGGGTCGCTGTTGGCATCCGTCGCAGCCCCCTCG
>JAYTTY010000333.1:0-1615 GCA_043744795.1 Zavarzinella sp. | reverse complement strand
CAAGTTGAAGTCGTGCGCGCCGACGACACGCGGCGCGACCTTGGAATTCAGGCGGCTTCAGAGATGTGACCCGAGTTTAGCCGGACAGTTGTGATTTTATGGATGTTCTTCTTGGCGTCTTGGCGCCTTAGCGGTTCCAGTCTTGCTTTGATGACCAACACCTACTGACCTCTTTTAAGGACTCTCCAAAATGGCGGACATGAATCGACGGGACTTCGTGGCGACCGGGGCTGTTGCCGCGGGCGCCTATGTGGCAATGACCGCGGGCGGCGTGTACGCGGCCGGCAGCGAGAACATCAAGGTCGGGCTGATCGGGTGCGGGGGCCGCGGGACCGGGGCCGCCCAGAACATCCTGGAGGCCGACCCGAACGTGCAGATCACGGCCCTGGGCGACGCCTTCGAGGCGAACGTCAAGGGCGCCCTCGCCACGCTGAAGCGCAAAGACAAGCGCGTGACCGCCACGCCGGAAACCGCCTTCCACGGCCTCGACGCTTACGAGAAAGTGTTGAAGGCCGACGTGGACCTCGTGATCCTCGCCACGCCCCCCGGCTTCCGGCCGTACCACCTGGAAGCCGCCATCGAGGCCGGCAAGCACATCTTCTGTGAAAAGCCGGTGGCCGTGGACGTGACCGGCATCCGCAAAGTGCTGGGCCTCGTCGAGAAGGCGAAGGCCAAGAACCTCGCGATCGTCGCGGGGACGCAGCGCCGGCACCAGACGGGCTACCTCGAAACCATCAAGCAACTCCACGACGGCGCCGTCGGCGAAATCACCTCCGGCCGGGCGTACTGGAACGGCAACGGCATCTGGTTCCGCGACCGCCAGCCGGGCATGACCGACGCCCAGTATCAGCTCAACAACTGGTACCACTTCAACTGGCTGTGCGGGGACCACATCACCGAGCAGCACGTCCACAACCTGGACGTGATGAACTGGGTGCTGAAGAGCCACCCGATCAAGGCCAACGGCATGGGCGGCCGCAGCAACCGCCGCGTCGGCCCGGCCAACGAAGTCGGCCACATCTTCGACCACTTCTCCGTCGAGTTCGAGTACCCGAACGGCGTGATCGTCCAGAGCTTCTGCCGGCAGATCGAGGGGTGCGCCAATAACATCTCCGAGGCCGTCGTCGGCACCAAGGGGAAGTGCAACGTCTCCGGGTACACCATCAATGGCAAGTACCTGCTGGACGGCAAGCAGGACAACGCCCCCTACGTGCAGGAGCACGCGGACTTGCTGAAGAGCATCCGCGACGGCAAGCCGCTCAACGAGTTGGAGACCGTCACGATCAGCACCATGACGTCCATCTTCGGCCGCATGGCCACCTACTCCGGCAAGACGCTGGACTGGAACAAGGTGATGAAGGAGGCCAAGGAAGACACCTTCCCGAAGAACCTCACGCTGCAATCCGAACTCCCGGTGTCCCCGGTCCCGGTCGTCGGCAAGACGAACTACTTCGGCACGGCGGGCTGACCGACGAAAGGCCACCTCACCCCCCGGCCCCTTACCAGGGTAGGTTTCCGGCCGGGGCAGAGGGAAATTTAGGCGGGGGTCGCTGTTGGCATCCGTCGCAGCCCCCTCGGGGTCATCGTCGGCCGGCCGCGTTTGTTCGCCGACATC
>JAYTTY010000332.1:0-6190 GCA_043744795.1 Zavarzinella sp. | reverse complement strand
GACCGGCGTCCCGCCGGTCGGTGAGACTCCAACGACCGGCGGGACGCCGGTCCCACCAATGACTGGCCGCTACAACATCCTGAACTCCGCTCTAAAAGAGAGGGGGTGCACGCGGGCGGGCATCTCTGTCAAACGCTTCCAGTCTTCGTCGGCCGGTTTGGTTCCCCCTCTCGGCCGCGGAGAGGGGGTTAGGTTGCCTTTGCGCGACTCAGGTTGAAGGCCGCGCTCCGCTCCGAAGACTCCGCGTCGCGGCGAAACGGGCGCCGGAAGTGGTCACTCCCCGTCCCGCCCCATGGCCCCCGCGTTCTCCGGCGCCCCGCCGTTCCGCAGGGCGTTCCACTGGTCCGAAGTGAACAGCACGTCCCGCGCTTGCGCCCCGTTGTACGTCCCCACAATTCCGTCTTCGGCCATGAAGTCGATCAGGCGGGCGGCCCGGCCGTAGCCGACGCCCAAGGCCCGTTGCAAGAGCGAGCAACTGCCGCGGCCCTCGCGGATGACGACTTCCACGGCCTGCTCGTACAGGGTGTCGCGCTTCTTGACGTTGTCGAGGGCGTTGCCGGCCGGGGCCGATTCCCCGGCGTCTTCGCTGTCTTTCTCGGACAGGTTCAGCAACTCGTTGTCGAACTCGGGGTCTTCGACTTCCAGGTGGGAGACGACGCGCAGGATTTCGTCGTCGCTGGCGTAGCAGCCTTGGGCGCGGACGATGGTGCTGGTGTTCGGCTGGAGGAACAGCATGTCCCCCTTGCCGAGCAACTTCTCGGCGCCGACCTCGTCCAGCACGACGCGGCTGTTCGAGCGGTCGGCCACCTGGAAGCAGATGCGGGCCGGCAGGTTGCTCTTGATGAGGCCGGTGATGACGTCCACCGTCGGCCGCTGCGTCGTCAGGATCAGGTGGATGCCGGCGGCCCGCGACTTCTGGGCCAGGCGGATGATGTGGCCTTCCACTTCCTTCTTCATGGCCATCATCAGGTCGCCGACCTCGTCCACGATGATGACGATGTACGGCAGCCGGTCCGGCAGGGCGTCGCGGGACGCCTGATCCAATGGCTTGACCCGCTTGAGGATCTCGGCCCGGCCGAGTTCGTTGAAGCCGGCGATGTTTCTCACGCGGGCGCGGCGGAGCAGCTCGTACCGCTGCTCCATCTTGTCCACGGCCCACGACAAGATCGCCTCGGCCTTGCTGTTGTCCGTCACGACCGGGTGCATCAAGTGGGGGAGCTTGCCGTACTCGGCCAGTTCCACCTGCTTCGGGTCGATCATCAGCAGTCGGCACTCTTCCGGCGTGCGCGTCAGCAGCAGGCTGACGATGATCGAGTTCAGGCACACGGACTTCCCGGTCCCGGTGCGGCCGGCGATCAGCAAGTGCGGCATGTCGGCCATGTCCTGCACCAGCGGCCGGCCCTCGCTGTCCTTGCCGAGCAAGAGCGGCAGCTTGCACTTGGCGACCTTGGCCCCGGCCGAGTTGATGAGTTCCTTGAGCCGGACGACGGCCCGGTGCTCGTTCGGCACCTCGATGCCCACCGTGTTGCGGCCCGGCAGCGGGGCGACGATGCGGACGCTCTGCACCTTCAGGTTCAGGGCGAGGTCGTCGGAAAGGGAGGTCACGCGCGAGACGCGCAGACCCGTCTCCAGGGAGATTTCGTACTGCGTGACCACCGGCCCGGTGTGGATGCCGACGACTTTGATCGTCAGCCCGAAGTCGGCGAAGACTTTTTCCAGCAGCGAGGCCACGTCCAGCAGGTGCTTCTCGTCCTCCCCCTTGGCGGTGCTCGGCTCGTCCAAGAGTTCAAACGGGGGCAACTCGTAGCTCAGGCGGTTGGCCGGCGGGGTGCGTTCGACGCGCTGATTGACGGACTTGGAAATCGGCACCGTGTCCGGCGTCAGCGGCCGGCCGGGCACCGGCGTCGGGGCGATGATAGACAAATCCGACTTCGTCTCGGCGTGCGAATTGATGCGGAAGGAATGCCGGATCGGCAGAATCACCGGTTCCGAGTCCGGCAAATCGGCTGGGACGGAAACGGGCTTGCGTGTCAGCCTTTCCCGTACCATCGCCCCGAGGCGGCGCGTCGTCGCCCCGGTCCAGCACGTCAGATAAATGAGGGCCATGACGCCGTGATCGGCCGCGAGCAGAACGCCGAGGGTGATGCCGGCGACCAGCATCAGCACGCACCCGGCCGGGCTGAACAAAGAAGACAGAATCGCGTTGAGGGCCGCCCCGATGTTCCCGCCCGCCCCGGCGACCGGCCCGGCGTTGGCCACGGCCGTCACGCGGTCCGCGATCAGGGCGGCGCAGCCGACGAGCAGCGCCCACCCGGCCATGCGGCCGAGCAGCGAGCGCACCGATGTTTGGAAGAACAGCGTGACCGCCAGCGTGACCCAGCCGGCGAGGAAGACGTAGGCCCCGGCCCCGGCCGGACCGATCAACTGCTCGCGCAGCCATTCCCCCGCCGGCCCGAAGGGTTGCGGGAACAGGCCCGGCAGCGACGCGGCGTCGGCCGCCGGCGCCCCCAGCACGCTGGCGGCGGCGAGGACGCCGGCGGCGAGCAGCGTGATGACGGCGGCGGACGGGCCAGACCCGGCGGGGCGTCCCGGCGACATGGGTGACACTCTTGGCGACAATCGGGCTACCCCATTGTTATCTCACGGGCCGCACCCAACTACAGTGGATCGCCCGCGAACGCCGCCGCCGCCGGGGGATTGCGGCCGCACGACCGGCCGAATCGCTATAACCGAAATCCATGCTCCACGTCGCGCTCTGGGAACCGGAAATCCCGCCGAACACCGGCAACATCGCCCGCCTGTGCGCCGCCACCGGCGTCACGCTGCACCTGATCGGCCGCCTCGGCTTCTCCCTGGACGCCAAGCAACTCCGCCGGGCCGGCTGCGACTACTGGCCGCACGTCCCCCTGATGCGCCACACCACGTTCGCCGACTTCGAAGCCGTCATCGCCCCCGAGCGCATCGTCTGCGTGGAGACCCCGGCCCCGCGCCGCTACACGGAGGCCGAATACCAAGACGGCGACTGTCTCCTCTTCGGCAACGAGTCGAAGGGTTTGCCCGACAGCATCCGCGACCGCTTCGCCGCCCGCACGGTCGGCATCCCCATGCCGACCGGCAACGTCCGCAGCCTCAACCTGGCCACCGCCGCCGGCATCGTGCTGTACGAGGCCCTGCGCCAAGTGAATAAGTGGTAGGACCGGACCGGCGGTCGGCGAAACACTTCAATACGCGCCAATCGCTCGCGTCCCACGTTCGCGTATTCTTCCGATGAAAACCCCGTCAACAAAGCGGCCGTTTAGCCGCGATGCTTCGGAGTCGAGCGCGGGCTTGCAGACATCAATCGCTCTCGCCCCATTCAGCCATAGCCCGCTGCGCAAGCAAGGGGCAGTGACTGCTCGTGACGAGAAGTCGGAGCCACGCGGAAGTCGTCGCCCCCTTGCTTGCGCAGCGGGCTATGACTGGTTTTGTGGGAAGCGATTGTCGGCTGGAAGTCCGCGCTCCGCTCCGAAGACTCCGCGTCGCGGCTAAACGGGTCTAATACACTCGGAGAACCAACCCGATGGAGTCGTCCGTCGTCGCCTTGCCGACTGCCGAAGCCCTCGGCCGGTTCGTGCGGGACATGCTGTGTTCGCACGACCAGCTCGACCCGGCGCAGACGCCGCTGTACCGGGCCGCGGTCCGCCGGCGCGGCAAGCCGTGCGGGCTGGTGTTTCATGTCGAAGGCCCCAGACTGTTGAAGACCTCCGCCGTGTGGGCCGGCGAGGAGCACCGCATCCTCTTTTACGACTCGGCCGGCGTCAAATTCGGGGAAGTGAAGCTGAGCGAGTCCCCGGCCGCCGAGGCCGTCGCGGCGTGACCGCGCCGGATTGCCCATTGGCCGGCGGGGGTTCTCGCCTAAATTAACCGACAAGCCAACTCATTTTGCCTGAGTCACGTCCATGCGTCCCGCCGCCATCGGCTTTCTGTTGCTGTTCGCCGCCGCCGGGTTTGCCGAGCCGGCCGGGGAACACGCGGCCACGGTCAAGTATTTGCTGGCCCTGCGGCAGCCGAACGGCGGCTTCCTGTCCGCGAAGCCGGACCCGACGAAGGCCGCCGAGACCGCCCCGACCCTGCGGGCCACGCTGGCGGCGGTGCGCGGCATCAAGTACCTGGGCGGCGACCTGCCCGACAAGGAACTGACGGGCAAGTTCCTCGAGTCGTGCTACGACCCGGCCAGCGGCACGTTCGCGGACACGCCGAAGGGCAAGACGGACATTACGCTGACGGCCGTGGGCGTGATGGCCGCCGCCGAGTTGCTGCTGAAGTTCGATTACGGGCCGGCGGTTAAGTATCTGACGGCCAACGCCAAGACGTTTGAAGAGCGCCGCATCGCCGTCGCCGCGATGGAGGCCGCCAAGAGCTTCGCCCCGGTGACGGCCGATTGGTTCAAGGAAACGGAAAAGACACGCAACTCGGACGGCACCTACGGCAAGGCGGACGGCCTCGCCCGCGACACCGGCGGCACGGTGGCCATGATCGTCCGGGCCGGGGGCAAAATCCCGGCCGAGCAGTTGCCGGCCGTCACCGCCGCGCTCCAAGGCGGCCAACGGGCCGACGGCGGCTTCGGCAAGGCCGGCGAAGCCGCCTCCGACTTGGAGACGAGTTACCGCGTCCTACGGGCCATGCACGTGCTGAAGATCGCCCCGAAAGACCCGGCCGCCCTGCGGAGATTCCTCTCTGTGTGCGCCAACAAGGACGGCGGGTACGCCGCCCAGCCGGGGAATGCGTCCGGCGCCGGGCCGACGTACTACGCGGTGGTCATCATGGGCTGGCTGAAAGCGAAGTGACCGGCCGCAGATACCGCCGCCAGGCGGTCATGTTGATAGTCGCCCGCCCTCGGGTCGGACCCTCGAAGACTCGGTCCTCCAGCCCACCGCGGCGTGACGGTCACAGACCGCTTAAAAGCGGGACTCCAACGCGACCGCCTGGGGGCGGCGGAAAAGTCTCACTTCGCCGCCAGTCCCGTGAGGGCCGGGCGCGCCAGCAATGCTTGGGCGTCGGCCATCGTGAGGGCCGCGCCCACAGTGGTCAGGAATTGCCGGGCCGGCCCCTGTACCGTTTCGAGCGCCTTGGCGACCGTCGGCGCGTCATCGTGGCCCGTCAGTTCCAACGCCGCGGCGCGGCGGGCGGAAGCCGCCGCGTGGTCCGCGTGGCCCAGCGCCCATTCGGCCACGGCGCGCAAGGCCCAGGCGGCCGCGTCGTCGGCGTCCCGCTCGGTGGCGGCCGTCAGCACGGCCAACGCCCGCGCCGGATGGTCGGCCTTCAAGAGCCGCGTGCCTTCCCCGCGAAGCGTGGCCGCGTCCCGCTTCATCAACTCGGCAGGGATCGCCGGCCGGGCGTCCGGTTGGTACGCCGGCCACGGCGCGGGCACGACGCCTGCCGGCACGGCCGGGACGATCACGGGCGGTTGGGCTTGCGGGGCAGCAACGGGCTGTTGGGACGGCCGCCAGTTCGGCGGGTAGGTCCAGCGCAGGCGGTGCGCGTCAATCGCGTCGAGGAACGGGCTTTCGAGGTGCCGCGGCACATAGTACCACGTCGTCGCGGGCGTGATCGGCACGGGGACCGACCAGCCGCCGGGCGGCGCGTTGTTCGGGATGCCGTACCCGCCCCGGCTCGGGACCAAGTAGCCCATGTAGCGTTCCGACGCCTTGACGCGCGGCAGCGTGTGCGGCCACGGCGGCAAGTAGCCGAAGCCCGGCAAATACCACCCGTTCGACTCGTCCGTCGTCGGCGGGATGGCCGCGAGACCGACGGGGTCGTTGTAAATCGGCGCCGGCGGGGCCACCGCGACCTTGACGGTGAACGCCTTCCCGTCCGGCCCGATTCGCGTTTCCAACTTCCATTTCGCGTCGTCGGCCGCTCGGGCGGCGGACGACGACACGGCCAACCCGGCCACGACGGCCGCGCCACGCAACAGATTCCAGTTGAGAACTCTCATGACGTGATTTTCTCCAAGTTGCCCAGACGTGTTAATGTACCAAGATAGGTGATGACGGTTGGGAGAGTCAATCCGTCTCTAAGGTCTTTTCTGGTAATTAGTTTTGGATGACACGACGTGATTTGAACGCCGAAATCGGTTCACCATAAACCCTGGGTTCGCCGAGCCTCACCCACGGGCTACAGTCCGGCGCCCCTTCCGGGGCTAAATACC
>JAYTTY010000331.1:0-23593 GCA_043744795.1 Zavarzinella sp. | reverse complement strand
CGGGTGGCCGGCGAGCCGAGTCTTCGAGGGTTCGCCTTCCGGGTGACGACGTCTCGCCCACGGGGTCGGACCGTCGAAGACTCGGTCCTCCTGATCACGGTGGCGGAGAGACTCGGACCGGCTGAAAGCCGGGACTCCAACGAAAGCGAAACATGTCACGGCGGGGCGTCTTCTTCGTTGGAGTCCCGGCTTTCAGCCGGTCTTGGACCAGACACCTATGGGTGGCCGGCGAACCGAGTCTTCGAGGGTTCGCCTTCCGGGTGACGACGTCTCGCCCACGGGGTCGGACCGTCGAAGACTCGGTCCTCACGGGCCTCTTCTCGGGGTGTTCCAAGACCGCCTCAAGGCGGGACTCCAACCCCGGCTCCGACTTGAGGTGACGGCCGTTCGCCCCGGATAAATCACGCCAGGATTTCCTTCACCACCCGCCCGTGGACGTCCGTCAGGCGGAAGTCGCGGCCGGCGTAGCGGTAGGTGAGCTTCTCGTGGTCGAGGCCGAGGAGGTGCAGGATCGTGGCGTGCAGGTCATGGACGTGGACCTTGTCCGTGGTCGCGGCGAAGCCGGCGTCGTCGGTGGAGCCGTGGACGTGGCCGCGCTTCACGCCGGCGCCGGCCATCCAGATGGTGAAGCCGTGGCGGTTGTGGTCCCGGCCGGGGCGCGTCGTCGGGTGCGGGAGTTCCGCGGTCGGCGTGCGGCCGAACTCGCCGCCCCAGACGACCAGCGTGTCGTCCAGCAGGCCGCGCTGCTTCAAGTCTTTCAAGAACGCGGCCGTCGGGCGGTCGATGTCCGCGCACGCCTTCGGGATTCGCTCGTCCAGTTCGCCGTGGTGGTCCCACGGGAAGCCGGGGCCGTACCACGCCTGCACCACGCGCACGCCGCGCTCCAATAATCTTCGAGCCAGAATCAGTTGCCGGGCCTGCGGGCCGGGGCCGTACAGGTCGAGCGTCTTCTGCGACTCGCGGGTCAGGTCGAACGCCTCGGCCGCCTCGGCCTGCATGCGGTACGCCTGCTCGAAGCTCTGGATGCGCGCCTCCAGCCGGCCCTCGGCCGGGCGGGCGGCCTGGTGGGCGGCGTTCAGCTTGGCGAGCAGGTCGAGTTGCGCCCGCTGGTCGGCCGGGGAGACGCGCGGGTTCTTGATGTTCTCGACCAGCTTGTCCACGTCCGTGTGCTTGGAGTTGACGTAGGTGCCCTGGTACGCGGGCGGGAGGAACGCGGACTGCCAGTTCTGGGCCTCGTTCAGCGGGTAGCCGTCCGGGCAGAGGGCGATGAAGCCGGGCAGGTTTTGATTGACGGACCCCAGCCCATAAGTCACCCACGCCCCGAGGCTCGGCCGGCTGAGGCGCACGGCCCCGGTGTTCATGAACATGATCCCGCCGTCGTGCGAGATGTCGTCCGCGTGCATCGACCGGACCACGCAAATCTCGTCAACCATGCCGCCGAGGTTCGGCAGTAATTCGGACATCTCGATGCCGCTCTGGCCGTACTTGCGGAAGCCCCACAGCGAAGCGAACGCCGGGCTGCGGCTCGCCTGGGCGTCGCCGGCCCCGGGGATCACGTCCTTCGGGATCGTCTTGCCGTGCAGCTTCTTGAGCAGTGGCTTCGGGTCGAAGAGATCGACTTGCGACGGCCCGCCGTTGGCGAACAGGTGGACCAGCCGCTTCGCCTTGGGCGCGAAGTGCGGCGCCCCCGGCCCCGCGGCGTTGGCTGGAGCGCCGGCGCCGAGCAAGTGGGCGAGGGCCAAACCGCCGATGCCGGCGCCGCCACGGAGCAGCATGTCGCGGCGGTTGAACAGAGAACCCATCATGTCAGCGACTCCGGTCAGTCGAGGAAGACGAACTCGTTGGCTTCCAACAATACTTGGGCGAAGCGATCCCACGGGCCGAAGGCCGGTGCGGCCGGCGGCTTCGCGGGCGGCTTGAAGTCCTTGGCCGCGTCCCACACGGCCTTGGCGTCCCCGGCCATCGTGAGGACGGGGGACCACTCGAACCCGCCGAACTGGTCGCGGCCGCGGGCGTCGGTCACGAAGTCGATCACGTCCCCGGCCTTCACGGTGATGTCGGCGATGTCGGTGCGTTCTTCCGTGCCGTGGGCCAGCCACGTCCCGAGCGGCCCGTGCCGTCCGGAGACGATGCGCCCGCGGACGCCGTCGCCGGACGGTTGCAGTGACCCCGACTGGCACGACAACGTGCCGGTGACCGACACCGTCCCGTCCCACGGCGCGACCCACCGGCGAACGGCGGCGCAACGACCGTCGCGCCCGGCGACGCCGCCGCGGCCGTCCAGACTCGCCCGGCCGACGGCCGGGTCGTTGTCCTGCGGCCCGCCCCGCCAGCGGCCGTTGAAGAACGGGAACGGCTGGAAGTTCACCACCCGCTCCTCGCCCTCGCTGAACGCGGCGGTGCCGTACCGCCACGGGTCCGTTGCCACGGGTTCGGCCGTTGATTTCGTTGAGCCGATGAACGCCAGCCCGAGCGACAACTCTTCAGCGCTCGGGGCACGGCCGTAGGTCAGCCGGTACATCGCGGCGACGCGGTCTTCCGGCGACTTCGCAGCCTCCGACCGCCGGGCGAGGTCGGCGGCCCGGTCGAGGACGAAGGCGTCGTTCATCAGGAAGAGGGCCTGTTGCGGGCCGGCGGTCTCGAAGCGGCCGGGGATGTGGGCGTCCGCGCTCGGGAAGTCGAAGTTGCGGAAGAAGCCGGGGAGGGCGTTACGGTCCACCATGCCGTAAACCGTTCGCCGGTACGCGCTGGGGCTGGTCAAGTCGTCGGCCCGCCCGCCGGGCGTCGGGTCGAGCCGGCCGCCGGCCGTCAGCAAGGAGTCGCGGAGTTCCTCGAACCCGAGCCGGCGCGGGGACACCCGCCACAGCAGGCGATTCTCCGGGTCGGCCGCCCGCTCCGCCGGGCGGTCATGGCTGGCTTGCTGGTACGTCGCGGATAGCAGAATATGGCGATGCAGCGTCTTGAGCGACCACCCCTCGGCGACGAACCGGCGGGCCAAATCGTCGAGCAGTTCCGGGTGCGTCGGCGCGTCCCCGCGCGTGCCGAAGTCGCTCGGCGTGCGGACCAGGCCGGCGCCGAAATGCCACTGCCAAACGCGGTTCACGAAGACGCGGGCCGCCAGCGGGTTGCTCGGGTCGGTGATCGCGTCGGCGAGTTGCGCTCGCCCGTGGCCGGCGTTGAAGCGCGGCCCGCTTTCCTTGTCCAACACAGCGAGGAAGCGGCTCGGGGAATCTTCGCCCGGCAGGCTCGGGTTGCCGCGGACGAACACCTTTTGGGCGTAGCCGCGCGGGGCTTCGCGTAGGGCCGGGGCGTGCGTCGAAGTCCCCGGCGAGTCGAGGTACACGCGGGCCAACTGGACTTCCTTGCCCCGCAACTCGTCGGTGTCCTTACGGGTGAAATAATCCATCACGTCGTCCGGCGTGAACCCGAGCGGCGACTCGCGGGCGACCATCACTTGCCGAATCGCCTCGGCGTCCGGCGTGGCGGCGGGGCCGGCGTGCTTGGCGATCAGTTCCGCGTACCGCTCGGCCACTTCCTTGAGCGTCGTCGGCGGGGTGGAGAACGCGGCGGCAACGGCGGCGTTGCGCGGCGAAAGGCGGACCGCGGCGGCGATCTCGGCCGCCTTTTTGGGGAAGTCGGCGTCGGCCGGGGCAGCGAAGGTCCGCCACGCGGCGAAGACCGGGTCGTCCCGCTTCTCGCACTCTTGCAGGTACGTCACCCACCGCCGCAGCAGGCGGTCGCTGAGTTTCCGTCCGTTGATGATGGTCTTGAACGCGAACTCGTCGGCCCCGTTGGCGTCGCGGGCGGCGAGCAGGTATTCGGCGATCTTCTTCGGCGAGCGCACCTCGGCCGCCACCGCCTTCTGACGGTCTTCCAAAAACTTCCGCACCTCCGCGACCGCCGGGGCCGCCTCGTGCCGGTAGGACAGGTATTGGTCGGCCCGCTCGGACAGGGGGGCGAGTTTCGCCAAGATGTCCCGCCGCATGCGGGTCACGTCGGCGGTGTCCTCTTTCGTGAAGAACTGAGCGAGTTCGCCCATCGAAATCTGGGCCGGGGCGTCGTTGCCGCGAATGAGTTGGCGGACCGTCTCCTGGTCGAAATCCGCCGCCGTCTCGGTCGCGTCGAAGCGTGTGAAGAGTTTCACGTAACGGTCTGAGAGGTCGGCCAGCGATTTCGGCGGCGGCGTCAAGATCGCCGCGACGTGCTTGTTCAGCCCTTTGATGGTCTTCGCGGTGTTGGCGACGCCCGCGGCCTTGGCCGCGAATTCGCCCGGCGGGACGGCGACGAACGCGAACCACGGGCCGTAGACCGGGTGCGGCGTCTTGCCGAACCGTTGCAACATCCGCACCCAGCGGAATAAGATCGGCTCGGAATACCCCAGCCACTTCGCCATCACGCGCACGCCGTTGTCGGGCATCCCGGCGAACGCGGTCGCGGCCATCAGGTAATCGGCCGTCTTCGCCGGCGTGCGGTACTCGCCCCGAATCCGCTCCAAGCGATCCGTGAGATGTTTGTCAAGGCGGTCCCGCAACCGGGCGATCTCCACTTCGGTCGCCGCGTCCGCCGGCGGCGATTCGGTTTCGGGCAAGTCGGCGAGAATGCCGGCCCCCTCGGCCGGCATTCTCGCGGCCGCGAACAGGCCGTAGAGCGAGTAGTAATCCTTCGCGGAGACCGGGTCGAACTTGTGGTCGTGGCAGCGGGCGCACTGCACGGTCAGCCCGAGCAGCCCGCGCGTGACGACGTCAATCTGGTCGTCGATCACGTCATGCACGTTCCCGGTGAACCACCGGCCGACCGTCAGGAACCCGAGGGCGGCGAGGTCCGCCGGCCGGGCGCCCGCGGTCTGGTCGGCCGCGAGTTGCAGGCGCACGAAGCGGTCATACGGCATGTCCTCGTTCAGCGCCCGGATCACCCAGTCGCGGTAGGCGTAAGCGAACGGAATCCGCCGGTCCTCCCCGGCCCCGACCCACTTCGTGTCGGCGTACCGGGCGACGTCCAGCCAGTGCCGGCCCCACCGCTCCCCGTAAGCCGGCGACGCGAGCAACCGATCCACCGCCTTCGCGAACGCTCCGTCGGACGTATCGGCCAGAAAAGCGTCCACTGCCTTCGGCGTCGGCGGCAACCCGGTCAAGTCGTAAGTCGCCCGCCGCAGCAGCGTCCGCTTGTCCGCCCGCGGCGACGGCGTCAGCCCCGTCTCTTCCAACTTGGCCAGCACGAAGCGGTCGAGCGGTTCCTTCGCCCAATCCCCCGCCTTCACCGCCGGCGGGGTCATTTCTTTCGGCGGTTGTAGACTCCAAAATTGCTTGGCCTTGGCCAAGTCGGCAGGCGAAGTCCCGGTCGGTGTGGAAGCCACGGCCCCAGGGAACGGCAGGCCCATTTTGACCCACGCCGCGAGGTCGGCGATCTGTTCCGCCGTCAGCGGCTTCTCCCCCTTGGGGGGCATCGTCAACTCTTTGTCCGCCCCGCGCACCGCCCGCAGCAACAAGCTCGCCGCCGGGTCGCCGGCCACCGCCGCCGGCCCGGACCGGCCGCCTTTCAAAAGCTCGGCCCGCGAGTCGAGCCGCAGGCCGCCCTTTGCCTTCGTGGCCGAGTGGCACTTCGCGCAATGGTCGACCAGGACCGGCCGGATTTTCTTCTCGAAGAACTCGTCGCCCGCCGGGTCGGCAAACGCCGGGCTGGCGACGACGGCGACCATCAAGGGGAAGAGGAATCGGGGCATCAGGGAGGAGTACCGGGCGGCGGGTGAGACGGACATCTTACCACAGGTGGCGGCCATTCAAAGCCCATGCACGGCCGTGCATGGGCTTTCCGGCCATTGCCCCACGCAAATTGACTCTGCCGTAGAATACAGTGTCAGCCACCTTACTCAGGCGGGCCTCCGCATGTCGCCACCCACGCCGTCGCCGCCCGATTTGATCGAAGAGATCGAAGTCCGCGGGCACATCGTCGATTCGCTGATCCTGCCCAAGATTCTGGACCGCATTTTGCTGTACGGCGGGTCGTTCGAGATCCGCGAATGCACCATCGGCTCGCGGCGCGTGGACCAGAGTTACGCCCGCGTCGCGGTGAAGGCGAAGACGCAGGCGGCGCTGGACGAGATTTTGGCCGACTTGGTCGAGCACGGGGCGACGCCGGTGAATGCGACGGACGCCTTGCTGATCGCCGCGGACATGGCCGGGGCGTTCCCGGACAAGTTTTACAGCACGACCAATCAGGCGACCCAAGTGCGGGTCGCCGGGCGGTGGATCGACGTTCAGGACCAAGAGATGGATTGCGGCATCGCCGTGGACCCCGCCGCGAAGACGGCCCGGTGCGTGGCGATGCTGGACGTGACGCCGGGCATGCACATCGTCGTCGGCCACGCGGGTGTGCGCGTGACGCCGGCGGAACGGCCGCGCGGCGAGACACTGTTCGGCTTCATGAACTCGGCGATCTCCAGCGAGAAGCCGAAGGCCGTCAGCCTGCGGGCGGTCGCCGCGTCGATCCGGGCGGCGCGGGCGGCGGGCCAGAAGGTGCTGCTCGTCGGCGGCCCGGCCATCATCCACACCGGGTCGGGGCAGCACGTCGCCAAGCTGATCGAACAGGGCTGGGTTCAAACGCTCTTCGCGGGCAACGCGCTGGCCGTCCACGACCTCGAACAGGCGATCTACGGCACGAGCTTGGGCGTCAACATCTCCGAAGGACAATCCGTGGACCACGGCCACGAACACCACTTGCGGACGATCAACTCGGTTCGCCGGCTCGGGGGCATCAAACAGGCGATCGACGCCGGCCTGGTGAAATCGGGCATCATGTACGAGGCGTGCCGCAAGGGCATTGACGTGGTGTTGGCCGGGTCGATCCGCGACGACGGCCCGCTGCCCGAGGTCATCACCGACGCCTTGGAGGCCCAACGGCGGATGCGCGAGTCGATCAAGGGGGTCGGCTTCGCGCTGATGATCGCCACGATGTTGCACTCGGTCGCCACCGGCAACTTGCTGCCCGCGTGGGTGAAAGTCGTCTGCGTGGACATCAACCCCTCGACGCTGACCAAGTTGAGCGACCGCGGCTCCTTCCAGACGATCAGCCTGGTGACGGACGTCGAGCCGTTCCTGCGCAGTCTGGCCGCCGAACTCACGGGCGCTCCCCCGGTGACGACATGACTACCCAACCGCGAATCCTGATGTGCCGGCCGGACTTCTACGGGATCGAGTACGAGATCAACCCGTGGATGAACCGCCTCGTCGGCGCCGACTTGGCCGCCTCCGCAAAACAGTGGCAAGCCCTGCACGACACGCTCGTCGGCCTCGGCGTCGAGATCGCCCTAGTTGAGCCGGTGAAGGGGTTGCCCGACTTGGTGTTCACGGCCAACGCCGGCCTCGTCTACGGGTCAACCTTCATCCCCTCGAAGTTCCGCTACGGCGTCCGGCAAGGCGAGGAGCCGTACTACACCGCGTGGGCAAAGAACCACGGGTGGGAAGTCGTCCCCGTCCCCGGCGACCACTGTTTTGAAGGCGCCGGCGACGCCCTGTTCCTCGGCGAGACGCTCTTCGCCGGCTACCGCTTCCGCTCCGACGCCCGCGGCCTGCAGCGGATCGGCGAGCTACTCGGCGTGGAAGTCCTCCCCCTCGAACTGGTCGATTCCCGCTACTACCACCTCGACACCTGCTTCTGCCCGCTCTCCCCCACGCAGGCGATCTACTACCCCGGCGCCTTCGACGAGTACGGCCGGGCCGTCCTGAAATTCCGCGTCGATGAGTTAATCGAAGTCACCGCCGCCGAGGCCGAGAGTTTCAGTTGCAACGCCGTGGTGGTAAGCAAGACCGTCCTCCTCAACGACGGCGCCCCGCTGTTGGCCGCCGCACTGCGTCAACGGGGCTTCGACGTGAAGCCGCATTCGCTGACCGAGTTCATCAAAGCCGGCGGCAGCGCGAAGTGTCTGACGCTGCGGTTGGATGGCGAGGAGGCGGCGGCGTGGCGAGTGCAGAGCGGCGAGAACGAACAACCTGAATAAGGACGGCCAAGTGACACCGCCGCCAGAGTAGTTCCTAGGTCGGCCGCATATGATTCAGTTTTCGACCCCATCCGGTGTCGAGAATTGAAGTCCGGTAAGTTGGCCGCGAAACTGCATCGCGGCAAGATTTCAGTCGCTCAAACTCCGATAATCCAACCTTCCAACTGGATTTGATCCCTGTCATACTCCTGACGAAGCCGTCCCTCGAGGTTCATCAGTTCTTGAAGGTCTGGCACACCGGGGAAGCGGTCAGGAATGAGCAAGCGG
This sequence comes from Zavarzinella sp., assembly GCA_043744795.1. Lineage (GTDB taxonomy): Bacteria > Planctomycetota > Planctomycetia > Gemmatales > Gemmataceae > Zavarzinella. Next base: position 15,333 of record JAYTTY010000331.1, on the reverse strand, counting down.
TCTGCGTGCTGAACGAAGCGGCATGACCGCCAAGCGTCGCCGTCTTTGTCCCTGCTCATGCGCTGGGCATTCGTTTCTGGTGGCCACACTCCACCACCGTCGATGATACCGGCGACATATTCTTCTGTCGGCCAGCCATCTGCCGGGTAAATGCCGGGGTAGATCTCTACGCCGACGTGCTTCCCCTTGTAAGCGTCCGAGGTAATGTCGAGGCCATCAAAGGGCCACCATGCGATGTCTTCCCTCTCAAGCATTAAGGCAATTTGGTGAAGCCCGCAAATGGTCTGCCCACCGACGGACCCATATCCTTGCCCACCAACCGCGTCTGCCGGCTTCGGATTGGAATGAAAAGGAAGATAACGCGCCGTCAACAAATCGGCTTCCTGATTTCGCATCCTTTGTTCGGTCAATCGGAATCGAAGCTCGGGATTGGCATCATCCGTGTCATAGAATCGCGGACCCGCACCAGGGACGCGCAATATGTGCGGAGGTTCATCAGGTATGCCCCATTTGGCAGCGAGATCTATTAATTGGCTCCAGAATACCCATTCGCTAGAGTCGTTGGCGACGAAGTTGTTAAACCGCGCACAGAAAAAACCTGGGCGCCCCTCGCGGCTCGGACGACCGGGGATGGCGAGGGCTGGGCCGTTTCTATTGACACCGTAGCCTCCATGATCGAGAGCGATTATGGCATCTCGCCATGACAGACCATTCAAGCCGGCCCGCTGGCGAAGGTGATTGGGCCACCCAAACTGGTGATCGAAACCGAAGATCACCCGGTGGTTCTGCTGCGTGGCACCATCCAGCACATCAAGTACAGTTTCCCTTAGGGCATCACGACTAAAATTCTGTCCATTCTCTCGTAGCACTTGAAATGGGGCGCTGTCACGCTCTGCCTGCCACAAACGTATGCCCGGCTCGGCGAAATGATTTTCATTCCCCCCGCTATACTCGGCGAAGAGGTATCGGTCAAAAAGAGGCTTCCTTGCGGGGACAGTCGCGAGGTAGACGCTACGGCTCAACACGCCAAGAGAAGGTTCCTCGGGGTGAAGTTCTGCAACGTGCCTCAATGTCTCTTCAGCACTCTTGACATCATTGGAAAGCACTGAAGCGGTAGCTGCCAAGATTTGCAGACTGACAGAAGTGGGCTGTTCCTTCGCCATCGCCTTCAACCGTGGCCCGACATCAACCACATTGCCTGACCGCATCTCAAGTTCAAAGTAATTCAGCGCGTCAAGATTTTGAGCATGCTCTTCAGGGGTATGCCCTGTGGAATTCTTATCGTGTTCAAATTCGGATTTGAAAAAATTTCTCTGAATCAATTTAATAAGTGTTTCCACACGGTCCTTTGTGTAACCAACCTCAGCAAGAATCTGACGATTTCTTTCTTCCAAACCAACGAATCTTGGAAAAATTCTTGCGAGATGGTCGAACCCTTCCCGAACGGCCTTGCTGGTAGCGCGTTGTACATTGATGAGGTGCTTTACGTCATCAGGCACCCCTTTGAGGGCGACATCTTTGCAGAGATCATGGAGTGGCCCAAGGCATACTTTCAGCATGGCCTCGATTCGCTCCAACTCGTCTTTGTTGGCTATCTCCAACGCATCCGCTTCTGTCAGTCCCGTTACAGCAAGCAAGCGTTCAATCAAATCGCCAATCACGACACCACCCGGAAAGGCCAACGACACGACCTGTTTGGCGACAAAGCCGGCCATCCGCTTGTGCTTTTTACTGAAATCATGAATCGTCTTGAGCCATGCCATTGGTGAAATCCTTGGGCTTTTCAAATCGATTGGAAGTAATTTTGAGATCGTCCCACAACCAGACCAGGGTTGCAAGCGGCAAACTTCAAGTTCGACTGGAATTGCGTCAGAGCAGCAATTGAAAGGATTATTGTTAGTTTTCTGGAACAATGAGGCCGTTTCGTGCCGCCGATGGCGAAGAGTTGGCGGCGCAGTGCCATTTCCTGTTAGGCGATGAGACACCATAACCGCTGTCCACGCTGGTTTTGGCGAGCCATGAGGGTGAGCAATTGGAGTCCATAACCGCACGCGGTCGCCGGCGCGCCCGTGACCGCCGTGGGCGTGCGGACTCCAATCGCTCACTCATGGCTCGCCAAGAAAGGCCACCACAACCGGATAGTCCCGTCGTCAGCCGACCGCTATCCCGAACCCGTCGCTTCGCCAGGAATTCGGCAAATGGGTCGCGCGCAATGGCAGACAATTTGGCAGACCTTCACAATTGGGCGAGATTTACGCAATCGGCCGTATAAATCATGCCATTACGTCCTTGACCATCAGTCGATTCATTTCGCAATGACCACCGGGGCGATCACCCGGGAGGCGTTCTTCTTGTCGAAGTACACCGTGTTCTTCGCTACAACCGTGTTCGCCGGCGGTTCAATGGTCAACGGCTCCCCGGTGTTGGGGTTGGTCTCGTAGAACGGGGCGCCCGTGCTGGCGACGGTGACGCGGATGCGGTGGCCCTTGTTGAAGACCTGACTCATCCAGCCGACGTCGAAGGCCACTTTGTAAATCTTGCCGGCCTCCATCATGACTTCCTTTTCGTAGCCGTCCCGGTATCTGGCCCGGCGGATGTAATCGGCGATGAGCATGGAGCGGCCGTCGGGGTACACGTCGCACACGCGGACTATGAAGTCGGTGTCCTTGGCCGTCGAGGAGACCCAAAACTCGGCTTTCACGTTGCCCGTCCACTCGACCGGGGCGGCCAACACATCCGTCGTGAAGGTCCGCACCTCGGCCTGCTTCTCGAAGTCGCGGGCGTCCTTGGCGCCAGGGAACGGCGGGCCGGGAATTTTGGCCGGGTTCAGCGGGTCGGCGAGGAACGTCGTGGAGGCGGTTTCCTCCGTCGGGGCGGCCGTGTTCAGTTTGCCTTCCGGGTGCAGGTAGAACGGGGTCGCCGTCGCGGGAATGGGCCAGTCTTTCGCGGTGCGCCACTCGTTGCCAGGGGTGTCCTTTTCGCCGACGGCCCCCATCGCATAGTAGCGCACGGTCGGCTCGCGCTCGACGCCATTGTCGATGCCCTTGAGGTAATGGTCGAACCACTTGATGGCGTGGGCGTCGAGGTCGAACTTGGCGTTCTCGGGGAAAGTCATCTCGTTGGTCTTGTTCGTGTCCTTGACGCGGCCGTGCAGCCACGGGCCGATCAGCAGCTGTTGCTTGCCGCGCGACGCCGGCCCGCCTTTGTGCTGCCGGCCGACGTAGCTGTCCACGGAGCCGACGCACATGAAGTCGAACCAACTGCCGACGGTGAAGCACGGGACGTTCATCTTGCCGAAGTGCTTGGTGCAGTCCTCGGCGGCCCAGTAGTCGTCGTAGGTCGGGTGGGCGAACCACTCTTGCATCAGGCGCTGGTTGTCCTTCGGGTCACGGCAGACGGCGTCCATCCCCTTGAAGCGGATCGGCCGCGTCGCCCCGCCGATGCGGTAGCCCTCGTGGTACAGGCTCAGGCCGGTGTCGATCATGTACTGGCAAACAAGGTGCGGCGGCCGCGTGACGGCCAGGAAGTTCTGGGCGAAGCCCGCCTGCGAACTCCCCAGCGTGCCGACCTTGCCCGTGGACCACTCCTGCTTCGCCAGCCACTCGACGGTGTCGTAGCCGTCTTTGAGGTCGCCCCAGCCCAAGGCCCGGTAGCCGACCCACGTGCCCTCGGACTGGTACGCCCCGCGGAAGTTCTCCACACACACCACATACCCCGGCACGGCCAGCTTGGCGAACGACTTGCGCGTCTCCACGCCCCGGAGGTCCGCGTACCGCTGCTCGTAAATCACCGGCCACGGCCCCTTGCCCTCGGGGAAGTACAGGTACGCCGAGAGCTTTTTCCCGTCCCGCATCGGAATCATCACTTGCTTCTCGGTGACCGTCCCGAAATCGACCGGCGGCGGCTCGGCGGCGATGGCGGCATGAACGGAACAGAAGGCGATCACCGCCGCGAACAACAGTCTCGGCATCGGTGCGTCTCGAAAGGGATCGGGAATCGTCATGCCGACGATTGTGCCGCGCGGGGCGGCGGGATGCAAGGAGGAAGCGACGGCCCGGCTGCTACACTGAACAGGAACCGGAGGGGAAACGATGACCGCACTCGCCGCCGCTGCCATCCAAAAGACGCCCGACGTGTGCGGCGGGGACGCCCGCGTCCGCACCACCCGCATTCCCGTGTGGCTGTTGGTCCTGTCGCGCCGGATGGGGAGAACCGACGCTGGCCAATTGGAGGACTACTCGGACTTGTCCCCGGCGGACTTGGACGCCTCCTGGGACTACTACCGCGATCACCCGGTCGAGATCGAACAGGCGATTTGGTTCAACGACACCGCCGCGAACGTCCCGCCGGGGACGCCGCCGCCCGCCTGGGTGCTCGTCTCCGGCCGCCTCCTCGGCCTGCCGGACGACCAGATTCGCGAAGCATTCGACCCGCCCCTCTCCGCGGCCGAACTGAGCGCCGCGTGGGCCACATACCGCGCCGACCCGGCCCGGCTCAACCGTCACCTACATGGACGACGTGACCGACCGGCCCGCCCTCGCGGTTCGCATTCATGACGCCCTTGCCGCCGTCGCCGTCCCGGCCGGGCAACTCATCCGCGTCGTGCGCCCGAACAACCCGCCGCAACAAATACCGTGAGGCGGTTGGAAAAAACATCAACTCGAACTGGCATCCGCCTGCCGAATCGCGGATAATTTCATCCTCACCCCCCGCGCCCGCCCCAACCCGTCGAGTCCGCGAATGAAGTACGTTGCCATCTTGTCGCTAATCTGCGGGACGGCCGCGGCCGCCGAACCGCTGTTGAAGCCGGAGGGCGCACGCTTCTTCGAGACGCGCATCCGGCCGTTGTTGGCGGAGCATTGTTTCGCGTGTCACGGGCCTGCGAAGCAGAAGTCGGACTTGCGTTTGGATTCGGCGGAGGCGTTTCGGCGCGGCGGCAGCTCCGGGGAGATGCTTATCAATGCGGCGACGGCCGAGCAGAGTCTGCTGCTGCGGCTGGTGCAGCACCCGGACGACGGCAAGCGGATGCCGCCGAAGCAACGACTCACCGAGCGGCAGATTGCGGACCTGAAGCTGTGGGCAAAGATGGGCGCGCCGTACCCGCCGAAGACGGAAGCCGCGTCGGGCGGGAAGCACTGGGCGTTCCAACCGCCCGTGAATTCGGCCGTGCCCGCGACCAAGGACAACGCTTGGGCCAAGTCCCCGCTGGATACATTCATCCTCGCCAAGCTCGAAGCGAAAAATCTGGCGCCCGCCGCGCCCGCGGACCGGCGAACGCTGATTCGCCGGGCGACGTTTGACCTCACCGGGTTGCCGCCGACGCCCGAAGACGTGGCGGCGTTTCTCAAGGCGTCGGCCGAGAACCCGACGGCGGCTTACGAGGCCCTCGTCAGTCGCCTGCTCGCCTCGCCGGCCTACGGCGAGCGCTGGGGCCGGCACTGGTTGGACGTGGCCCGCTACGCCGACTCCAACGGGTTGGACGAGAACGTCGCCTTCGGCACCGCCTGGCGCTACCGCGATTACGTCGTCGCCGCCTTCAACACGGACAAGCCGTTCGACCAGTTCCTGCAAGAGCAACTCGCCGGGGACTTGCTCCCCGCCCCGGACACGCCCACGCGGCACGAACGGCTGATCGCCACGGGGTTTCTCAACCTCGGGCCGAAGGTGCTGGCGGAGGTGGACGCCAAGAAGATGGAAATGGACATCGTGGACGAGCAGGTGGACACGGTCGGCCGGGCCTTCCTGGGGCTGACGCTCGGCTGCGCCCGCTGCCACACGCACAAGTTCGACCCGGTCACGATTGACGACTACTACGGGCTGGCCGGCATTTTCCAGAGCACCAAGTCGATGGAGAATTTCATCAAGCTCGCCCGCTGGCACGAGAACTCGCTGGCCACGCCCGCGGAGGTCGTCAAGAAGACCGACCACGACAAGGCCGTCGCGGCGTTGAAAGAAGCCGTCAAGGCCGCCAAACCCGCGGACGAGTTGAAGAAGCGCAAAGACGAATTGGCCGCGCTCGAAAAGGCGGCGCCGGAACTCCCGACCGCCCTCGGCGTGACCGAAGGAACCGTGGCGAACACGAAAGTCCTTCTGCGCGGCGACCACCTGACGCCCGGCAAAGTGGTCCCCCGGCAATTCCCCGTCGTCTTGGCGGGGGAGGCCCAATCGCCGATCCCGACCGGCGAGAGCGGCCGGCTCGCTTTGGCAAAATGGCTGGTGAAGAAAGACCACCCGCTGACGGCCCGCGTGGCGGTCAACCGCGTCTGGCGGTGGCACTTCGGCCAGGGGTTGGTGAAGTCCGTGGACAACTTCGGCCTGATCGGCGACAAGCCGAGCCACCCGGAGTTGCTCGATTGGCTCGCCCTGCGGTTCGTGGAAGGCGGGTGGTCGGTCAAGGCCCTGCACCGGCAAATCATGCTGTCATCGACGTATCAGATGGGCAGCGCTTTCGACGCGAAGGCCGCGGAAGCCGACCCGGACAACCGTTTGCACTGGCGGGCGCCTGTCCGCCGGTTGGAGGCCGAGGCGATCCGCGATTCGCTTATGGCCGTCAGCGGCAATCTCGACAAGTCGGTGGGCGGGCCGGCGCTGCAACACGTCAAGAACCGCGACTACCTGTTCGACCACACCTCGACGGACAAGACCACCTACGACAGCCGCCGGCGATCGATCTACTTGCCGGTGATCCGCAACAATATCTACGACGTGTTCCAACTGTTCGACGGCACGGATGCGACGGTCATCAACGGCGACCGGGCAACGACCACGGTGGCGACGCAGGCCCTGTTCATGATGAACGGCCCGCTAATGGTCGAGTCGGCGACGAAGCTCACCGCCCGCTTATTGGAAGACAAGTCTCTCGACGACGCCGGTCGTGTGCGACGACTCTACGAGACCGCCTACGGCCGCCCCCCGACCGACCGCGAACTCGACCGAGCGAAAACCGCCGTCACGGGATTCGAGAGTGAGTTGACCGCCAGTGAGCCGGATGCGGTCAAGCGGCGGGCACGGGCGTGGGCGCTCTTCGGGCATGTGCTGTTGGCGGCGAACGAGTTCGTGTACGTGAATTAAGAAGGCGCTGCGACTGCGGCTTATGCCGCCGTCAGGCGGCCGCGTTGGAGTCCCGCCTTCACGCGGTTTTGGGCGAATGGCCCAAGCGAAATGTCAGCGACCTGTCTTCGTTGGAGTCCCGGCTTCAGCCGGTCTTCGCGGGATCGTCACCCACGGCGAGACAGGCCCTTCTTGGCGGGGAGTCCCGAAGACCGGCTGAAGCCGGGACTCCAACGAAGGCCGAAACCGGCCGCCGCGCCTGGTTTTGGCCGTTCGCCCCAGACCGGCTGAAGCCGGGACTCCAACGAAGGCCGCATCGCGGCGCTGAAAATGGAACTTACCTGTGAGAAGGCCATGATCGTCTCCCGCCGCCAAATCTTAAAGCAGTCCGCCCTCGGCTTCGGCTCGCTGGCCCTCACGTCCCTGCTGGCCGAGACGGCAGCCGCGTCGGTCGATCCGCTCGCCCCGAAGGCACCGCACTTCCCGGCGCGGGCCAAACGGGTCATCTTCCTGTTCATGACGGGGGGGCCGTCGCAAGTCGATACGTTCGACCCGAAGCCGTTGCTGACCCGGGACCACGGCAAGCCGTTCCCGGGCAATAAGCCGCGCGTCCAGTTCGCCGAGACGGGGACGCTGCTGCGGTCGCCGTGGACGTTCAAAAAGTACGGCCAGAGCGGCATCGAGGTCAGCGAGTTGTTCCCGCACGTCGCCGGGTGCGTGGACGACCTTTGCTTCATTCATTCAATGCACGGCACCAACCCGGCCCACGGCGGGGCGCTGCTGAAACTGCACACCGGCAACGAAAGCCTCGTCCGCCCCAGCATGGGGTCGTGGGTCTCTTACGGTCTGGGGACCGAGAACCGGGACTTGCCCGCGTTCATCACCATCTGCCCGACGCTGGCCCACGGCGGCGTGAACAACTGGGGCGCGGCGTTCCTGCCCGCCGCCTTCCAAGGCGTGCCCATCGGCAACGCCAGCGTCCCCGCCGACAAGGCAAAAATCCGGTACATCCAAAACGCCGGCCTTTCGGCCGGCGCGCAACGGAAGCAACTCGACTTGCTGGCCGAGATGAACCGCGACCACCTCGCCCGCACCGGCCCCGACATGGCCTTGGAGGGCCGCATCGACTCCTTCGAACTCGCCTTCCGCATGCAGCGGTCGGTCCCCGAAGTCGAAGACTTCTCCAAGGAGACGGCCGCCGTCAAGAGCCTGTACGGCCTCGACGAGCCGGCGACCGAGAACTTTGGCCGGCAGTGCCTCCTGGCCCGCCGCTTCGCCGAGCGCGGCGTCCGCTTCGTGCAGGTGACGCACAGCGACTCGATGGTGCAGTGGGACCAGCACGGCGACCTGAAAAAGGGGCACGCGAAGAACGCCCGCGAGGTGGACAAGCCCATCGCCGGCCTGCTGAAAGACTTGAAGCAGCGCGGCCTGCTGACCGACACGCTGGTCATCTGGGCCGGCGAATTCGGCCGCACCCCGACCGTGCAGGGCGGCGGCAACGACGGCCGCGACCACAACCCCGAAGGCTTCACAATTTGGATGGCCGGCGGCGGCGTCAAACCCGGCTTCCGCCACGGCGCGACGGACGACTACGGCTGGTACGCCGCCACCGACAAGGTCCACATCCACGACTTCCACGCGACGATTCTTCACCTCCTCGGGATGAACCACGAGAAGCTGACCTACCGCCACGCGGGCAGAGACTTCCGGCTGACGGACGTGGCGGGGAACGTGGTGACGAAGATTCTGGCGTGACGGGTTGAGTAATCCGTTGTGACGATTCGCCCGATGAAGTACATTCAGTGAATTAACCCGCCCTCCCGCCTTTCCCCGATTCTCCGGATGCTCCGTGAACCGCTTTGCATTCAATGAATGGCCGACTCGGGCGCTGCTCGTCAGTGTGTTCGCTCTTTCCACCACAGCAATCCGAGCCGAACAACCGTCACCATCCCCTTCCTCGCCCTTTGAAGCCAAGGTCCGGCCGCTGTTGGTTGCCCGCTGTTCGAGTTGTCATTCGTCCGACGCGAAAGACCCCAAGGGGAAGCTCCGTGTGGACAAACTCTCCCCGGACTTCGCCGACGACGCCAACCGCGAACGGTGGCTGGGCGTGCTGAAGCGCGTGACGGCGGGCGAGATGCCGCCGAAGGCCGAGCCGCGGCCGGCGGCCAAGGACATGCGTGCCGTCACCGACTGGATCACGGCAGGTCTCGCAGCGATGCCCGCCAAGAATTCCGGGCGGGTGGCGCTTCGCCGGCTGAACCGGGTCGAGTACGAGAACACCGTCCGCGACCTGCTGGGCGTGGACATCGACCTGAGGGAAATGCTGCCGCCGGACACGTCGGCCAACGGGTTCGACAACAACGGCGAAGCCCTGCACACGTCGTCGTTCCTGATGGACCGCTACTTGGAGGCGGCCGACACGGCCCTGGGCATCGCCATCGCCAATTTGCCGCAGCCGCCGCTGGTGAAGAAGCGGTACTTCCTCAAGGAGGAGCGGATCGTGAAGATTACCACCGAGAGCGTCTACCTCGACCGGCCCGACGCGCTGGTGATGTACAGCTCGTCGGGGTGGAACGCGATCACGGTCGGGCAGTTTTACCCGCCGGACCGGGGCAAGTACCGTATTCGCATCTCGGCCTTCGGCCACCAGAGCCATGAGAAGCCGGTCACGTTCCGCGTGGACGCCGGCCCGATGCTGATGGGGACGAAGAATCACTTGGTCGGGTATTTTGACGTGCCGGCCGACAAGCCGAAGGTCATCGAGTTCGTCGATCACTTCGAGGCGCGGAATCACATCCGCATTTCGCCCCACGGGCTGGCGAACGCCCAGACGGTCGTGAAACTTGGGGCCGAGAAGTACGACGGGGCCGGGCTGGCCGTGCAGTGGGTGGACGTCGAGGGGCCGCTGCACGACACGTGGCCGCCCGAGAGCCACCGCCGCATCTTCGGCGACCTGCCGCAGGGCAAAGCGCCGGTTTATAACTCCAGCAACCGCGTCGAAGTCACGTCGAAGAACCCCGAGGCCGACGTAGCCCGCATCATGCGAGACTTCGTGCGGCGGGCGTACCGCCGGGCGGTGACGGACGACGACGTGAAGCCGTTCGTCAATCTGGTGAACAAGAAGCTGGCCGAGAAATACTCGTTCGAGCAGGCGGTGCGGGTCGGCCTGAAGGCCGTGCTGGTGTCGCCGGACTTTCTGTTCCTCCAAGAGAAGCCGGGCAAACTCACCGACTTCGCGGTGGCCAATCGGCTGTCGTACTTCCTGTGGAGCACGATGCCCGACGCGGAGTTGCTCACGCTCGCCGAGCAGAAAAAGTTGAGCCAACCCGATGTCTTGCGCGGGCAAGTCGAGCGGATGCTCAAGCACGCGAAGGCGGCATCTTTCACCGAGAACTTCCTCGGCCAGTGGCTCGGCCTGCGGGACATCGACTTCACCTCGCCCGACACGCGGCTCTACCCGGAATTCGACGAGATGTTGAAGACCTCGATGATCTCGGAGACGCACCTGTTCTTCAACGAACTCCTCACCAACGATCTGAGCCTGACCAATTTGGTGGCCGCCGACTTCACGTTCCTCAACGAACGGCTGGCGAAGCACTACGGCATCCCCGCCGTCGAGGGGCCGCACATGCGCAAGGTGACGTTGCCCGCCGGCAGCCACCGCGGCGGTGTGATGACGATGGGGAGCGTGCTCAAGGTGACGGCCAACGGGACCAGCACTTCGCCGGTGGTCCGCGGCGCGTGGGTTTTGGACCGCATTCTGGGCACGCCGCCGGCGCCGCCGCCCGCCGGAATCGCGGCGGTCGAGCCGGACATCCGCGGGGCGACCACGATCCGCGAGCAATTGGCGAAGCACCGGCAAATCGCCACCTGCGCCAGTTGTCACACCAAGATCGACCCGCCGGGGTTCGCGCTGGAAAGTTTCGACGTGATCGGCGGCTGGCGGGACCACTACCGCAGCGTCGGCAACGGCAAGCCGGTGACGCTGGCGGGCCGGCGCATGCCGTATGCCGAAGGGAAGAAAATCGACCCCGCCGACGAGTTGCCGGACGGTCGAAAATTCCGCGACATCGACGACCTCAAGCAACTGCTGCTGAAAGACAAGGACCAACTGGCCCGCGCCCTGACCAACCAGTTGCTGACGTACGCCACCGGCGCTTCCCCCGTCGCGGGGGACAAGCCCGAGATAGAAACGATCGTCAAGAATGTCCACGCGAAGAACGACGGCCTGCGGGCGCTCGTTCACGAGATTGTCCAGAGCAAGGCGTTCCAGACGAAGTAGCGGCCCGGCCCTCACTGAAAGGTTCCCATGAATCTCCCCCGCCGTACCTTCCTCCGGGCCGTCGGCGTGTCGCTGGCGTTGCCGTGGCTCGACGCCTTGGCCCCCGGCCGGGCCTTCGGCGCCGCTCCCGTCGTCCCGCGGCGAATGGTTTGCATCTGCACCCCGCTCGGCCTGCACCCGGCGAACTTCTTCCCGGAGAAGGCCGGCAAGGATTACGTCGCCACGCCTTATGTGGAAGTCCTGAAAGAGTTCCGCGACGACATGACGGTGATTTCCGGCCTGTCGCACCCGGACATCGAAAACTCGCACGACTCGATTTTCAGCTTCCTGACCGCCGCCCCGCACCCCGAACTCCGCAGCGGCTTCCGAAACACGATTTCGCTCGACCAGTTCGCGGCCGAGAAGATCGGCACGGAAACCCGCTTCCCGACGCTGGCCCTCTCCGGCGAGGGGTTCAGCCTGTCGTGGACGCGCAGCGGCGCGCTGGTCCCCTCGGACTTCTCCCCGTCGCGGCTGTTCGCCAAATTGTTCATCGAAGGCCGGCCGGACGAGGTGGCGGCCCAGGCCCGCCGCCTGCGGGACGGCCGCAGCATTCTCGACTCCGTCGGGGACCAGGCGAAGAAGCTGGAGTCCGGCCTCGGCGGCGGGGACCGGGAAAAGCTCGACGAGTATTTCACCAGCGTCCGCGAACTGGAACAGCGGCTCGCGAAGACCGAGGAGTGGGCGAAGAAGCCGAAGCCGAAGGTGGACGCCAAGCAACCCCAAGACATTCCGAATTCCGGCGACCTGATCGGCCGGACGCGCCTACTGTTCGACCTGTCGCACCTCGCCCTGCAAACGGACTCGACGCGGCTGATTACGATCATGCTCGGGGGGGCCAGCACGGTGCCGCCGATTCCGGGCGTGACGATGGCCCACCACGACTTGTCCCACCACGGCCAAGACCCCGTCAAGCTCGCCCAACTGCGGACGCTGGAAGTGGAGAAGCTGAAAGTCCTGCGCGACCTCTTGGCCAAGTTGAAACAGACCAAGGAAGACGGCGCCACGCTACTCGACCGGACGACGGTGTTCTTCAGCAGCAACCTGGGCAACGCCAGCAATCACTCCTGCAAGAATCTGCCCATCCTCCTGGCCGGCGGCGGCTTCAAGCACGGCCAACACCTGGCCTTCGACCCCAAGACCGGCCCGCCGTTGAGCAACCTCTACGTGAGCATGTTGCAGCGCATGGGCATCACCGCCGACAAGTTCGGCTCCAGCACCGGGACGCTGCCGGGGCTGGAAAAAGTGGAATAATCATGGCGAAGCATCGTCTCTTTTCGCTCCGCGAAAAGTTCGGCTCCCCGCCCGGGACGCCGGTCGCCCGCGGGGGGAAGGCCAGACTTTTCGCGGAGCGAAAAGCGACGATGCTCACGCCCGGCTTCAGGTTGAACGAACTCACTTGAGATGTTCTAACAGCCACTCCGCGGCCGACGTTCGTTTGTCCGCGAACGTGAGGGCTTTCGGCGTCCCCGAATAACTCCGGACGGCCGGGGCGTAAGCCTTCTTCAACTCGTCGGCAGGCGTGACCCGATTCAATTGATCGACGACGTTTTCCAAGTGCAATGAGCGGGGAGCCAGCGCCCCGGCCAAGTCGCACAGGTCGCCGGCCGTCAACGCGCCCGGCACCGTGGCGTCGTGCGGGACCAGCACGGCGAAGTGAGTGAGCGCCGACTGATAACTCGTCAGGCCGCCCGAGGCGAACACGGCCCGGATGTCATCTTCGTAGAGTGAGCCGAACAGGGCGAGCAACCCGCCCAGCGGTTCGGCATGCGTCGGCCAGCCGTCCACGCCGTGCGGCACGCAGAAATTGGCCTCGGCCGTGTTCGCCGGGGCGAACGAGTCCCCCCAGAGGGCGACCCGTTTGCCGTCTACGTCCGGGCGCGTCCGCAGATAGCCGAGCACGGACCGCAAATCGCGGAGCCGTTCGCCGAGCAGTGTTTCGCCGAAGAGTTGCACGTTCACCGAGAGGTCGGTGGCGGAACTGTCTTTGCCGCGACTGGTCCCCGGGCTGGTTTCTCCCGTCCCGCGCAGATCGGGCAACGCGACGATCACACCCGCTTGAAGCAGCTTGTGAATCTCCTCGGCCCGCTCCTTCAAGAAGCCGGCCTTCCCGGCCTGCGCCACGCCGACCACGACGGGAGCGCCCTTCGTGAGTTTCGCCGGCACGAGCAAGACAACGGGCACCGTTACCCCCGGCTCGACTTCCAAGACGACCCGCTCAACCTTCCCCCCGCGCACGGCCTCGGCGTCCGTCGCTGTCGCCTTGACGACGGCCGGTTTCGCCGGCGTGATCGGCCCCAATAGCTTGCCCCAATCGTCACGCAACATTTGACGCCGTTGCTCCGGTGTCTTCCCGGCCAGCCTCTCGCGGGCCGCCTCGACGCGGGCCGTGCCCATATCGCCCATCACGTCAGTCAGGCTTTTCGGCTGAAGTTCTTTGCGGGCCGAATCCGTCAAGCAGATCAGTTCCTCGGCTTTGCGGGGGGCGCTATGCTCGGTCGCTTTGATGCCGAACCATTGGTCGAACAGTGGGTGGATCATGCGGCGGTGAAATTCGCCGATGTTGTTGCAGTGGGACGCCGCCGGCGGGCTGAGTTTCAGCGTCCCCTTGCCGTGGGCGGCGCTGACGTGGTCGGCGGCCTGGTAGAAGCTGCCCCACACTTTCTGGTAGCGCTTCCAGACAGGGTCGCGGTCCTTGTCCCACGAGAACTCGTGGCCGTGAATCAGGTATCGCGGCGCCGTGCTGGCCGTGACGACCCAGTGCGGGAAGTCGTCGCGCGCCGCCAACCGCAGACCGCGCGTCGAGTCCCAATAAGAGGAGGGGAGGTAGTTAAAACTCGTCTCCGCGTCGTCGGGCAGCGGGAACTTGGTCTCCGGCTGCGGCCCGCCGAAGTTGAACGGCACGCAGCAAGTAATCCGCGGGTCCAGCGCCGCCGCCACGCCCGCCGGGTCGCCGCCGCCGGCCACGGCCCCCAGGAGAATGATTCGCTTGGGGTCGATGCCGTCGCGCGACAGCAACAGATCGACGCCGCGCATGAGGTCCCACGCCATCCACTGCATCAGGCTGTCGCCGAGCAGTTGCAGTTGAACCCCCGTGTCGTACCGGAAGAAATAATCCTGCCGCCCCATCTTGTAGGGCTTCGGGTAATCCTCACTTCGACTAAATGGGTGCGACCGCCGCTCGCCGTAGCCGACTTGGTCGCTGACCAGTACCACGCAGCCGGCCCGCGCCCACGTCATCCCCATGTCCTGGAGTTCCGAGTCCTTCTTGCCGCCGTGGTGGGCGTGGGCGATCAGAATCCCCGGCATCGTCTTGCCCGGCTTCGCCGGCACGTACAGATTGCCCGCCACCCACAACCCCGGCCGGCTTTCGTACGCCACGTTCTCGACGGTGAAGCCGTCCCCCGTGACCGTGCCGGTCACCCGCGCGTTGAGCTTCCCCGGCTGAGGCCATTCGCCAAGGGATAGACGCAACTTCCCGATCCGGTCGTCGCGGAATTTCTCCCATTGCTCCTTCGTCGTGACCTTGTCCCACTCCTCGCGGGTGCGGGCGTTGAACTTCGCCGAGCGCCGTTGGATGTCCCGCTCGATCATGCCGCGGGCATCGCTTCGTTGTTCCTTGGTCAACACGTCGGGGGCGAGCTTGCTCAAGTCGGTTACCTCTTGAGCAACCGCCGACGTGGAGAGGGTTAGCCCGAGCAAGAAGGCAAAGGGGGTGTGGCTCATCGGATTGTCCTTTGGCTCGTCAGCGGGAAGGGCGCGGCGGCGGGTGTTGGATAAGGTATCGCGCGGGCCGCCGGGCCGCACCAGCGCCACGGAAGACGCGAAGGCCTTGGAAGCGCTCAAGGGGACCGCCGGCAGTTTCGCCGACACCCTCCCCGTCCGGTCGATGGTCACGTACCGTTACGAGGGCGCTGGGAAGTAACGCCGTGTCGCCATCGGCGCGTTTGGCGGCGCGAAAA
>JAYTTY010000330.1:0-6219 GCA_043744795.1 Zavarzinella sp. | reverse complement strand
CCAAGAAGACAAAAATCAAGTTTTGTCTTCTTGGCGGCCTTGGCGTCTTGGCGGCCAAACGGTTTTATTTTTTCAACTCCACGGCGTTCACGATGGCCAAGTCCTTCGTCGCCAGCCGGGCCAGGTTGGCCGGCTTCATGGTGAACGTGACGATCATCTGGTCGCCGGCCGCGTTGGCGATCAGGTAGAAGTTCTGCACGACTTTGGCGCTATCCAACTCGCCGCGGGCGGTGATGCGGTAGGCCCAGCGGTCGGCGTCGCCGGCGACTTCGCCGTGGTCCACCACTTGTTCCATCGCCCAGCCCGGAGAGGCCGAGACGATCTTCTGGAACTCGTCCGGGCTGAGGTGCTTGCCGGCCCCGGCGGGCTTCCACATGGTCATCGTCATCTGGGCCACGAAGTCGCCGCGGTCCAGCAAGCGCATCACCAGATGGTGTTCGGTCTGGCCGACGACGTGCCAGTCGCGGGCGTAGGCGAACTTGTAGCGGCCCTTCGGGTCGGCGTGGGTCAGTTGCTTCACCACGCCGGGCGGGTCGTCTTCGGTGGGGACGCCGATCAAGGCCGCGCCGGACAGTTCCTTCGGCTCCGTCATGGCCGCGCGGGTCAGCGTCGTCTGCGACTCCACTTCCGCGGCCGGGGAGACCGGGCCTTGGTCTCGCAGGTCTTTCTGCTTCCACGCCACGCCGGTGATCTGGCTCGTCTTCGTGTCGAACGAGAGGGTGGCGTCCACCGTCAGGGTCGCCAGCGAGCCGTTCTCAATTCCCTTGGCCGTGCCGGCAAGCCGGACGGTGGCGACGCCGTCCTTGACGGACTCCAGCGTGCCCTCTAGGTCTTGCGAGATTAACCCGTCGAACAGGCACACGCTCTGGGCGACGCCGTTGGGGATCTTCCACTTGGCGCCGACATCGATTTCCTTGTCGGCCAGCAAGCCAGTCAGGTGCAGTGTGTCGAAGTGTTCGGACACCACCTCGGCCTCAGCCCGCGTGAACGGGCCGGCCGGGGCGTAGGTCAGCAGGCCGTCGCCGGTGCGCTGGGCGACCACGCGGCGGCGATCTTCGCGGATCGTACGCTCGACCTTGTCCGTGTCCACTTGGGCCGACGATTGGGCGGTGTCGTAGTAGCGGGCGACTTTCTTCACCAGCCCCTTGTCGATGGCCAGCACGCGCTCGCTGAACGTGTGGTCGTTGGTCGCCTTCACCGGCAGTGGCACGGTCTGGGTGTCGCGGGCCACTTTCAGGCTGCCGGTCAGCGTCGTCTTGATGACGAGGCGGTGGCACTCCCCCTCTTTGGGCGTTTCCTTGAGCATTACCGACTCGGCCCGGCCGAGGCCGGCGAGCAGCAGCAACAGCCCCACGGCGACGACCGACCATTTTCCCCCACGCATGGCACACTCTCCCCAAGGGCGTTCGACCACCCGTATCATCGGCCGGCCGCCCCGCGGGCGCCCACCTTTTGAGTAGAACCCTTACGCCGGGGAAAGGACCGCCGGCCGGCACAACCGCCAAGGTTTCCCGGGAGTTCGCATCTTCCGCGGCGGACAACGCGCCCGCGAAGTCCGACCATGAACGGAAAGGCGAAAATCACCGAGAGAGATGCCATGCAACAGACACTGATTTTGTTGAAGCCGGACGCCGTGCAGCGCCGACTCGTGGGCGAGATCACCGCCCGCTTCGAGAAGAAGGGCCTCCGCCTCGCCGGCCTGAAGTTCCTGACGGCCGCCCGGGCGCTGGCCGAGAACCACTACGCGGTCCACAAGGGCAAGCCGTTCTACGAGTCCCTGCTGCAATTCCTGACGAGCGGGCCGACGGTGGCGATGGTGTGGGAAGGCCGCGAGGCCGTCGCCGTCTGCCGCAGCATGATGGGGGCGACGGACGGCGCCAAGTCCCCCCCCGGCACGATCCGCGGGGACTTTTCCCTCAGCGTGCAGAACAACCTGATCCACGGCAGCGACAGCCCGGAGAACGCGGCCACGGAAATCGCTTTGTGGTTCGAGCCGAAAGAATTGGTCAGCCACTCGACGACGGACGCGAAGTGGATCGGGTGAGGGAGATGCGGACAGCCAACGGTGGCAGTCGTTCGCCCGGCAACCTAACCCCCCGTCCCCCTTCCCTAAGAAGGAAGGGGGACGGGGGGTTAGGTTGCCTTTCGCGGCCGGCCCAGTTCGCCTCACCGGGCCACGACCGTAATCCCCGCCTCGTCGGCCAGGCGGATCGTTTCCTCGTCGTCGAGCAGAATCGTCTTCTCGGCCTCGATGGCCAGCGCGCTGCCGCCCGCGGCCTTGATGGCGCGGATGGTGGCCGGGCCGACGGTCGGCACGTCGAAGCGCATGTCTTGCTGCGGCTTGGCGACCTTCACCACCACGAACCCGCCGCGGCGGCACAAATCGCCGGCCCGTTGGATGGCCGCGTCCGTCCCCTCGATCGCCTCGACGGCCAAAATTGCGCGGTCCCGGACCGACACGCTTTGGCCGACGTCCAGCCGGCCCATCTCCTTGGCGAGTTCCCAGCCGTAGTCCATGTCCGCGGCCTCGCGGGCGGTGGGCCGGCGTTTGGTAAGGCATCCCGGCTTCACGAGCAACTCCGGGCAAGCGTCCAATTGGGAAATACACTCCAGCCCCTCGCGGGCGTACTCGGCGATGATCCCGAGCGTAAGGTTGTCGTCCGAGTTGTTCGCCCGCCGCCGGAACCAAAACCGGAGCATGCGGAGGTCTGGCAAAAGCGTCAACAGGCGGAATTTCTTGAATAGTTCGACCTTGTGAATCTTCCCGGCCATCGTCCACTGGCGGACGCCCGCCCGTCTCATGCACCGGATCGGCTTGCCCAGTTGGCCGAGGCGGACCCAGTGGAACCGCCGGCAGTATGGCTCCAGGGCCGCCCGGTCGGCCATGCCGTAGACGCCCATGCAAATGACCGGGACGCCCGCCGCATGGGCCTTCTGGACAATCCGCACGGGCAAGGAGCCCCAGCCCGCGATCAGGCCGATGGGGGCCGGCGCGGGCGTCATGAGTCGGTGAGGCCCAGTTGCTTCTTGATTTCCCGGAGGTCTTTGCGCATCTCGGGGAGTTTGTCGAGCGAGTGGATGATGCGCATTTGGTCGGCGGCCAAGGTGGCCGGGGCGCCGAACCACTTCTGGTCCGGCGGGATGTCCTTGTGGACGCCCGAGCGGCCGCCCAGGATGCTGCGGTCGCCGATGCGGCAGTGGTCCACGACGCCGGCCTGCCCGGCCATCACCACGTACTCGCCGGTGGTGACTGACCCAGCCAAGCCGACCTGCGCCACGATCAGGTTGTGCAGCCCGATCTGGCAGTTGTGGGCGATCATCACCAGGTTGTCGATCTTCGTGCCGGCCCCGATGCGGGTGGCGCCGAAGGTGGCCCGGTCGATGGTCGTGCAGGCGCCGACATCCACGTCGTCGCCGATCTCGACGTGGCCGATCTGCGGCACTTTGACGTGCTTGCCGGCGACGGTGCGGTACCCGAACCCGTCGCCGCCGATGACCGAGTTGGCCATAATGGACACGCGGTTGCCGAGGAGGCAACCGTCGTAAAGGACCACGTTCGGCCCGAGGACCACGTCCTCGCCGAGGTGGCAGTGCGCGCCGAGCGTCACGCCCTTGTGCAGCCGGCAGCGCGGGCCGACCACGCACCCCTCGCCGACGGTGACGAACGGCCCGACGCTGGCGTCCGGGGCGACCGCGGCCGACGGGTCGATGACGGCCGACGGGTGGACGCCCTTGAACTCGGCGACCGGCTTGACGTGGAACTTTTGGAAGATGGCCGCGAACGCCGCCAACGGGTCCTTGACGCGGACGAGCGTGCGGCCGTTGACGGGGGCGGCCGCGTCCACGACGGCGGCCCCGGCCGCGGACGAGTAAAACTGGGCCATGTTCCGCTGGTCGAGGGCGAGCGTGATTTCGTCGGCCTTCGGCCCGTCGCTCAGGGGCTTGGCGGCCCGGATGACGGCGGTCGGGTCCCCGATCACCTCGCCGCCGACCCACGCCGCGACCTCGCCCACGGTGCTCATCACGCCCGGTCTCCCCAAGCAGGCCCGGCGTGCCGGGCGCGAATCGTGTCGTCTTTGTTCCACGCTACCGGAACCGCGGAGCCGCGGCCATCAATTTCCCGGCCCCGCCGGCCCCAACAGGCGGCGGGCGTTTTCAAAGTATACCTTGCGCAGCACGTCTTCCGGCAGATTCACCCCGCGCAGGGTCGGGGTCTCGTTCGCGGCGTTCGGGTGGTTGTAGTCCGAGTCCGCGATGGGACTCGGGCCTTCCCACGCGCTCTCCCACAGGGTCCGCTGGCACCAGTATCGGCTCACGTAATGCTCGGGGGTGAGGCCGTGCCGCGTCACCAGGTCGGTCCCGAACAAAAAGCGGTCGGGGAACCGGCAAACTAACTCCCGGGTGGCCTGAGACCGCGGGGAGACTTCCCGCACCTGCCACTTGGTGGCGCTGGTGTCGAACGAAAGTTGCGGGAATTCCTCAAGCATCGCGGCCAAGTGGTCGGGGTGTTCCGGGTCGCCCCCCATGTGCGCGCCGACCCAGTGAAAATTGGGGAACTCGCGCATCAGCCGAACGAACGGCTCGTACTGCTGGGCCTTGGTGCCGAACTTGTTCGTGTCCGTGTATGTGTGCCCCCACCAAGCGTCCGGGTCACCGACATGCACCATCACGATGTGGACGCCCGCCTTGGCCGCTTCCCGGAGGCACGCGACGCGCCACGGGGCATCGACGGTCAGGCCGCGCTCCCGGCCGCGCGGGGCCGACCACAGTTTGACGGCGTGGACGCCGGCCGTCAAGAAACTCTCCAACAAGCGATGGGCCACCGCGTCCGGCTCGTCCGGCTTCTTGTTAATCATCCCGTTGAAAAGGAGGCCGTCCCCGAATTTGGCCCGCAGCGGGGCGATGTCTTGGGCGGGGCACATGGTCAGCGTCTGCGTGACGCCGAACTCCCGGCCCAAAGCCAGCATCGTCTCGGCGCCTTCCGTCGTCCCCGCGGCGCCGGTCCCGCCCGCCGGGCCGTCCGCCTTGTCGGACGGGGCCGTCATGGTGACGTGGGCGTGGAAGTCAATAATCGGCGTGGCCGCGGAGCGGAGGTGCCCCCGTTGGGAGTAGTCGTGGCCGGTGACGTTCGATTCCGGGGGCTTCGGCGCATCGCTCATGGAAGAAATTATAGTCCGGGCGCGGTCAGCGAGACTTTCGTCAGGTCGGAATAGGCGTCCGTCCGCCGGTCGCGGAAGAAGGGCCAGTTGCGGCGCACGTCCGTCATGCGCTCCCGACTGCACGGCACGATCAGCAATTCTTCTCCCGCGTGCGACCCGCGGGCGACGACCACGCCGAACGGGTCGCTGACGAACGACGCCCCCCAGAACTCCAATCCGTCCCCGGCCGGCGCCGGCTCGAAGCCCACGCGGTTGATGGCGGTGACATACAGGCCGTTGGCGATGGAATGCGAGCGCTGGATGGTCTCCCAGGCGTCGTGCTGCTGCTTGCCGAACTCGGCCTTCTCCCGCGGGTGCCAGCCGATGGCCGTCGGGTAGACCAACACCTCGGCCCCCTTCATGGCGGTGAGTCGCGCCCCTTCCGGGAACCACTGGTCCCAGCACACCAGCGTGCCGACGACGCCGAACTTGGTGGGGAACACCTTAAACCCCTGATCGCCGGGCCGGAAGTAATACTTCTCGAAGAACAGCGGGTCGTGCGGGATGTGCATCTTGCGGTACGTGCCCATCAGTGTGCCGTCCGCGTCAAACACGACGGCCGTGTTGAAGCACAGCCCCGCCATCACGCGCTCGAAGATCGACGCGACTACGACCACGCCCGCCGCCTTGGCCGCCTTGCTCAACTCGGCCGTGTTCGGCCCGGGGATCGGCTCGGCCCGGTCAAAGTTCTCCATCAAATGCGTGTTGCAAAAGTACGGCCCGAGGAATAACTCCGGCAGGCAAACAATCTGCGCCCCCCGCTTGGCCGCCGCGTGAATCTGCTCGACGGCCTTCGCCAGGTTTGGGGCCGGTTGCGGGTCGCACGTCATCTGCACCAACCCGAGGACGAATTCGGTCGCGGCCATCAAGGGAACCTCTGGAGCGGAAGCGGGGCACAAAGCGGAATTATACATGGCGCGTGTCAGACTAGTCTTTCGCACTTTTTGGCGGGTTGAAAAGGAGTGGCGGGGCTTGAGCGCCGGCGGTAGAGTGTTGGTGCTCAAACCTTCACCCTCACGCG
>JAYTTY010000329.1:0-6235 GCA_043744795.1 Zavarzinella sp. | reverse complement strand
CGTCCCATCGCGTTCTCCTGGCAATCTGGGCGGACTGGAGGAGAAATACACAATTCAGACCGTCAGGGGAACCCCGTTTCGGTCGGGCACATCTAGGTTCCTCGGTTAATCGACTTTCCCCACCCGTCCGTGATCGCTGCTTCGACGACAAGTTCACGAACCGGATAGGCCCGCGTGTGCATTGAATACTTGAGTTCGCCGAGCTTTTTCAGTTGCCCAACAATGATGTTCGGATGCATCTTGATCCGGGTGGCGAACTGATTGATCTTCTCTGTCGAGTAAAACGGTCCAGCCCTGTTGATGAAAGACTTCAGTTCGTCCGCCGGAACAAACGTGTTGGCCGACTCTTCATCCGCACGCCGTTCCATCAACGGTTTGACTTCAAGCGGGTCGTCTTCGCCGCTGACATCGGCGTCAACTGGCGGGGCGTCCCGGTGCTTGATGTGGGCAACCTCATGGCCGAGTGTGAACCAGAAAGAGTCGAGCCGGTCGAATCGGAGAGACATGCCGATGACCGGGGACAGGAAGTCGGCGTCCATCCATGTTGCGAAGCCGTCAATTTTCGCGCCCGGCAGTCCTTCGACCACCACAAACCGAATGCCGTAAGACATCAGCAGTGCCGGGACTTTGCGCACCTCTTTCGAGTACGCGGCGAGTTTACGAAGGTCGGCTTGTAGGGCTGGTATTCTCGATTCGTCATAACGGCCAACGGAAGTGATCGCGCCGGCGAGACGGCGAACTTGAAACGCCCACGCCCGTTGTGCGGTTGATATGGCCTTGCTTGGGGCCGTCTTTCGCATGGCCCCGTGGATCGACGGCTCTTCATCGGCGGACTTGATTTGGAAGAAGTGCAGCAGACTTTTCTCCACTCCCTCGACGGAATCCGACGCAGGCACCCACCCCCGCTTCTGCATGTCCTTGACAGGCGCGAGTTCAAGCATTCTCGCCCGACGCCGCACGTCGGGCGAACTCCCCTTGAGGAGGGACAGGCGATAGGCTGCTTCCCGCTCAAGCCAGTATTCGGCGGATGTTTTGAACGCCGCGGCCAGATCAACCGCAAGTTCCGGCGACAAAGCCAACTTGCCTCTAACCAATTCGCTGATTCGAGATGAAGGGCGATTCAAGATGCGGGCCAAGTCGTCTTGGCCCCAACTTCGCCGTTCAAGCTCTTCCAAAATCAATTCCCCTGTGGGCGCCACGGGGCGAATATCGTTTTTGCCTTCCGACAAGTTCAATCCCCTCTCGGGAAACTTTCCTGTTCCTTCCCATTCATCATAAATGCGCCTGCAGATGTGGTCAATAACAGAATTACGGAAAACCGTAATCTGACATGGTAAATGTATGAGCGGTCAGGCATTATGGACGCACAGAACCCGACATCGGTTCCCCTGAGCGAGAATGCCCCGATGGACATGCGAGAACTCAAAGCCTTGGAGATTGCGGCCCGCGCCAAGATCGCCTACCACCGTGGCTTTTGGATGGTCCCATCGCAGTCCACTACGGGCACCTACCAAGTAAGCATCGGGGCCAACCCCTCTTGTACTTGCGAGGACTTTGCCCTCCGCCAACTGCCGTGCAAGCACGTCATCGCGGCCCGGTTCGTCAGTGAACGTGACCACGGGGGCGAGGCCAAGCAGAGCATCGTGGACGAACTCCCGAAGAAGCCGACCTACAAGCAGAACTGGCCCGCCTACAACGCGGCCCAGAGCGTTGAAAAGGAGCGACTTCAAGAGTTGCTGTTCGACTTGTTACGGGGCGTGCCGGAACCGGAGAAGACCACTGGCGGGCGAAAACCCCACACGGTCCGCAACTCTATCTTCGCGATGGTCTTCAAGGTCTACGGCACGCTCGGCTCGCGGCGGTTCTCCACCGACTTGCGGGACGCGCACGCCAAGGGCCACCTGTCGGCCCCGGTCCCCGGCCTCAAGGTGAACCTGTTCATGGAGAACCCCGACGACACGCCGATCCTCAAGCAACTCATCGCCCAGAGCGCCTTGCCGTTGAAGGGCGTGGAGAAGGACTTCGCCATCGACTCAAGCGGCTTTTCCGCCAGCCGGTTCGAGCGGTGGTTCGACCATAAGTATGGCATCACCCGCCAGCGGTGCATGTGGGTCAAGTGCCACATCGCGTGCGGGGTGAAGACGAACGTGGTGACGGCCGTGCGGATTCGGGACAAGGATGCGGCCGACTCCCCACAGTTCGTCCCGCTAGTTAAGGAAACGTCCAAGTCGTTCAGCATCGGGGAAGTGTCGGCGGACAAGGCTTACGCCAGCGTGGAGAACTTCGAGGCGGTCGCCGAGTGCGGCGGCACGGGGTTCATCGCCTTCAAGTCGAACAACACGGGCGCGGCCGGCGGGCTGTTCCAGAAGATGTTCCACTACTTCCAATTCAAGCAAGATGAGTACATGCAGCACTACCACAAGCGGAGCAACGTGGAGACGACGTTCAGCATGGTCAAGCGGAAGTTCGGCGACTCCGTCCGGTCCAAGAACGACGCGGCGATGGAGAACGAAGTGCTGTGCAAGTTGCTCTGCCACAACCTGTGCGTGTTAATTCAAGAACAGCACGAACTCGGCATCGAACCGATTTCCTGGAAGGATGCGGCCGGCGCCCAACCTTTAGCCGTCTGATACGATTCAAGTCAGAGTGATACGCTTCGGGGTCAATTTCGGGCGAAGCGTATCAAAGCCTGGCGGCGGGGTAAGCCCCGCCGGCCGGCCCTTTCCCCGGCCGCGACCGACTTGGCCAAACCCGCCTTGCCAACCCCCCCCGGCCCATTAAGATATGGGGGCCGGAGAGGTGGCTGAGTGGTCGAAAGCACCGCTTTGCTAAAGCGGCGATGGGCCAAAAGCCTATCCGGGGGTTCGAATCCCCCCCTCTCCGCTGACCTGCCGGCCCGCGTGACATCAGTGCTTGTCACGCGGGCCGTTGTCGTTTTAAGCGAGTCTTGAGACACCCGATTTGTGGCAGTGTTTGTGGCGTTTTGTGGCGGGGGGATTCTCCGAGGATCCCATGCCGAAAGTCAATTCGTTCCGCGTCGGGAAGGTGTCCGGCTACCTCCGGAATCACGTCTGGTACCTCTGCTACTTCGACAACGGCAAGCGCCACCGGCCGCGCGTCGGCCCCGACGTGTCGGCGGCCCGCCAGCTCGCCGCCCAGATCAACGGCCAACTGGCTTCCGGGGCGCCGGCCGCCTTTAGTTTTGAGCAAGTCTCTGTGCCCACGCTCAGGGCAAGTTGGCTCGCCCACCACGAGCACGTCCTCCGGTCTTCGGTCAAGTCCATCGCTCGGTACCGCACCGCCACCGACCACCTGCTCCGCTTTCTCGACGCCCGGCCGGTCCGGCACGCCGCCCTTCTCCACACGGCGCACGCCGAGGCGTTCGTCCGGCACCTGCGGGCCGTGAAGGTGTCCCCGAACGGGCACCCGAACACGGCCACCCGGCCGCTGCTGGACAAGGGGGTGCGGTTCATCCTCGAGTGCTGCCGGGCCCTGTTCAACTTCGCCGCCAAGCGGCGGCACCTGTCCCCGTACGCCGACAACCCGTTCGCGGCCCTCCACCTCGACCGCATCCCGGTCGAGAATTCGAGGCCGGTGGCGCTGCTGACGCCGGAACAGGAGCGGGCGTTCCTGGCCGCGTGCGACGCTTGGCAACTGCCGGTGTTCGTGACCCTGCTGTTGACCGGCCTGCGGCTGGGCGAGCTGTGCCATCTGCTCTTGCCTGACGACTTGGACCTCGACGCGGGCGTCGTGCGGGTGCGGAACAAGCCGCGGCTCGGGTGGCAGGTGAAGACGCGCAACGAGCGGGACGTCCCCCTCGTCCCCGAACTCACGGCCCTTCTCCGAGTTCATGTGGGCCATAGGGTGGCCGGCCCAGTCTTCCTCCGGCGAGGGTGGCCCGCGGCCGCGCACGTATTCGGCCCTGTGTCGGTCACCGAGCACGAAATGACGCGACGGGAGGCTGAACGGGAGGCCAAAGACGGCGCGCCGCTCAGTCGGGACGACAGACTGCGCCTGGCCGTCCGCCTGTGGCGGGAGTTGGGAGCGGTGCGGGAGGACCGGGTGCGCGAGGAGTTCATCCGCGTTGCCACGGCCGCCGGACTCATCGGCCAGACAGCCCCGAAGGTGTTTCGGCACCAGTTCGCCACGGCCCTGCAAGAGGGCCGGGTAGACCCGCTCGTCCGCAACCTGCTAATGGGGCACGCGGCGGCCAGGGACCGGTCGGCCGGGCACGGGCTAGTGCCCCATCCGCGTTAAATACTAGGGTTGGCGCAGCTGACGGTTTCGACGACACTTGCTGGCACACAAGGAGGTGTCGCATGAATAAGAAGTATATCGTCCGGCTGTCGGACGAGGAACGCGGCGTTTGCCAGGAAATCGTCAAGCGGCTCAAGGGGTCTTCGGAGAAAGTGAAGCGGGCGCAAATCCTGCTCCGCGTGGATGCGGATGGCCCGGCATGGTCCGACGCGAAGATCGCAGAGGCACATGATTGCTCGGTACGGACGGCGGAGAAACTGCGTGAGCGATTGGTGACCGAGGGCTTCGAAGCGGCATTGGAACGCAAGAAGCGAGCGACGCCGCCGACGCCGAGAAAACTGGACGGGGTCGGCGAAGCCAAGTTGATTGCCATGCGATTGGGGAAGCCGCCGGCCGGCTACGGCCGGTGGTCGTTGCAATTGTTGGCGGACGAACTGGTGGTGTTGGAGGTGGTCGACTCGATTTGTCCCGAGACGGTCCGCAAGACGCTAAAAAAAATGGCATGACGAAGCGCCAGATCGCGTATTGGGTGATTCCGCCGGCTCACGACGCGGAGTTCGTGGCGAACATGGAAGAGGTGCTCGAAACCTATGCGCAGGCCTACGATCCCGAGCAACCGGTGGTGTGCATGGACGAGCAGCCGGTGCAGTTGTTGAAAGAGACCAAGGTGCCGATCGCCGCGACGAAAGGGCATGGCCGGCGTGTCGATTATGAATACGAACGCAATGGGACCGCGAGCATTTTCCTGTTTGCCGAACCGCTGTCGGGATTTCGCCGGGCACCCGCGCGCGCACAACGCACGAAGGTCGACTGGGCCCTCGAAGTGGCTCAATTGTTGGATACGCGTTACGCCGACTGCGCTCAGATAACCCTGGTCTGCGACAACTTGAACACCCACACCAAAGGAGCGTTCTACACGGCGTTCCCTCCCCAGGGCCTACGCACTGAAACAGGCGGTTTGGGTGATCTGGGCAATGACTTCAGGCAGTGATCTTCAAAGTTGATAACCTGACCGGGAACCACCATTGGCAGGTCAGGGAGAACAGGCATGACGCCGGCGACGAACTCTTCCGTCATCCCCGAGACGGCGTCCGCGCTGGAGCGGCTGTTGTGCTTGTTTCATGATTGTCCTGATTTCCGACTCGACAATCACAACAAGGCCCATCGGCTCGATGAGATTATTATCACGGCGATTTGTGCCGTCCTGGGCGGGGCCAATTCGTGGGCGGCCGTCGAGCGCTTTGCCGACGGCCGCGAGGCGTGGTTCCGCACCTTTCTCACCTTGGAAAACGGCCTCCCCTCCCATGACACTTATCAACGGGTGTTTCGCCTGTTGAATCCCGACGTGCTGACGGGCCGGTTCGCCGCCTGGCTCGCGGACATCGGCGGCCGGCTCCCCGTGAAACAGATCGCCAGCGACGGCAAAACCATGCGCGGCTCGGCGGACACGGACACGGGTCTTCCGGGCTTGCACATCGTTCATGCCTTCGCCACCGCCAACGGGGTATGCCTGGCGCAACGGGTCACGGCCGCAAAATCCAACGAGATCACGGCGATCCCGGAACTGCTGAAACTGCTTGATTTGAAGGGTTCTTTGGTGACCATCGACGCGATGGGATGCCAGAAGGACATCGCGGCGGCGATCATGGACGGGGGCGGCGACTCTGTGCTGGCGGTCAAGGGGAACCAGGGGCATTTGCACGCGGACGTCATGGCGGCCACCGCCCCGCTGCTCGGGGGCGAAGTCCTTCCGGCGGAGACGGAATACGCGAAGACAGAGGAAAAGAGCCGTGGCCGGACGGAGACACGGATCTGTTATGTGACCACCACGCTGGACCAGATCCGGCATCAGTCGTTGTGGAAAGGATTGGCGGCGTTGGGGGTGATCATCACCGAGCGAATCGTCAACGACAAACTCGAAATGGAGAGTCGCTATTTCATCTCCAGCCGGGTGATGTCGGCTCATGAGTTTCTCCAG
>JAYTTY010000328.1:0-23788 GCA_043744795.1 Zavarzinella sp. | reverse complement strand
GGGGCGGCCGGAACGGCGTCCCAGTTCCGGCCGCCCCTTCAGGGCTTGGTCGTTTGATGGCTCCGATTCCAGGCCCTCCCGGGCCTGGCTACAACCGGACGCTCCGTTGGAGCTGAAAACCAAAATCCCTCACCCGAACAACGCCCGGATCGGCTTCCCCTCGCACACGCGGTACGGGCGGTTCTCCCGGTCCCGAATCTCCGCGTCCGGCGACACGCCGAAGGCTTGGCAGATCGTGGCCAGGTAGTCTTCGGGCGACACCGGGTTTTCCTTGGGGTACGCCGCGAGGGCGTCGCTGGAGCCGTACACTTGGTCGCCGCGGACGCCGCCGCCGGCGAGCAGCGCCGACTGCACCGCCCCCCAGTGTTCGCGGCCCGCGTCCTTGTTGATCTTCGGCGTCCGGCCGAACTCGCTGGCGACGGCCACCAGCGTCCGCGGCAACATGCCGCGGTCGTGCAAGTCGTCCAGCAAGGCGCTCAACGCGCGGTCCAACGGCGGCAGGCAGTACGGCTCCTTGAGCATGTCGAAGCCGCCGATCTTGTTGAAGGCCGCCGTCCCGCCGTGCACGTCCCACACGTTGTAAATCTTCCCGTCGACGGGCGAGCGGTGCATCCAGAAGCACGACACCAGTTTCACTCCGGCCTCGATCAGCCGCCGGGCCAAGAGGAACGACTCGCCGTACTCGTTGCGGCCGTAGCGGTCCCGCGTCTTCAGCGACTCCTCGTTCAAGTCGAACGCCCGCCGCACCAGCGGGGACGTGACCATGCGCATCGCCTGATCGCGCACCTCGTCGAGGTCCTTCGTCTTGCGCGATTGCAGCCGGCGGTCGATTTGCTCGATAGTCTTCAGCAACCCCTGCCGGCCGAGGAGCCGCGTCTGGTCGAGGTCGGGCAGCGGCGTCGTGGGGTGCAGTTCCGGCGTGGCGGAGCGGTCGGCGGCGGCCTTCTCCAGCGGGTCGTGGCGCGGGCCGAGGAAGCCGGCGTAAGTGCCCGTGTAGGTGACGCCGTCGTGGCCGATGGGCCGGGGGATCGTCACCGTCGCCGGGATGCCGCCGGGCGGGGTGAAGTGCGAAATCATTGAGCCGACGTAGGGGAAATCACTCCGCTTGCGCTGGTTGCGGGGGACGGCGAGCGTCGGGTTTTGCCGGCCGGTCAACATGCGGTAGACGGACGGCTCGTGGTTGTTGCTGTCGTGCGACAACGACCGCACGACGGCCACCTTGTCCGTGTGCTGGGCGAACAGCGGCATCTGGTCGCAAACATTGATGCCCGGCACGCTCGATGCGATGGGCTTGAACGGTGACCGGATGCCCGCCGGCGTGTCCGGCTTCATGTCCCATGTGTCTTGTTGTGGGACGCCGCCCCATAGGAAAATGTAGATGCACGCATCGGCCGTCGCCGAGACCGCCTTACTCGCCGCCGCCTGTTGAGCGGCCAACAGCCCCGGCAGCGTCAGCCCGCCGACGCCGAGCTGGCCGAGCCGAATCATCGCGTCGCGTCGATTGAACATGGCCGCCCGAGTCGGTGGTCTTCTGAAAGAAGATTACCACGCGGCGGCGGGGGACGCTACGGAAAAGGTGGTGGGCCGGAACCCGATCCGCGCTCGCCGCAAAGGCAACCTCACCCCCTCGGCCCCCTCTCCGCGGCGGAGAGGGGGCCGAGGGGGCGCACATCATCGGTGGTCGGACACACCAACCGCTGGGCTAAAATCGTCAACGCTCTTGCTCCCCCTCTCCGCGGCAGAGAGGGGGCCGGGGGGTGAGGTAAAACGCCTATGCCCGCCAATGACAAACCGCTCTAACCGATTCAGCCCCTCCCGCAACCGTCCCTCGTCCACGGCGAAGCTGACGCGAATGAACTTCGACCCCGACGGGCCGAACACGTCGCCGGGGTTGACGAGGACGCCGGTCTCCGTCAGCAGGCGTTGGGCGAAGGCCCGCGCGGGTTCGCCGTTCGGGACGGGGACCCAATGGAAGAACCCGGCCCGCGCGGGCCACGGGGTCAGGCCCATCGCTTTCAAGCGGCCTTCGACGTAGCCGCGGCGGGCGTTGAGGTCGTCGCGCAGGGCGGTCATCGCCGGCTCGCCGGTGCGCAGGGCGTGCGTCGCCACCTGTTGGCACAGCGGGGCCACGAACGGGGCGTTCATCAGGGCCGCGAGGGCGCACGGCCGGACCAAGTGCCGGTAGCCCGCCAGCCAGCCGACGCGGGCCGCGGAGAGGCCGTGACTCTTGGCGAAGCTGCCGATACTCAGCGTGCGGCGTTCCGCGTGTGGCAGGTTGGCCAAGCGGCTTTTCGGAAGCTCGACCCGCCAGCGGTCGAAGGACACGTCCTGCACGATCAGCGTGTCGTTGCGATTGGCCCAGAAGGCGATTTGCTCCAAGTCTTCCGGGGCGAACACGCCCCCCGTCGGGTTGGCCGGGTCCGCGAGGACGATCAGCTTCGCCCCGCGCATGGCCCGCTGGAAGTCGGCGGCGGCGAAGCGCACGTAGCCGTCGTCCGACGTGGTCGGCACCCACGCGAGGTTGGCCCGGCGGTGCTTCAACCCCAGCGGGAAGATGGGGCTGGTCGGGTCGAACAGCACGACGCGGTCGCCCGGATTGACGAAGGCGTCCAGCACGGCCCCGAAGGCCCCGGTCGCCCCGTGCGTGACGAACACCTCGTCGGCCGGCTCGTGTTCAACGCCGTGCGCTTGACGGAATCGGTCGGCCAACTCGGCCCGCAGGTCGAAATCCCCCCACGCGGACGGCCGGCGGTCGTGCAACACGCGCGGCAGGCCGACGTGCAAATCACCCCGCGGCGCCCCGAGGGCCAGATGAATCGAGTCCGGCGTGGCGATGTCCGGCAACAGCGCCTTGTCGAGCAGTTCCGTCAACGGGACCGCCAGCGTGCGGTCCGCGAGCAGCGACAGGAACGCCTCCCCGCCGTTGAGCGTCTTCCTCACCGCCGGCAGGTACTTCCCGAGGCCGCTTTTAACGAGCGCCTTGCGCCAGAAAAACGAGTCGATCATCCCCCGCCGCCTCCGTGCCGGTCCCCCGTGCGAGCGGGGATTGTGACACAGACGGCGGGAGTTGCCAAGGGGGGATTAAATAAAGGCTTGTCCGCCCGCTTGAGAAGTGGTCCATCAACGCTGTCGAATGGAGAATTTTGATTTGTCCAATCCTGCGATCCATGCGTCAAATAT
This sequence comes from Zavarzinella sp., assembly GCA_043744795.1. GTDB lineage: Bacteria > Planctomycetota > Planctomycetia > Gemmatales > Gemmataceae > Zavarzinella. Next base: position 20,608 of record JAYTTY010000328.1, on the reverse strand, counting down.
TTCTTTTCCCAACGGATTTGGCTTCGGGCGATAGAATGACGCCAATGACGTTCCGAGACTGGTTGGGATGACTCCACCGATGGACAAATCCGCACCCGTACACTGGATGATGAATTGGGAATTGTTGTAAGCAGCGAGAAATTGGCCCCCGTTTGCTACAGTGCGTGTCGTTGAAATCGGGTCGGCGAACAATCCGACCTCATCTAACCGATAGACCAAATTGCCAATTGAGCAATCTTCACCAACTGCACATTGAGGAATTAATTTTGTATCAAAAGCTTGGTAGCTTGGAATCATAAGTCCTCCTCCGATAAATGACGCGAGATCAAGCAGCGTTGCGAATGAATTGAAAGCCTGTTCTTCAAGAGTGCCAATTAACCACAAAGCTCTTGGAGAAACGGTACCGGGGATAGAAGACTCGGCCGCAAGCGCACGTGCAAGCAAGTCTTCGCGCCATGGCTCGTTATGAGCGCGAGCCAGTTCGCTAAACTTGTCTATCCAATGCGCAGACACTTCCGGTTGCGAGTCAGTAGTGGGAGGCGGTGGCGTGGAGGGAGGGGGTTCTGGTGCAGGAGGTGGAAGATAGTTCAAGGCCTGAATTCCAATGCTCAATTGCCGAAGTGATGCACCAACCTCCTCCAAGTCTTGACGAATTCTAATCCGTTCTTCAGAACTTGCTGCGATGAATTTTTCAAGCAATACTTTCTTTATGTCGCAAAGAGTCTGAATTTCTTTGACAAATAGCTCTTTGCCGACTGCCACACCAGCAAGTCTCCCTTGATGGCGAGCATAAGCTTCCGAGACAGAATCAGATTGCGAGATAAGGAAAGGGCCAATCGAACGGACGATGTTCCAAGTAAATTTGGCAGCACTAATCGGTTTAGAAAGTACGTCTATCATGATTGCCAATCGAAAAATTAGGTATCAATTCCCAGTAATATTATCAAACCGATCTGAAAAAAGTTTCGTAACCTTCAATTTTTTGAATCGGTGCCTCGCTGGCTCACAATAAACTCCGCGAGCAAATTCGCCTCCGCCCCGTCGCCGCGAAGCCCGGCCAGCATCCCGGCCTGGTCGGCCGCCGACCGGTTCTGGCCGAGTTTGAACTTGCCCTCGACTCGCGTGATCGGCATCTCAAATCCGACGATCCCGGCGAGCAACTTCTGGCGAAACTCCACCGGCATCTCGTTCGGCCACGGAACCGGCCGCGACCCCTCGTACTTTTGAACGGTCATGTCCACGACTTCGTACGTCCGCTCGGCCGACAGCAACCGTGGGACGCCGTACACGTGCACCGCCGCGTAGTTCCACGTCGGCACCGCCGGGGCCGTCGCGTACCACGACGGCGAGATGTACGCGTGCGGCCCACTAAAGATGGCCAGCGACTCGGCCGCGGACCCGAAGACATTCCAATGCGGGTTGCCCCGCGCCACATGCCCGAGCAGAAGATTGTTCTCCCGGTCCAACAACAACGGCACATGCGACGCGAACGGCGAGCCGTCCATGTCCGTGACGAGCGTGGCGAAGCCGTGGCGCTCGATGAAGTCGAAGAGCGTGTCGCGGTCATCGACGCGGAAGGAGGAAGGGATGAACACGGGAATTAGCGCCGGCGGTCCAGGCGTCCGAAGACATCCCGCACCGGAATGTCGAAGCCGGGCAGCACGTCCCCTCCGGTCAGGCGGTCACTTTCCGTCAACAACACCGACGAGTGAACGCCCGAGTACACGCGAATCGTGCGGGTGTCCGGATCGACCTCCCAAACCAAGCGGGAGCCTGCGGCAAAGTATTCTTCGCGTTTCTCCCGCATTTCGCGCGTCGTGTTGCTGGGGCTTAGCACTTCAATCGCCAGTGCCGGCGAGAAATTACCAATCGCTTCTTCCGAGGCGCGTTCGCCGGGCAATTGCCCCCAGGGGATAAAGCTGACATCCGGGATGCGGATATTTCCGGTGAGCATGCGCATGGTCGTCTGGTCGCCGTAGACGAGCCCTAAGTTGTGCCGGTCGGCGAACAGAGTTAGCAAGTGGACCAGCCACCCCTGCAGTAACCCTTGTGGCATCCCCATCGGCTGCTCCACCAAGACGCCGTTAATGAGTTCGCAAATGCGTTTGTCGGCCGCCCCCCCCAAGCGCAAAACATCCTCCTCCGTGGCGGTGCCCGGCGGCGGGTCCATCCGAATGCGGTCAGGTGGGATGTCGCCGACGAGGGCCATGACATCGGCCATTGTTTGGATGCGTTTGAGAGTGGCGGTCGCCATGCACAAGTTCCTCCGTCGGGTCCGGCATCCATCTTACCACGTCCGCCCGCCCGTGGATACAATGCCCTCGGAGGACCAAGCCGAGCCGTCATGAAGATTTTGAAGTACCCGCACCCCGTGTTGCGCGAGCCGGCCAAGCCGGTCGCGCAGATCTCGAAGGAGTTGAACCTCCTCGTCGGCCACATGCTGGAACTCATGTACCTGCACGAGGGGTTGGGGCTGGCCGCCCCGCAGGTCGGCGTGAGTCAACGGGTGCTGGTGATGAACTTCGCCGGCGACCCCGGCGAGAAGGCCCAGGAGTACGTGGCCATCAACCCGGTGATTGTCGAGATGTCCAAGGGCGTCATCGACGACCGCGAAGGCTGCCTCAGTTTCCCGGACCTGTACGCCAAGGTGAAGCGGGCCAAGAAGGTCCGGGTGCAGGCGTACAACCTCAAGGGCGAGTTGTACGAGATGGTGTGCGAGGAACTCCCCGCCCGCGTCTGGCAGCACGAGATCGACCACTTGGACGGCAACCTGTTCATCGACAAGCTGGGCATGGTCGGCCGCCTGCACGCCAAGAAGTACCTCAAGCAATTTGAAGAGGACTACGCGGCGGCACAAAAGCGCGGCGACATCCCGCCGGAGTTGGCGCCGAAGCTGTGACGGCGGACAAAAGACCTCACCACAAAGGCACGAAGACCCCACAAAGTTCCACAAAGAAATGTTTTGAGAAAGAACGTCCGCGGTCAGAGACTCTTTGTGAAACTTTGTGGGGTCTTCGTGCCTTTGTGGTGAGCGCCCTTTATTTCTTCACCTATCAAGGATCGAATCATGTCGCCGATGTCTCGCCGCCACATGCTCGCCCGCTGCGGCAACGGCTTCGGCCTCGCGGCCCTTGCCGGGTTGATGCAGGACCGGGCGTTCGGCGCGGAGCCCGCCGGGCCGCTGGCCCCGAAGGCGACGCACCACAAGGCCGCCGCCAAGAGCGTCATCTTCCTGTTCATGGACGGCGGGCCGAGCCAGATGGACACGTTCGACCCGAAGCCGCGGCTCGACCGCGAGCACGGGCAGCCGATCAAGACCAAGGTGGAGCCGACGCAGTTCAACAACGTCGGGGCCGTCCTGAAAAGCCCGTGGAAGTTCAAGCAATACGGGAAGAGCGGCACCCCGGTCAGCGAGTTGTTCCCGCACGTCGCCGAGTGCGTGGACGACATGGCGGTCATCCGCTCGATGGTCGCCAACTTCTCGGAGCACACCAGCGCCAACTACTTCATGCACACCGGCAACGGCCAGCAGGGCCGGCCGAGCATGGGGGCGTGGGTCACCTACGGCCTCGGCAGCGAGTGCCAGGACTTGCCCGGCTTCGTCGTCCTCGGCAGCGGCCTCGTCCCCCCCGGCGGCATGGACTGCTTCAGCAACGGCTTCCTGCCCGCGACCTACCAAGGCTCCATGTTCGCCCGCGGCAAGACGCCGGTGGCCGACTTGGAGCCGAAAGAGTCCGCGAAGGTCCAGAAGAACAAGCTGGACCTGATGCGGAAACTCGACCAGGCCACCGCCGCCCAAGCCCGCGACGGCGGCATCGACGCGGCCATCGCCAATTACGAATTGGCGTACCGGATGCAGGCGGCCGTCCCGGCGATGGCCGACTTCACCAAGGAGACCAAGGAGACGCTGGCCCTCTACGGCATCGACGCGCCGAAGACCGACATCTTCGGCCGCCAGTGCCTGATGGCCCGCCGCATGGTCGAGCGCGGCGTGCGCTTCATCGAACTCCTGTGCCCCAACCTCGGCCACGACCGCTGGGACCAGCACGCCAACCTCAAGGGCGGCCACACGGACAACGCGATGGCCGTCGATCAGCCCATCGCCGCGCTGATGAAAGACTTGAAGCGCCGCGGCATGTTGGACAGCACCCTCATCATCTGGGGCGGCGAGTTCGGCCGCACGCCGATGGCCCAAGGCAGCGACGGCCGCGACCACAACCCGTTCGGCTTCACCATGTGGATGGCCGGCGGCGGCGTGAAGGGCGGCACGATCCACGGCGCCACGGACGAGTACGGCTACCACGCCGTCCAAGACAAGGTCCACGTCCACGACCTGCACGCCACGATGCTGCACCTCTTGGGCCTCGACCACAAGAAGACCACCTACCGCTTCGGCGGCCGCGACATGCGGTTGACGGATGTGCACGGCGAATTGGTGACGGGGATATTGAAGACGGCGTGACGCGGAGCTTCGGCTGTCGCCCGCGCCCCGAGACGAACATGAGGTCCATGCAGCCGCCGTTTAGCCGCGACGCGGAGGCTTTGCGGAGAGGAGCGCGGACTTCCAACTGCTCGCCCACGGTGGCAGTGATCACATGGTATTCGGCCACGCTTCGCTGCGCAAAGCCTTCGCGTCGCGGCTAAACGGGGGTCGCCGGGCGTGATGCTCACGGCAACGCGATGCCCTTTAACTCGAACGGCACCCTGACCTCCCGCATCGGGCCGGGCGTTTGGTATTCCAGCGTCCAGCCGGCCCCCAGTTTGCCGGCCCGGTTTTTGAACGTGTAGGTGATCGAGCGGTCGTTGTACTCGGCATTGTCCGCGGAGATTGGTTCGCCCTTTGGCGGGAGCAGGCGCAGGCGGTTGTTTCGGGTCCAGTACACGTCCTCGAAACTCTCCCACACCACATTGCCCGGCGGGTAGTCCAATTGCACCTCCACGAGCAGGTCGGCCCCGGCCGTTTTCACTTTCCTAATCGTGACGGCCACCCCTTTTTGCCTGAGCGCGGCGAGGGGCGGCTTTCCGGCGGCGTCGAACTGGAACGTCAGCAACTCGTCGGCGATGGTCACCTGCACCGAGCCGGCGACATTAAGACTCTTGGCGGCCCGCTTCACGCCTTGCGGGCGCACGATCAACGGGGCGACGATCCCGGTCGTGTGCGTCCGGGCGGCGGCGGTGGAAGCCGAGAGTTTCGCGCCGGTGTCGTCGGTCAGGGAGTCGAGCTTCGGGGCCGTGTCCGTGCGGAAGACGATCACACTCGGCAGCCACGCCAGTTCCAGGTGCAAGTCGCAGCCGGTCGTGTTCGCGGCCAAGTCGCGGCGCAAGACGACTTCCGTGGCGGCGACGCGGAAGGGGCCGTTGACGGACGCCGGCAGAGTGGCGGCGCCGGGCTTGAAGGCGATGCGCCCGCCGGTAATCGAGAGCCGGCTGTTGGTGTGCGCCGCCAAGTGGTCGAGGGCGGCCCAGTAGCCGACGTCTTTCAAGTCGGCGGGGACCGTTGAACCGCCGTCGATGGCCGAGACATCCAACGTCATGCCGCTGGCCGTTTCAACGGCGGCGGCGAACTCCTTGGCGGTGACGGTCCCCTTGGACAGGGAGAACTTGCCGCCGGGGGGCAGTTGGTCCGCGGCGTGAGAAACCGGGGCCAAACTCAGGGCCAGCCCGAGGATTCCGGTTAAAATGACGCGGGCGGCCATGAGGCAGACTCCGATCTTCGTCGGGGGGTCCGGGGCGGCGGGTGTTTCATAGACGGGACGATTGCCCCTCCCTATCCTATCAGGGAATTCGGGCCGCCGGCGGGACGCGAAAGACAACCTCACCCCCTAACCCCCTCTCCGCGGCGGAGAGGGGGGACCGGCTTCGGAACGTCGGGCGAGCGTCTCGTTGGCCCGACCGCACGGGCCAGCAAGACGCTCGCCCGACAGACAGACGGCGTTCGCCCACTTGCTCCCCCTCTCCGCGGCGGAGAGGGGGCCGGGGGGTGAGGTTGCTTGGCTCCCGCCCCGACACTTTAGGAGACCGCACGCGATGATCGTCCGAACGGAAGACCTGGTTCGTCGCTCGGCCCTGTCGTCGGAACTGGCGGACGTGGACCCGTCGGAGACCGCCGAGTGGCTGGACTCCTTGGAGGCGGTCCTCAAGATCCAGGGGCCGGAGCGGGCCAAATTCCTCCTCGACGCCCTCAGCGGCAAAGTCCAGGCGGCCGGCGTCTCGGCCGGCGGCGGCATCCAGACCCCTTACCTGAACACCGTCCCGCTCGACCAGGAAGTGCCGTACCCCGGCGACCGGGCCATCGAGCGGAAGATCAAGAGCATCATCCGCTGGAACGCGATGGCGATGGTCGCCAAGGCCAACAAGACCACCAACGTCGGCGGGCACATCGCCACTTACCAGTCGGCCGCCACGCTGTATGAGGTCGGCTTCAACCACTTCTTCCGCGGCCGCACCGAAGACAATCATGGCGACATCATCTACTTCCAGGGCCACGCCTCCCCCGGCCCGTACGCCCGTGCTTTTCTGGAAGGCCGGCTTTCCGAACAACAGCTCACGAACTTCCGGCAGGAACTGCAACCGGGCGGCGGCCTGTCCAGCTACCCGCACCCGTGGCTGATGCCGAACTTCTGGCAGTACCCGACCGTTAGCATGGGCCTCGGGCCGATCATGGCCATCTACCAGGCCCGCTACGCCCGCTACCTCGAAAACCGCGGCCTCGCCGACACGCGCGGCACGCACGTCTGGGCCTACCTCGGCGACGGCGAGTGCGACGAGCCGGAATCGCTCGGCTGCTTGGCCATCGCGGCCCGCGAGAAGCTCGACAACCTGATCTTCGTCGTCAACTGCAACCTGCAACGGCTCGACGGCCCGTGCCGGGGCAGCGGCAAGATCGTGCAGGAACTCGAAGGCGTCTTCAAGGGCGCCGGCTGGAACGTCGTCAAGTGCATGTGGGGCGGCGAGTGGGATGAACTTCTCGCCCGCGACCGCTCCGGCGCGCTGTCCCGCCGCATGATGGAAGTGCCGGACGGCGAGTTTCAGGAATACGCCTATGCCGCCAAGAAGGGGAAGCCGCAGATCATCCGCGAGAAGTTCTTCAACACCGCGGAACTCCAGGCCCTCGTCGAACACCTGACGGACGAGCAACTGGCCAACATGAAGCGCGGCGGCCACGACCCGGCGAAGGTGTACAACGCCTACTGGGCGGCCATGAATTACCGCGGCGGCCCGTCGGTGATCCTCGCCCACACGGTCAAGGGGTACGGCACGACTTCGGAGGCCAACAACACGGCCCACCAAGAGAAGTCGCTGACGATGGCCCTGACCACCGAAGAGATGGCCGCCTTGCAGGCCGACGGCTACAAGAAGGCCCAAGAGTTGAAGGGGCTGAAGAGCTTCCGCGACCGCTTCCAGTTCACGATGACGGACGCCGACCTCTCCGAGTACAAGTTCTACCGCCCGGCCGAGAACTCGCCCGAGATGGTCTACCTGCAAGAGCGGCGCAAGGCCCTCGGCGGGTATCAACCCGCGCGGAACAACGTGTTTGTGCCGTGCAACCCGCCGTTGCCGGAAGTCTTCCAGCGGTCGCACCACGGGTCCACGGCCGGCAAGGGGCAATCAACCACGCTGGCGTGGGTGATCCTGATGGGCCAGTTGATGAAGGACCCGAACGTCGGCAAGCTGATCGTCCCCATCGTCCCGGACGAAGGCCAGACGTTCGGCCTGCCGCCGCTGTACAACCAGTTCGGCCTCTACAACTCCCTCGGCCAGAATTACATCCCGGTCGATACGGGGACGCCGAGTTCCTACCGCGAGGCGACCAACGGCCAGATCTTCCAAGAGGGGATCAACGAGGCCGGCAGCATGGCGACGTTCATCGCCGCCGGGACCGCGTACAGCACGTTCAGCGTCAACACGATCCCGTTCTACATCTACTACTCGATGTTCGGCTTCCAGCGCGTCGGCGACCTGATCTGGGCCGCCGCCGACGCCCGGTGTCGCGGCTTCCTGATGGGCGCCACCGCCGGCCGGACGACGCTCAACGGCGAAGGCCTGCAACACGAAGACGGCCACAGCCACTTGGCCGCCCTGACGATTCCCACCTGCCGGGCTTACGACCCGGCGTGGGGCTACGAAGTCGCGGTGATCGTCGAAGAGGGCATCAACCGCATGTACGTGAAGGGGGAAGACCTCTTCTACTACCTGACCATATACAACGAAGCCTACGAAATGCCCGCCATGCCCGAAGGCGTGAAAGACGGCATCCTGAAGGGCCTGTACGCCTTTAAGACGGTGAAGCCGGACGGCGCCAAGCAGACGGTGCAACTGCTCGGCAGCGGCGTCATCCTGCGGGAAGTGCTGCGGGCGCAGGAGATTTTGGCGACCAAGTACAAAGTCGCCAGCACCGTCTACAGCGCCACCAGTTACCAAGAACTGCGGCGGGACTGCATCGAAGTCGAGCGCCACAACCGCCTGCACCCGGACCAGCCGAAGAAGAAGAGCTACCTAGACACCGTCCTCGGCGCCACGCCCGGCCCGGTAATCGCCTCCAGCGACTACATGCGGACCCTGCACGAGCAGATCAGCCCGTACCTGAACGGCCGCATGCTGGCCCTCGGCACGGACGGCTTCGGCCGCTCCGAAACCCGGCAAAACCTGCGGCGCTTCTTCGAGGTGGACGCCGAGCACGTCGCCTACGCGGCGTTGTACGCCTTGGCCGAGCGCGGCGAGCTGGACAAGAAGGTGTTGCCGCAGGCGATCAAGGACTTGGGCATTGACGCGGGGCGGCCGCACCCGTGGACTGTTTGACGGAAGAATTCTTAACCGCCAAGACGCCAAGACGCCAAGAAAACCGAAGACAGTTTGGATTTCGTCTTCTTGGCGTCTTGGCGTCTTGGCGGTTAAAAAGGTTTTGTTCACACTCCTCATGGGGTTCCCATGGATTTTCGGCTGCCGGAGTTGGGTGAGGGGATCGCCGACGCCACCGTCGTCAACGTCGCGGTCAAGCCGGGGCAGGCGGTCAACGCCGGGGACACCCTGATCGAAGTCGAGACGGACAAGGCCGCCATGCCCATCCAGGCGACGGCCGCCGGCACCGTCACCGAGATCAAGGTCAAGCCGGGCGACAAGGTGAAGGTCGGGGCCGTCATCGCCGTCATGGGCGGCGCCCAATCTTCTCCCCCCTCGCAGACCGCGAAGCCAACCGCCGCGGCCGGTTCTCCTCCCCCCCTGCCAGGGGGGGGCCGGGGGGGGGCGAACCCACCAACCGCCCCCGCCGGTGACTTTCAACAGAAGCTGCCGAACCTCGGCGAAGGCATCGAGGCCGGCACCGTCGTCTCCCTGAACGTGAAGGCCGGCGACGCCGTCACCAAGGGGCAAGAGATTTTGACCGTCGAGACGGACAAGGCGTCCATGCCCGTGCCGTCCGAGGTCGATGGAACCGTCAAAGAACTCAAGGTGAAGCCGGGCGACAAAGTCGCCATCGGCCAACTGCTCGCCGTGATCGCCGCGACCAGTGGCGGCGCGGCCCAGTCGGCCGCAACCGCCGGCAAGCCGGCCGCCAAAGAAACGCCGGCCCAAGCCAAGCCGCAAGTCTCGTCGGCCCCCGCTGAGAACGGCACGCCCGGCGTGCTGACCACGACCGGCCTGGTCCCCGCCGGGCCGGCCACGCGGCAGTACGCCCGCGAGCACGCCGTCTCGCTCGGCGAAGTGCCGGGGACGGCCCGCGGCGGCCGCGTCACCGTGGACGACGTGAAGACCCACATCCGCAAGCGCATGCAAGGCGGCGGTTCAACGGGCGGCGTGTCGGCCCCGCCCATGCCGGACTTCAGCAAGTTCGGCCCCGTCGAGAAGAAGCCGCTCAGCAACCTGCGAAAGAAGATCGCCGAGAACCTGACGGTCGCCGCGACGGTGATTCCGGCCGTCACGCAGTTCGACCTCGCGGATATCACCGACTTGGAAGCCGGCCGCAAGCGCATCACCGAGAACCTGCCGAAGGGGTCGCCCAAAGTCACGATGACGGTGCTGGCCATCAAGGCCGTCGTCGCCGCCCTCAAGGAGTACCCGACCTTCAACGGGGCCTTCGACCTGGCGAACAACGAGATCGTTTTGAAGGGCTACTACCACGTCGGCATCGCCGTGGACACCGAGCGCGGCCTCGTCGTCCCCGTGATCCGCGACGCGGACAAGAAGAGCATCCGCGACCTGGCCAATGAAGTCGCCTCGCTGGCCGAGAAGGCCCGCGGCGGCAAGCTGACCATCGACGAGATGCGCGGCGGGTCGTTCACGATCACCAACCTCGGCGGCATCGGCGGGACGGCCTTCACGCCGATCATCAACTACCCGGAAGTCGCCATCCTCGGCCTGTCCCGGTCGGCGATCCAGCCGGCGTACCGCGACGGCCAGTTCGTCCCCCGCCTGATGATGCCCCTGAGCCTGACCTACGACCACCGCATCATCGACGGCGCCGACGGCGCCCGCTTCACCACGCGCCTGGTCCAACTGTTCAGCGACCCGATCCGGCTGTTGATGGAAAGTTAAAACAAAACCTTAACCACAAAGGCACGAAGGTCTCACAAAGACGCACAAAGAAGACCGGAGAAAATTCTTCTTTCATCTTCTCTGTGAAACTTTGTGGGGCCTTTGTGCCTTTGTGGTTAGTCTTCTTACTTGGATAACCGATGAGCGAAATCACCAAGGAAACGCAGCTTCTCATCGTCGGCGGCGGGCCGGGCGGGTACCCGGCGGCGCTGCACGCGGCGGACCACGGGCTGAAGGTCACGCTCGTCGATTCCGACCCCCGGCTCGGCGGCGTGTGCCTCAACCGCGGGTGCATCCCGTCCAAGGCCCTCTTGCACTTGGCCCGCGTCATCGAGGAGGCCAAGGAGTCGGCCGCCCACGGCATCTCGTTCGGCGAGCCGAAGATCGACTTGGCCAAGCTCCAGAACTTCGTGCAGCAGCAAGTCGTCGGCAAGCTCACGGGCGGCATCGCCATGCTGTGCAAGGGCCGCGGCGTGGACGCCCTCTCCGGCACCAAGGCCACGTTCACCGGGCCGAACACCGTGCGGCTCGAAGGGGCCAACACCGGCACAATCAAGTTTGAACACGCCATCATCGCCACCGGCAGCCTGCCGGCGATGCCGAAGGCGTTCGCCCTCGGCGACCCGCGCGTCATGGACTCGACTGGCGCCCTCTTGCTGCCGGACTTGCCCAAGAAGTTTCTCGTCATCGGCGGCGGGTACATCGGCCTCGAAATCGGCACCGTGTACGCCGCCCTCGGGTCGCAAGTCACCGTCGTCGAGTTCACGGACGGCCTGCTCCCCACCGCCGACCGCGACCTGGTGAAGCCGCTCGAAGATCGGCTGCGCAAGCGGTTCGCGGCGATCTACCTCAACACGAAAGTGGCGTCCCTCAAGCCGACGCCCGCCGGGATCGTCGCCGCGCTGGAAGGCAAGGACGTGCCGGCCGAGGTGACGTTCGACCGCGTCCTCGTCTCCGTCGGCCGCCGGCCCAACAGCGCCGGGCTGGGCCTCGACGCCGCCGGCGTGGAGATGAACGAGCGCGGCCACATCAAGATCGACAAGCAGCGCCGGACGAACGTCCCGCACATCCTGGCCATCGGCGACGTGGCCGAGGAGCCGGGCCTAGCCCACAAGGCGACGGCCGAGGCGAAGACGGCCGTGGAGACCATTCTTGGCCAGCCGGCCGCGTTCGAGCCGCGGGCAATCCCGGCCGTCGTGTTCACCGACCCGGAAATCGCGTGGGCCGGCATCACCGAGCGCGAAGCCCAAGAGAAGAACATCCGCTACGAGAAGCTGACGTTCCCGTGGGCCGCCTCCGGCCGGGCCGTCGCCCTCGCCCGGACCGAGGGGCTGACGAAACTGCTGATCGACCCCGCCACGCAGCGCATCCTCGGCGTCGGCATCGTCGGCATCGGCGCCGGCGAGATGATCGCCGAAGGGGTGTTGGCCGTGGAGATGGGCGCCGTCGCCCGCGACGTGGCCGACAGCATCCACCCCCACCCGACGCTCTCCGAGACGATCATGGAAGGCGCCGAGATGGCCTTGGGCGGAGCGACGCACATGGCGAAGCCGAAGAAGCGGTGAGAGACGTTCGGGTATAATGCCCTGGCGTCTTACGGAAATCCCGTGTGGGGAGTTGACCGATGAATCGCACGTTAAGACTCGCTAACCGCGCGTTCATCGCCAAACTGCCTGTCGGGGGCGGCATCGGCAAGTGGGACGCCGTCATGGAGGAACTCCGGGCCGCCCGCGACTTGGCGGACGATTGGGACGGGCAAGGGGCGAAGGCGCCGACGGCCGACGCGGCGGACGCCGCCCTGACGATGGCCGGCGAATTGAGGGGCGCCGACGTGGCGCCCCCGGATGACTTCGGCCCCGCCCCGAACGGGGTCATTGTGTTGGGTTGGCACACGGCGACGACTTCTGCGGACATCGAATTCGACTCGGCCGGCCGGGCGGTCGGGTCCTACTGGACACGCGGAGACAAGCGGGCCGAGCCGTTCCCCTTCGTGACCGACGAATGATCGCGGGGTCTGCATGACGCCGGAATCCGACCCCGTTTCGCAAGACGAGTTCATCCTCCGCCTCGTGTGGCATGCGTTTTATCTGGACGGCGACCCGATGCCGGTCAAACCGCGGGCCTTCTACCCGCGGGCCGACGAGTCGACCGGCATCAGCGTGTTCCGGGCCGCGTGCGTCGGTCCGCCGGCCGACATCTTGATGGTGTTGCCAAAGGCGGAGAACAGGCCCCTGTACGTCATCGCCGCGCTGGCGGTGTCGGATTTGAAGCAGATGGGACTGACCGTCACGCCTGACCCCATCCCGGCCGTCCCCGGCCACGCCGTCCTGACGGAATTGAACGCCGCGGCGTGGGCCGCCGACCAATATGCGTGGAAAGCAGTCGCCGACGAACTGGCGAGACTGGCGAGCGGCGGGATCGTCCATCAAGCAACTGGGAAATGAGTCGGCCCCGTCCGCCGGCCGCCCGTCGCCAAGCCGAAGAAGCGGTGAGGATGATCTGTCATGCGCTTGAGGCCGATCCAAATTGCCGTCTACCTCATCTGTGGTGAGCCGATCCCCCACCAAGAAAGCGGCAGCTTGGCGGAGCGGTTGCGGACTGGCCATGACTGGCTGGTCGGCATCTCGGGTCACGACTTCGGCTACGACCTGCAAGCGTGGCACGATTACCTGAAAGAGTCGCGGGACGGCGGCTATACCTACGGCCGCAACATTGTGTTGCCCCGCATCATGCAAACCGCCCTTCGGTCCCCCGAATGGCGGGAAGCGGCCCAAAGCTTGACGGCCGTAACCCGGCCGAATCCCGCCGCAGAACGGGCACACTCTGACACATTGCCCCATGGCGTCGGCCCCGCAGGCGGCAGGCGGCCTTTCGGCCTGAAGGGCCGATTAACATAGCCCAGCCCGACAGGGCTGGGAACCGGATCCGCAAAAGGTTTTTCGGTCTGAAGGACCGTCCGGGTCTCTCGGGCGGCGGCATCCGCCCGCCGCCGGCCATTAATCGGCCCTTCAGACCGAGGTCGTTTGATGGCCCGATCCCCAGCCCTTGGGGGCTGGGCTATGTTAACCGGCCCTTCAGGCCGAGCAAACGGCGGGCAGATCCCCATGTGTGCAAAGCGGTAAGCCCGCCTCGCGGCCGAAGGAGCGGCAAACCCACCCCTCAGTTAGGCAGCGGGGGCGGCTCCCGGCGGCGGCGGCCGGCACGCCACTTGGCCCGGACCCCCAGCACGCCCAACAGAAGAATTGGCAAGCCGGCCGCCAGCGCCACGGCGGCCACGGTCGTCAGGGTATGCTCAGATGCCGGCGCGCCCTCGGCCTCCCGCGGGCCGCATTGGCGCAAGACCAAGCAGCGGTCAAAATCGGTATCGGGGTACTGCTCCGCCAAGTGGCGCTTCGTTTCCGACGTCAAGGAACCCTTGGCCGGCGACATGAGCAGCCCTTGGATTTTCTGCCGGCGGGTGAGCAAGCGAAGGTCAACCGTCGTCGTCTGGCCTTCCGGCTCGAACACCACGGGGAACGGCGCCGGCAGCGGGTCGTCCCCCGCGGGAAGATCCAAGGCCCGCGGCCGGAGCGGGACCCAAATTTTGCCCCCGGTGGTCGCGTCCACGCGCGGGGCGGCCTGGCCTTTTTTCACGTACACTTCGTAAACGAACCCGCCCCCGAGGGTGAAGTCAGTGACTTCGACGTACCGGTAGTCGGCCGGCGGTTCGTCGAGCGCCTCTTGCAACGTGGCCGTCTGAATGGGCGTCGTCAAGGCGCGCACCCGCTGACGCAGGTCCGGCAGATTGACGGCGACGACCGTCCCAACGACGACGAAGCAGATGCCGAAAAACAGCACGACTTCCGGGTATTGTTTGAATCGGGCAATCATGGCCGTCGAGCCTTTTAAATACAACGGGAGCCAACGCCCCTCTGTCGGCTCAGGATATCGACCATGCCGAAGCCCGGCTGGCAATACGAAGGGCCAGCGCCCGCGCGATTGTCTTCGAGGCATTGACGGACGATGTCGGTTCGTCCAAAACCAGTGCTGTGACAGGCAAAGCCCGACTGGGCATCCGGCTGCACACCCCTCGGAACACGCCCGCACAACCAGAATTCTTGGGCGCCGATTCCCCTTACATTCACAACCGCCGCCGTTTGGCACGCCCCGTGCATTACCTCTCTCAGCAGCCCGATGAAAGCCAATCGGGTATCCAACCAACCAAAGACGCGACATTCCTGGTCGCGTTTTGTGAAGGAGCCTTGAGATGGAAGACATCAAAGATCGCGTGAAATCTGGGATCGACACCGCCAGCGGCCAAGCCAAGCAGGCCGTGAACGCCGGAGCGAACCAAGCCAAGCAGGCCACGGACGCCGCCGCCGACAAGGCCAAGCAGGCCGCCGACGCGGCCAAGCAGGGCGGCAACGGCATCATGGACACCGTCCGCGAGGGCGTCCAGTCGGCGGTCAGCGCCGTCTCCGGCGGCCAGGCGATGGACAAGGCGAAGGAATTCGCCCACACGGCCCAAGACTTCGCCGCCAAGACCGGCGACCGCATCCAACAGTACGCCTCGGACGCCTACGGCTTCTCGGCCGACCACGTGTCCGACTTCGGCAAGGAAATCACCAGCGTCGTCAAGAAGCACCCGATCCCGGCCCTCTTGGTCGGCTTCGGCTTGGGCCTCTTGATCGGCCGGACCATGTCCGGCCGGGCGTAACGAACTAGCCGGAAACACTCTCGGGGCCGCATGACACCATCGACTTACACTTAGATTTGCCCCGAGAATGTAGCCTCGGTGTCCTTTGCCGGACACCGGGGCTTTTTTCGTTTTCTACCGCGAACCGTCGCGGTGATCTCGGTGGCAGGCGGCGCAGGTGTCGCCGAGTTGCCGGAATAGCGGTTCGCGGTCGGCCGTCCCCTTCTTCCCGCGCAAGTCGTCTTCCAGTTTCCCGGCCAACTCTTCACTGGCCGCTAGCAGTCGTCGAAACTCGGCCGGGCGGGCCGTCACCGTCGGCAAGCGGCCCGCTTCCCGGAAATGCTCCCGCAACTGCAACACCTCATGGGCGGGGTCCAAGTCCGCGCGGCCTTTGGGCGTCGTCCACCCGGTGGCCCGGATCAGTTTCAGGTGGTCCCACCGCTCGTCGATGGCCACCATCGCCGTCACCAAGCCGCTCACCGGGGCGGCCGCCGCCGGCAATTCGCCGCCGGCTTTCACGGTTTCGTCGGCCGTCATGTTCTCCACGTCCCGGTATAGCCCCGCATACTTCGGATCGGTCCCGGCCATCTTCAATACGGCGAGAGCCTGCGCCGCGCTGCACCTTCCGTCCAAACAGCGCAGCCCCGCGACGGCCGCCGCCGGCCCGCGGTGCATGCCGTGGTGGCAGTGGACGTACACCGGGCCGTCGCGCCCGGCCGCCGCCAACACGCGGGCCAACCGCTTGGCGGTCTCAGAAGGAATGCCGTCGTACCCGACCGGCAAATGGTCGTAGCGCAGCCCGAACGTCTTGGCCGTCGCCGCGTCCGGCGCCGCCCCGTCCACGGAGATGACCGTGGTGACGCCCAAGTCTCGCAACGACCGGAACCCCGCCTCGCCGTCCGGCGCCGACCCGGAGTAGAGCGTGTCGGTTAGGCGGATGACGTTGTGCAGGCCGGGGCGGTCGCCGATGAGGACGGGGTCGAGGGACGGGGCCGGATCGGGCGGGGGCGGGGTGGGCGTGGAACAGCCGACGAGAAGGAGAATGACCGATTGAGTGACGGACGGTAGCATCTTCATGGCAGTGTGACTTGAAGACATGACGGCGCGGCTCATGGAATCCTTGTTTCGGTCGGGCTGCGCCACGCGACAGATGTCGGCCGACAAGTATACTTGCCTGCGGCAACGCGAGACGGGAGGCGACCGGCAATGCCCCGACGGCAACCGACAATCTGGGCGCGGAATGCAACTGTTTCGATTGTCGTGTATCCGAGCGTCATGGATTTTTTGCTCCGGGTAACCGCCCGAGGCGCGGACAGTTCACCCGGCGCAGACCGCCCCGCGCCGAATGAAGCAATGGTCATCGAATGGCTCAACGCTCAATCAGACGCTCTCGTCGCCCAAGCCCTGAAGGGGCCAACCCGAACTGAAGGTCAGTCCCGAGTGTTCGTGACCGCCGAGCACATGATCCTTGCCGCGGTGAACCGCTCGCCCGCCCCGCGATGGAGTTTGGCATGGGCGGTCGGAAAAATCATCCGGCGGCCGCCACCCGACCGCTTCAAAGTGTGGTTCACGTTGGTGCTTGACCGCCGCACGGGCCGTGTGTCAGGACCGTGAGCACTTGAGTCTGGGGATCGGAATGAATTCTTCCGGGTGGGCAAGGCGGCGTTTGAATTCCCGCTTCGCGGCGTCGTCAATTGACGGGTCGTCCCACTCGAACGGCTCGGGCGGCATTGTCGCGGCCATCATCATCTGCCGCGGGCCGTGGTCCGTCGGGGTGAAGTTGACGACGACGAACGGATTGCGGACGGCGACGCGCGCCAAGAGGGATTCCAACAGCGCCTGCTCGTCCGCGGACAGACCGTCCAACTCGGAAAATGTCGTCGCCATGCGCGGCTCCCGTCGAGCGCCAGTTCTCATCCCCGTCGATTATACCACTTTCCCAAGCGACACGCCCGCCGCCCCGCGGTATACTCACCCCCGCCAATCGCCCCCGAAGGATTCTCCCCATGACACGCGCGTGGTTCCCCGTGATGCTGAGTCTCTTCTCCCTGTTCGCCGGCCGGGCCGGGGCGGCTTACCCGGAGGCCAAGGACTTGCCGGCCCGCCCCGAGTTGCCGGACCCGCTGGCGATGCTCGACGGCTCCAAGGTCGCCTCCAAGGAGGACTGGGCGGCCAAGCGGCGGCCCGAACTCAAGGCCCTGTTCCAGCACTACATGTACGGCACCATCCCGCCCGTGATGAAGTTCCAAGTCAAGCCGTTGCACAAGGACGCCCAGGCCCTCGGCGGCAAGGCGACCGTGGAAGAAGTCGGCCTCGACTTCGGCTTCCCCGACCACTTGCTGAAAGTTCTCATCATCACCCCGAACGGCCGCAAGGAGCCGGCCGGGTGCTTCGTCGGCCCGAACTTCGGCGGCAACCAGTCCGTGCTGGCCGACCCCAAGATCGCTTTGCCGGCCGTGTGGATGTACCCGAACCGCAAGGGCGTTAAGGACAACAAGGCCACGGAGGACACCCGCGGCAACGAGAAGGACGTGTGGAACGCCGAGACGATTATCGACCGCGGCTACGCCCTCGCCACGTTCTACAACGGCGACATCGACCCCGACCGGGCCGACGTGCGCGGCGGCATCCGGCCGCACCTCCCGAAAGACCTGGAGACGACGAGCATCGCCTGCTGGGCGTGGGGCGTCCACCGCGTTGTGGATCACTTGCTGACGCTGAAAGAAATCGACCCGAAGAAGATCGTGTGCGTCGGCCACTCCCGCCTCGGCAAGACGGCCCTCTTGGCGGCCGCGTTCGACGACCGCATCGCCGCCGCCATCCCGCACCAAGCCGGGTGCGGCGGGACGGCCCCGAGCCGCGGCAAGACCGGGGAGAGCGTGACGCGGATCAATTCCAGTTTCCCGCACTGGTTCAACGCCGAGTTCAAGACGTTCGGCCCCGACCCGACGAAACTGCCGTTCGACCAGAACGGCCTCGTCGCCCTGTGCGCCCCGCGGCCCGTGCTGTTCTCGAACGCCGTCGAGGACACGTGGGCCAACCCCGCCGGCCAGTTCGAAGTGCTGAAAGCCGCCGACGGCGTGTACAAGTTCCTCGGCGTCGAGGGCCTGGGGGCCGCCGAACCGCCGCCGGTCAGCAAACTCCTCGACAGCCGCCTCGGCTACTTTGTCCGCCCCGGCAAACACTCCATGAACCGTGAAGACTGGGGGGCGTTCATGGACTTCGCGGACAAGCACTTGGGGAAGTGAGCGCGTTGCGTCCCGGCATCCGGGCATGTAACCTGAACGCTTGCGTCCATCACCAAGACAGGAGGCCGACGATGTCCGCGGAAGCCCCGACGATGACCGACTTGCAAGTGGCGCGGGCGGCCATCGCTCGGATGCCTGAGTCGGTGTCACTCCGCGAAATCAGCGAGCAGTTGGCCATTATGGCGGCGATTCGGAAGGGTGAATCCGAGATTGAAGCCGACCATTTCGTTACTCACGAAGAGGCCAAGCGGAGCGCGGACCCCCTCAAAGAAATTGCGGGCCGCATAGGCAGTGATTCGAGTGCCATGCTCACGGCTGTGAGTGAACATGGCACCCGGCGGTGATGGTCGCCGGAGAAGAATATTCTTCTGCCGAGCCCCATCACTTCTTACGGCGGCCCTTGCCGCCAGATTTTCCCGCTTTGATTACCGCGCCAAATTCTCGCTCGAGACGTTTGATGTCCCGAGGAATTTCCCTGTCAAGCCACAGGCCGGCCTTTTTCGCATCCTTCGCCCACGCCGTCGACCAATCGGAACTTGTGCCGCCGCCATCGCCGGAACAATCTTCGGAGCCTGCATACCCCGGCACACGAGCTACAACGTCCTGAAAGTAGTTTTCGATGCCTTCAAAAGGGCCTTCGCATTCTAACCCCACCTTTGCAAGGCGAAACGCATCAGCCGGCAGTTCCAGTAACTTCACGATCATTTGGAGTTGGGCTTCGGTAAACGCTTCGGCGAAACTCCCGGCAAATTGACTAATGACATTGCGAAGAGGCGTTTCGTGATCCACCGCGCAAACCTGCAAGTCGATTTGATCGGAGCCGATTAAGGATACGATGTGTTCGCACACATCTTCCGAGACTACACACCTGCAGATTGGACACGCAGGCGAGGAGTCTTGCTCGTCCTCGAACTCTTCCTCATCATTATCATCAAGAGCGTCGGACACAACGTCGTCTGTTGGGTCAGGCTCGCCTTGGACATTAGCACTCATCGTCGACTCCTTTGAAGAATTGCCTCGTTGACCACTCAGTCATTAACTGAGGCAGTTTGGCGACAAGCGATTTCGAAATTCTCCGACTGGAACCAACCGCTGCCGAGGTTCACAGCGAATGACGCTCAACTTATTTCCAACGATGTGATAAATTGCGTCTTGAAGGTAATCCCGGCCCATATCGCACGCTTCGGCCAAGGGCAAGTCGGTCGCCCACCCCGGTTCGGCGTGTTTAGTCGCCGGCGAATACCCTGTCACGCGTCGCACCCAGAAGCCTTGGCGGCGCAATTCGGCTTCCAACCGCTTGTCGGCCTCCCGGTTTTTTTCTTCCGGCCAGTTTTCGCCCGTCGTGGCATAGGCGGTGATGATGACGAACTCGGCGGGCCAGTCGCCCGCCGAGTCGTCGCACCGAAAATGCGTCTCGAAGTATTCAAGCGGCATCGGGTCCATCGCGGTTTCCTCAAGGCGTGCCAAAACATGGTCAGTTCGGCACCACCTTCAAATACTTTTGCCGCACGAACGTAACGCCCTGCGGAAGTGGCTGCCCGGCCGCTTTAGCCCTGTGAAAACTGTAAGGGTCAAAGAATTTCTTCAGGCTGAGAAACTGTGCGGGTACATTGTCCACTGTACACACGGCAGGGTCGATCTCAGCTCTTTCCGGCGCCAGGCGAATCTCCAGCCAGAATTCCCCGACATCGATAAACTCGACATCGGATTCCGTCATCAGCGCCAACAATTCCCTGTTCAATCGCTCGACTCGTCGCTCTCTGACCCTGGCCGCTCGTGCAATAATTGCCGCTTTTTCCCCCAAATCGCCGGCCTCTTGGCGGCTTTCACTCATCCATAGGGTCAGCGTGCGGACTGCGTTCGGCACGTCGCCGGACAGCGTTACAATATTTTTCAACACGTCATCGGTGAGTTCACCGCCGTCTTCCGTGGCGTCGAGGATGGCCCGAATCTCGGGCGACAAATCAAAACGTTTCATTGGTTGCCTCGTTGTTTTGTTGCCACCCGAGTCTATTGAATTGCGTCAATTCCATTTCAATTGTGAAAAACATTGTTTGCATCACAACTGTCCGGCTAAACTCGGGTCACATCTCTGAAGCCGCCTGAATTCCAAGGTCGCGCCGCGTGTCGTCGGCGCGCACGACTTCAACTTGCC
>JAYTTY010000327.1:0-6259 GCA_043744795.1 Zavarzinella sp. | reverse complement strand
CCCGTACCGCTGGACCTACAACGGACGCCCGTTGGCCGCGTGAATCTGGGCAATCGAATACCACAATGGCAGCGGGATTCGGTCGGGCACATCTAGCTTCCGCGCCGGACCTTTTGGATGTGCCGACGGGGATGCACGGTTTCCGACAGAGCGACTACTTGGACGGGGTAGTCGATGCCGACTTCATCGATGACCAACCGACCGATTATATCGCCACAGATCGCCAAGCATTGCGATGGGACACGCCGCTGCTTAGCCCGTTGAAAAAGTTTTTGTCCGACGAAATGGCGAAGGCGATTGTCGCGTTCCAAAATGTGCGTGACCAAGAGGCAAAGAAAGCAGCCGAGGAAGACGTTTACACAAACGAACTGATTAAGAAGGCTGGTCTGCCTAAACACCGTGCGAAAGCCGTTCACAAGATGGCCGCCGCGTTGGCTGGCATTTGCAAAGGCGGCACAACAGGACAAGATTATAAAGATCGCGTCATTATCCTCGTCCGAGGCGTCGAACAGGGCGACATTCTGGAAGAACTTCAGAAATTGTCCCGCGCTGCCGTGCCAGACTTCACGCGAGTGGTTGAAGAGGTGACAGAACTTACAAAACAAGAATTTGGTGATTTCGGCCGCTACCTTCGCGGTCGCCTCGCAGGCATTGAATCATTGACCAAGATTATTCAGCACCAGAACTTCAAATTGGGTAAGAACGAGAAAGAGCTTCACCAACTCCTCGAAAAGAACGCTTGGCTAATTGACCCTACTTTTACGCAATTTTTAACTTCGAACCAGACCGAAGACGCGGTATTTGCCAAACTTACTGATGAATTAAAAATTGGAAAATTTTCGCCTCCTGCGAATGCGGCGACCGCCGAACGGCCGGACCTCGTTTTTCTATTGCATAATAAAGGCCTCAGTCGCTTGGTCATCATTGAACTCAAGGCACCGAATGTAAAACTCGGGATGGAGCATTTATTGCAGTTGCGCGATTATGTTCGAGACGCTCGCGTATGGCTCAAAGCCGCCGGACGCATGAACGTCATTATCGAGTCCATATTGATTGGAAGCCGCTCAAAATCAATTGCAGGGCCAAAAGACGTGCAGCGGTTGGAAGACGAGTTAGCCCGGCGTGAACCGACGGACGCCGAACGCGTGTTTGACCTGATGGAACTTCTGGACATGACCAAGAAGGCGCACGAAGAGTTACTCGAAATTCACAACAAGTTGGGTAAAGCTTAATCGAACAGGTTACGGACACAACGGGCTACGGCACGCCCGAGCAACGGCGGGACGCCATTGCCAATTTGTCGGGCAACTTGGTAAGGTGTACCGATTAACTGCCAACTATCCGGAATGCTTTGAAGGCGGGCCGCTTCTCGCAGGGTGATGACTCGATGTTGAACTGGATGTATGTATCGTCCCTTTGACGGATTGAGCAATGCCGTTCGAAGTGTGTTACTCGGTTCATCCCATAGTATCCGGCCCCACACGTCGGTGGCTTGCCCGCCGATTTTTGCCCACGATTTCGGAGAGAGGTGAGGAGCCGTGCGAAGCACATCACGCTTGTCCCCTCCCGGAGGTATTACTCTCATGCGCGCAAGGGCAAGCGGGGAAGGCAATCGGGCGTCATGCCCATTGACGTTGTTAGGCTTCGCAGGCAGTCCATCCCATGCTTCCCGCACGGTCGTATAATTCTTCTGGCGACTTATCGGGGCTTCGGGGGCATTAATGCGAGACGCGAATATGAAACAGCGACATCGCAGTTGAGCTACTCCGAAATCCGCGGCATTTAACAAGACACTGCTCACATTGTAACCGAGTGACTCGAACCGTCTCTTGAGGTCAGCCCAATGTTTTGAAGAAAGAAAACTCGGTACGTTTTCCACGACAACGACTTTGGGGCGAAGCACCTCGGCCCATTCGGCCATTTTCATAGTCAGGCGGTTCCGCGGGTCACTCATGATCCGACTGCCAAGCGTGGAAAACCCTTGGCAGGGCGGCCCGCCGATCAAAACGTCACACTCACCTTGCGGAGTTAGATTGCGGATGTCTGCGACTTCCACGTGATCGCCCACATTCCGACGATAGGTTGCTGCTGCCACGGCGTTTTGTTCGATTGCCCGAACGATACGAAACCGTTCAATGGCGAAGGCATGACTTAGCAGTCCCGCCCCAGCGAACAAATCGACTACCTTTGGCTTGCCTAAAATGCGCATGGAGTCCGGCCCATCTCATACATAAATTGAGGACGGCCTGCCTCGGCAACAGTTACTTCCGAGCGACAAAGCGCGGTTGTTAGTATAGGACTCTCGACGATAGAGTCAAGGACTTCACCCCTGCGCATTTCGGCCAAAGGCGAGATTCAACCGCAACACCATACGTCGATTATCCACTTTAGAATGTGAAATCGCCAAGTCAGATGGCAATAAATCGCTTGTGATTGCCCATGGTTTTGTATCGGCATGTGACTTTGAATCCCCCACGCCAGATCGCGGTTCGGCCAAGAAATCCGTACACTATTTCCGCGATGAGACGAGTACACCTTTACGGTGCCCGATGACGGATCACCTGTTCGCACGGTTTGACAACCTCATCACTTGGAGCAGCGGCGACAAGCGGGCACCGCACAAGCCGCTGCTCGTCTTGCTCGCGCTCGGTCAATGGGCCAGCGGCGTGAAGGCCGTGCGGTTCGTGGATGCGGAACCTCTGCTGACGGATTTGCTTCGCCGTTTCGGTCCGGCCGCCAAGGTGTACCATTCCGAATACCCTTTTTGGCGCCTGCAACGAGATGGGTTGTGGGAAGTGGTGGGCGACCGGCCCATTGCCCTCGGGGCCGACGGGGGCGCGACCAAGAAATCTCTCAAAGATGCCAACGCGGCGGGCCGCTTTCCCGACGACATTCAAGCCGACCTCAGCGCCTATCCCGAAGCCGTCAGCGCACTGGCCCTCCGCCTGCTCGACGCCCACTTCCCCGCGTCGCTCCATGAAGACATCTTGGACGCTGTCGGCTTGGACTTGGAACCTCCCAGCGCCGCCGGGGGTCGGCGCGACCCGAACTTTCGGCGGCGAGTCCTGACTGCCTACGAACACCGCTGTGCCGTCTGCGGGTTGCAACTGCTCTTGTCCGGTTCATCCGTCGCGTTGGAGGCGGCGCACGTCAAATGGCACCAAGCCGGCGGACCAGGGACGGTGCCGAACGGCATCTGTCTCTGCGTGCTGCACCACAAACTGTTCGACCGTGGGGCCTTCACCGTCACCCCGCCCCGTACCGTCCTCATTTCCGACGAAATCAGCGGGTTGGCCGGCTTGAAAGAACACCTACTGACCTTCCACGGCAAACAGCTTCATAGTCCAATCCATCTCGACGATACCCCGGCTGCCGCGTTCCTGCTCTGGCACCGCCGCGAAGTGTTTCGCGGAGAGGCAAGGCCGGTGTAACGGGCTGCATTAAGGAGTTCCGGCCGTGGATATGAAAATGGTCTTCTCGGCTGAACCTAAAACCTGTTGGCAGGTGATGGCTGCGCCGGGCGTCGGATTTTACATCCCATCGTACAAGCACCCTTACGTCTGGGACAAAGCCCTACTCCATCAACTGATTGCGGACAGTCTCCACGGGCTTCAGTTGCTGGTGGAGAAGGACGACGCCATCACGTTCATCGGCACGTTGATCGTGTTGCACGACGTGAAGTACCAGACGGTGAAGCCGGTGGTCCGCGGGGACTTGCCGTCCAAGGTGCTGTTGCTCATTGACGGGCAGCAGCGGCTGACCACCCTGGCCTTGCTGAACACGGTGCTGCACGAAGAGCTGTCCCGGCGGGTGAAAGAGAAAGAGTTCCAGAACGGGGTGCGGCCGGCGTTCGAGTGGCTGCGGGACAAGACGAGCGAAGTGCTGGCCCAACTGGACATGACCTACCTACTCGACATGGTCCACGGGGAGCGCAAGTATTACCCGCGGCTCATCCGCGGGCTGGCGGACACGTGGTCGCGGAAGGGGGCGGAGGCCGTGTACCGCTCGCCGGTGGCGGCGTGTCTGAATGCTTACATCCAATTCGTTGACGGCGGCGGCGGGAAGAAGTTCGAATGCCCGCGGCCGGAGAACATCCCGGAGGATGAGGAGACGAGTCATGACATGATGGCGAAGAACCGGGAGACCCTGCGGAAGGAGGTGGGGAAAATCGCCAACGGCGGCGAGGACGAGGAAATGGAGTTCCCGGGGCTGGAGCAACTCGCCGGTAACGCGGACTTTCAGGAGGCGCTGCTGAAGGCCCCGCTGCCGCCGGAGGTGGCGGCGCAACTGGCCTCCGGCGGGGAGGGGACGGACAAGGAGCGGGAGAAGTTCGCCGCCTTGCTGCGGCTGGTGCTGTTCAGCAAGTTCATGATGGAGCGGGTGGCGGTGACAGTCGTGACGGCGAAGAACGAGGACTATGCGTTCGACATGTTCGAGGCGCTAAACACAACCGGCGAGCCACTGACGGCGTTCGAGACGTTCCGGCCGAAAGTGATCGAGGCGGAGGGGCTGGACAAGTACGACGCCTCCCCCTCGCACGTTTATCTCAAGGCGGTCGAAGGGTACGTGGGGCAGTACGACAAGGCGCGGGACCGGCAAGCCGCCACCCAAACCCTGCTTCTGCCGTTCGCCCTGGCCGAGACGGGCAAGAAACTGGCCAAGCGGCTGACCGAGCAACGGAAGTACCTGCGCGGCGGGTTCGACGACCTGGGGAGTCTGGCCGACAAGCGGAAGTTCGTGGAGCACCTGTCGCACACCGCCGACTTCCTGCGCTACCTGTGGCCGGACGACAAGGCGGAGCAACCGAATTGGGACGGCGAGCCGTTCGCCGGCCACGACCTTACCCTGTTGTGCCTGGACGCGCTGCGCGGGGCCAACCACCACATCCCGATCGGGCTGCTCAGCAGGTTCTACGCCCTCTACCGGACGGCGGCCGCCGCGGGGAAGGCGGCGGCGCGGAAGGAGTTGGAAGAGGCGATCCTGGCGGTGACGGCGTTCTTCGTACTGTGGCGCGGGTCGCGGCGGACGACGGCGAACATCGACGCCCACTACCGCCGAGTCCTGGCCGACGGGATTGACGCGGCCGGCGTGAAGGCGTTCGCACGCCGGCCGGAGAAGGGCAAGGAGGCGGAGCCGCCGTCGGCGGCCAAGCTGCGGGCCGCGTTCCGGCACGTACTGGCACACGACGGCAAAGACGTCAAGATCGCCGGCAAGCAAGACTGGGTGGACCGGGCGGCGCAACTGGACGTGTACAAGCAGTCGCGAGAGTTGGCGAAACTGCTCCTCTACCTCGCCACCCACGACACGGCCCCGGACGCGGCTGCTTCCGGCTTGGTGAAGAAGGCCCGGCCCGGCAGTTTGAACATCCTTACCCTGGCGCGGTGGCGGGACGACCTGACCGTTGAGCATATCGCCCCGCAATCGCGGAACGCGGCCGGGTGGGATAAGGGCCTGTACGAAGACGCGGACTTGGTGAACAGCTTGGGCAACCTCACCCTTTCGCCTGGTCCGGAGAATGCGTCGCTCGGCAAGCGGCCGTGGGCGGCGAAGCGGGTGATGTACCAAGTGCTTGGCACACCGGAACTGGACACCCTGACCACCCGGCTCGCGGCGGCCAAGCAGGGTGGCATTGAGTTCGCCAGTTCGACCGAGAAGATTTTGGAGAAGGCGGTGTACCTGCCACACTTGGCGGCTGTGGCCGGGGTGGCGGGCGAATGGTCGGTCGAGTTGGTTAAGAAGCGGTCGGCGCGGCTGGCCGAACTGGTGTGGGACCGCATCGCCCCGTGGCTCGAGCTTACTTGACAGTGGGCGCACCGGCCGCCGCTTCTTTTAAAAGGGCAATGACTTTCGTCAGTCCCCGCAAACGCCGGACGCCGCAAGGGGTCGGCCCTTGCGGCGTCGTGGTGGTTGAAAGCCGCCTCAGAGATTTGAACTCTGGACCCCGGCTTTACGAAAGCCGTGCTCTACCGCTGAGCTAAGGCGGCGTCGAGTGATTGGACACCCGGGCCGGAAAGTGGTTCGCCCCGCCGGCGGGAGAGTCACTTTTCGAGAACGATATCCTAGCGTCTTCGGCGGGGGTGGCAAGGCGAATTGGAACGGGCTTGGACGGCGACCATTCGGGACTCGGCTTTGGTTTCCAGCTCCAACGGAGCGTCCGGACGTAGCCATGCCCGGGAGGGCATGGAACTCGGGCTATCAAACGACCAAGCCCTGAAGGGGCGGCCGGAACTGGGGCGCCGTTCCGGCCGCCCCTTCAGGG
>JAYTTY010000326.1:0-6270 GCA_043744795.1 Zavarzinella sp. | reverse complement strand
TCCTCCCGCGGGGATCAACCCCGCGGCTCGTCAGGCGAACGGCCGGAACACACCTTGCCCCCAGTCACCGCCCCTCGGCCGCCCCCTTGGCCATCGACGCCAAGCCTTGAAAGCGCGGTTGCCATTCGCCGTCGGCCAGTTGCTTGAAGACGGCCCGGCTTTCGGCGATTTGGCCCTTGTCCTTGAGGTGTTGGGCGCGGTTCCACAGCAGTTGGGCGTTGGTCGGCTCGGCCAGGAAGGCCATCTCGTAGGCCCGGTCGGCGAGTTTCCAGTCGCCTTCCAGGCGGAGGCGGTGGGCGAGTGACTCCCACGGGCCGGCTTCGTTCGGCTTCAGCGCGAGCGGGGTCGTCTCGTAGTCCCACGCCAGGGCGGTCGCCTCGGCGTGGCCGATCTTCCGCAGGACGACGCCGGAGCGGTGGCAGATGCTCTCGGGTTCCGGGTCCACTTGGCGCCAGCGGTCCACGGCCTTTACCAAGCGCGTCGGCAAGTCCGCCGGCGTCGGCACCTTCAGCTTGGTCGCGGCGTCGGCCAGCCACTCGTAGTGGGCCAGCAGGCGGCTGTAGTCGTTGCGGATCGGGTTGATGTCAAACACGTCCGGCAGGCGGGCGAATTCGAGGTCGAGCGCCTTTTCCAAGTGCTCGATGCTCTTTACTTGGTCCCCGCGGGCGGCGGACACTTGGGAGGCCAAGCGCCACACGGCCGGGGCGGCGGCCGTCTTCGTGTTCTCCAACAGCGGTTGCATCAGGGCGTCGGCCCGGTCGGGCCGGTTCGTCCCGTTGAGGAACTGCACGGCCCACAGCGTCACCAGCGGCTTCTCGGCCTCCGGGGCGTCTTTCAGGGCCGCTTCCAGCACGGTGTCCGAAAGGGCCACGTCGCCGAGTTGCCAGCACTGCCACGCGAGCAGAACGACCACGGGGCGGGCCTTGTTCTCGGCGCACTTGGCGGCCATTTCCTTCATCAGCGTCGGCCAGTCCGCGGCGGCTTTTCGGCCCAGCACGGTGCGGAACTGGTCGTCCACGCTCGGCAAGACGCCGACGGACAGGGCGTCCTTGAAGAGTTCCTGAAACTTCTTCATCGCCTCATCGCCCCGCCCGGCCCGGTCCAGCATCCGGGCCTGTTCGTAGCGGGCGGCGTAGGGGAAGCGCGACTTCTCGAACATCACGCCCCACCGGGCGGCCTTCTCGGCTTGCATCTCGTCGGAAGAAGTCACGTCGCTGACCAGACCCAAGGCCGCCCAGCCGAGGGCCGACGACGGGCGCTGATCGACGTACTTCAGCGCCCGCTTCACTTCCGCGTCCCGGACGCCCCACAGCGAATGGTTCACGTAGCCGCCGGTGAAGCGGTCGTAGATCACCCGCAGCGTGCCCAGGCGGCTCAGGAAGTCGGTCTTCGGCTCGGCCGGCAAAGCAAAGCCGAGCTTCTTGTTCCACTCCCGCGTGTCCTGGTCGAACTCGCGGAACAGGTAGCGACTCAGCGGGTCGCGCCGGATCAGGTCTTCCGTGTCCGCTTCGTAGCCGCTGTTGTGAATGGGGGCGTAGTTCAGCGTGGCGAGCAGCACGTTCAGCCCCGGCCGGCGGTCGTCGTTCTTCGTCCGCAGCAGGTTGATGATCGCGGAGATGTTCCCCGACCCGGTGCCGAACTCGCTGGCCAAGAGTTCCAGCAGGGCGTCGTCGTTCAGGTACTCCCAGCACAGGTTCGGGCCGTCGTTGAAGTTGTAATTCGGGTCGAGGCCGATGCGCGGGTACACGACCTCGCGGCCCCGCAGCGGCAGCGGCAGCACCACCAGCCCCTTGGCGTCCGGCGTCGGGGCCGGCTCCGCCGCGACAACGAAGTCCACCTTGGCCGTGCCGATGGCCTTGCCGTCCGTGCCGACGAGCGTGAGCGTGCCGTCGGCGGCGTAGGTCATTTTGGCGCTCGGCTTGTTGGCCGGCTGGCGGACGCCGAAGATCTCGGCGAGCCGGCCGTTCTTGAAGACGTAGTGCGTCTCCCGCCACGGGACCGGGTTGCCGTTGTCGTCGAGCGGGTGGTGCGGGACCACGGCGACGGTGTCCGCACTCACGAGTTTCACGTCGGCCCCGTAGTTCAGGTCATCCGCCGGCGGCAGGGCGTCCGGGATCAGGGCCAGCAGTTCGGCCCGGTGGAAGCGCGACACGGCCCGCGTGGCCCCGAGGCCGATCTCCGGGTATGTGTGCCACAGCGTCGTGCCGTCGCAGCGCACGGACTCCTTGAGGCCAAAGGCGACGGCCCGCTCGTAGGCGTACCGGCCCAGCCCGTCGTGCGTGACGGCCAAGATGGTCCCGTCTGCCTGCGGGACCTTGGTGACGCGCCAGCCCATGCCGGCGCGGGCCATGTCGAACAACTTCTTGGCGGCCGGGTCGATGCTGCCGCGCCGCGTGCCGAACCGCGGGGCGGCCTCGGCCTCGACGGCGGCCCGCACGTCGGCCGGCGAGGAACTCATGCCGGGGGCGAAGCTCGGCAAGTCGCGGAACAGCCGCTCCGTGAAGTGAAAGCCCGGCCGCGTGTAGTACGCCGGCTCCGAGACGTGGAACCCGTACCGGGCGTCCCGCAGGGCCTGAAATCCCAAGGCCTCCACCGGGTACGGTATATCCGCCATGATGGGCGCCGGGTCGGCCGCCACCGGCCTCGGCTCGGAGCCGTCCACGCCCAGTTGCCGGAAGTACATGCCGTTGGTCACTTGGGCCAATTGCTCGGACTCAGCTAACAGGTCGCGATTCTTCGAGAACCGCTTCAGGTCGGTCTCGGCGCCGTCGCGGAACTCCCAGCTTAATGGGGTGCCGTGGGTCGTGCCCCGGGGGTCGGCGATGCTCAACAGGCCGTTCCGCGCGAAGCGGGACTCGTCGAAGCTCTTGGTCAAGTCTTCTTGTTTCTGCACGCCCCGGCCCCGGCCGAGGGAGGTGGGCAGGCCGTCCGACAGTTCGGCGAGTTTCGCCCGCTTGCCGGACATCCGGCCGTCGAATTCGCCCCACTGCGCGAAGCCCTCGGTAAGCCCTTCGCCGTCGTTCTCTCCGCGAATGGCCAATTTGACGGACCGCTCGGCCGACAGCCGGTGCAGGCGGTCCGCGGCGGGCCGCGCGGGCCGGCGGTTGTTCTCCACGCGGAGCATCGTCCGGTTGGCCGTCTGCAAGGCGGGCAGGTCGAAGGCCTGCTCGGCGTCGAACAGTTGGATGGCGTTCTTCTCGCGGCGGAGATTCTTCAACTTGGCGACGACATCGCCGCCGGTCACTCCCGCGTCACTGTTGATCCCGGCCCCCAGCATGAACGATCCGGATTGCACCTCTTCCACCGAGAGCAACAGATGTTGGAAAGCGTCCTCGTCCGAGTCGCCGAGGGCGACCGCGTCGTCGGGCACGGCGATGAAGGCGCCGAAGCGCTGGGCGGCGTTCTGCACGGCGGTCGGCTGGCCGGGCAGGTTCGGCCCGTGCAACACCATCGCCGGCTGGCGCGTGAAGATCGTACTCAGCACCTGGTTCTCGTGCGGCTTCTGGCCGGCGGTCGTGCCGCGGGCGGCGAACGGGGCGTTCGGGTCCGGGACGTGGACGACGGGGATCTTGTCCGGGGCCGCGTACATGGCCCAGTGGTCCTTGCGGCCGCGGTCCACCTTGAAGTCGGTGTACATCTGCTCGTTTTCCAGCACTAGCAGCGACGTGTACGGCGTCATCACGTACATCTGCTTCGACAGGTTCGTGATGAACGTCTGGTTGTTATGGGCGGTGTCGGCCAGCAGGCGGTCGATCTCCAGCTTGGCCCAACTCCGCGGCAAGTGCCCAGCGCCGGGGGTGATCGTCTTTACGGCCAAGAGCGTGTCGAACTTCTGGCCGTCCAACAGGCCGGTGACGCGCACTTGCGTCGGCTGGGCGCCGGTGATGTTGGCGACGGCGACCAGTTCTTCCCCGTGGGCGACGCTGCCGGCGAACGGCAGGAACTTGGCGTCCGTGCCGCCGGCCTCCAGCGCCACGTTCAACAGGCGCGGGGCGTTCAGCGTGCTGGCGAGTTCGAAGCCGCGCCAGGCGACCGGCTCGTCCGGGTTGATCGCCGTGAACAGCCCGCCCGTCTTCTCGGCGGCCGTCTTCATCAGCGTCGGGGAGAACCGCTTGCCGACGGCGACGCCGACGTACTTGGCGCCCGCCGGCAACTTCGCCATCAACTTGTCCGGCCGCTGTTCGCCGTAAGAGGCGATGCCGCCGCCGACATGCACGACGTGCGGGTTGCGGGCGCCGGCCAAGTGCGCCGCCGCCTGCGTGAACCCGTCTTCCAGATTCAACGCCCCGATCAGGTGGGCCTGTTCCAGCCACGCGACGGCCTTGGCCGCGTTTTCCCCGGTGGCCGGGACGCGGCCCGGCGTGAAGGCACGCACCCGCGTGCCGACCGTGAGGACGGTGAAGGTGTCCTCGTGTTCCGCGTGGTGGAGCAGGGCGCGGATCACTTCCACTTGCGTGCGGGCCACCAGCGGGTCGCGGGCGCCGGACGACTCGAACAGGAACACCCAGTCCCGCCGCTCCCGGCGCTGGGCCATCGGCAGGTCGGGCTTGTAGCGCATCATCATGTAGCGCTGGCCGTCCTGCGTGAAGGCCGTGAACTGCGTCGCCCCCGGCGCCTGGGCGGCCGCGGCGTGGTCGGCGAGTTCCACCACCACGTCGCGGTCGATGCGGGCGTTGTTGGCCTTGTCCGTCAGGACGATGTCCTGGCCCTGCTCGGCATTCTTCATCGTCGGGTGCGACGGCGAGGCGACCGACCAGGTGGCGGCGTTCTTGAGCGTGGCGTTAAACGACCACTGCTCCACGTGCGACAGCGAGTGCCCGCTCGGGAAGCGGTACGTGCTGCGGCCGTAGGTGGCGTTTAATTTCTGCGTGTAGCTGAGGACGATCCGCTTCTCTTCGCGGGCCGGCAGCGGGAAGACGCGCATCTTAAAGACGCTGCCGTCCACCCACTCGAGCAGGGCCGGGTCGCGGCGCTGATGGCGAATCGTCTCGTACACGTTGCGGGCGTGGTCGCGCTCGGCCATGCCGCCTTCCATGCGGTTCCCCTCGACGTACATGGCGAGGCGGTTCAGCGAGGCGTCCGGCGGCAGGGGGAAGTAGAAGGTGCCTTCGAGTTGCTGATTCTCGTTGTTGAAGAACGTCTGGTCGATGGTCGTGCGGGCGAAGCCTTCTTCCACATGAACGTCGATGTGGAACTTCACGAGGTTGAGTTTCGCTTCCTGCCCGTAAGGGTCCACGGCGACGAGCGACCCGCCGCTGTGCTTGCCGGCCGGGACCAGCGGGGCCTCGGCGGCGATCATCAAGTCCCGCGTCCACTCGACGGCGCACGCCCCGCGCGGGGCCTGCGACGGCTTCATGTCCCCGGCCGTGAGTTGTTGCCCCGAGGCGACCGGCTCGGCCAAGTCGCTGACTTCAACCGACCCTTGCGTGACGATTACGCCCGTCCCGGCCTGGACCGCCGAGACGGCGAACTTCGTGCCCAAGGCCGTGACCGACCGGGCCGGCGTCTCCACTTGGAACTTGCCCCGAGTCTCATCCGCGGGGACCGATTCAATGAAGACGTCCCCCTTGGTGAGCTTGAGGTGTCGGTCCGCCGTCAGGACGGCCGTCGTGTTCTGGTTCACATAAAGGATGGAGCCGTCCGGCAGGATCACGCGCCGCTTTTCCCCGGCGGCGGTGGCAATCGTCTCGTTGACTTCCAGCTTCTTCGACTCCGGCGCCTTCGGCTTCTCCCGCGGCTTCATGCCGTTGATCGGGGTGGCGTCAGCGATGGCCCGTTCCGGGTGCGTCGTCGGTTGTTGGTTCTTACCCTTGAAGGCCCACAGGCCGAGGCCGATCACGACGGCCGCGGCGACGGCCCCCGCCACCGGCGTGAAGTGTCGCTGCCAGCGCGGGTTTTCCGGCGGGGCGGCCGGGGCGACCGTCGGCAACGCGCTCGCCACGCGGGCGACGACTTGGCTGACGGCTTCCCGCCGCGGCTCGAAGGTGGTTTTCAGGTCCGCGTGCTGGCCCCGCAACCCGTCCGCGAGCGTGCGGTGTTCCGGGTCGGCGGCCAGCCAAATGTCGAGGGCCGATTGCTCGGTGGCGGTGAGCGGCCGGTCGAGCGACGCGCTCAGGAGGTCGATGGCTTGTTCGGTGGTCATGGGAGGAGACTCCGGGTGGGGAGTGTTGTGTGTTCGGTAAGAAACTCGTTTAGCCGCGACGCGACGCTTCGGAGTGGAGCGCGGACCGGCCGCGTAAAATCGCTTCCCGCGCGGCCGGCGAATTCGGG
>JAYTTY010000325.1:0-1646 GCA_043744795.1 Zavarzinella sp. | reverse complement strand
GGGCTGCGACGGATGCCAACAGCGACCCCCGCCTAAATTTCCCTCTGCCCCGGCCGGAAACCTACCCTTGTAAGGGGCCGGGGGGTGAGGTTGCCTTTGCGGCCACCGTGTCACTCCTCCGCGTCCGCCTCCGCCGGGCGGTACTTCGCCATCAGCTTCCGCAGCGTCGCCCGCGCCAAGCCCAGGCGGCGGGCGGCGGCGACGCGGTTGTTTCCCGTCTGTTGCAGGGCCTCGTCCAGCAGGGCCGGCTCGACGAGTTGCAGCAAGCGGTCGTACATCTCGGTCGGCTCGCCCGGCTGTTGGGCCTGCTCGCGCACCCAATCGCGCACGAGGCCGCCGAGGCGTTGGCCGAGCGTCTCGGCCCCGGTGACGCCGACGGGCGGGGGGAAGTGGTCCGGCAGCAGCGGGCCGCCGCGGGAGAGGATGGCGGCGTGTTCGACGGCGTTCCGCAGTTCGCGCACGTTGCCTGGCCACGTCCGGCCGCGCAGGTACGCGGCGGTCGCCTCGGGGATCGCGGCGTTCGCCCCGTACTTGCGGACGAAGTGGGCCACCAGCGAGTCGATGTCCTCGGCCCGGTCACGCAAGGCGGGGAGGCGCACCTCAAAGACGTTGAGCCGGAAGTACAGGTCGTGGCGGAACTGGCCGGCGTTCACCTGCCGCAGCAGGTCGGCGTTGGTGGCCGCCAGCACGCGGACGTTGATCTTCTCCGGCGCTCCGCCGCCGACGGGCAGCACTTCTTGGTGTTCCAGGACGCGCAGCAGCTTCGCCTGCACTGGCAGAGGGATGTCGGCCAGTTCGTCCAGGAACACGGTGCCGCCGTTGGCCAGCGCCAGCAGGCCGGGCTTGGCCGCCGCCGCCCCGGTGAACGACCCTTTGACGTGGCCGAACAGTTCGCTCTCGACGAGGTTGGCGTTCAGGGCCGCGACGTGGACCGGCAGGAACGGCGCCCCGCGCCGCGGCGAGTGCCGGTGGACGGCGCGGGCCACCAGTTCCTTGCCCGTGCCGGACTCGCCGGTGATGAGCACGCTGGCGTCCGTCGGCGCCACCAAGGCGATGCGCTTGAAGACGGCCTGCATGGCGAGGCCGCGGCCGACCATCTCTTCGTCGGGTTCCACGTCCGTCGCCGGGGCCGGCGCGGACCCCGGCCGGCTGGCCAGGGCGCGGGCCACGACGGCCTGAATCTGGGCGAGGTCGAACGGCTTGGCGACGTAGTCGAACGCCCCGCCTTCCACCGCCCGCACGGCCGTCGAGAGGTTGCCGTGGGCGGTGATGACGATGACCGGGGCGTCGTGCGTCAGTTCCCGCAACTTGCCGAGCGCGGCCAGCCCGTCCATGCCCGGCAGGCGAACGTCGAGGATCACCACGTCCGGCTTCAGCGCCGGCGCCTGGGCGACCGCCGACTCGGCCGACGCCGCCACGCCGACGCGGAACCCTTGGCGCTCGAACGCCCGGCGCAAGGCCCACGAGATGGCCTCCTCGTCGTCCACGATCAGGATGCCGGGCATTGCGTTCTCCAAATCGAACTTCGTTTAGCCGCGACGCGACGCTTCGGAGTGGAGCGCGGGGCCGGCCGAGTCAATCGCCCCATTGCTGTCAATGGCGAGCGTCGAGGCGTCAGCCCGACGTGTCTTGCCTCAAACCCAGAC
>JAYTTY010000324.1:0-6323 GCA_043744795.1 Zavarzinella sp. | reverse complement strand
GCGTTTGTTCGCCG
The DNA here is from genome assembly GCA_043744795.1 of Zavarzinella sp. Classification (GTDB taxonomy): domain Bacteria; phylum Planctomycetota; class Planctomycetia; order Gemmatales; family Gemmataceae; genus Zavarzinella. The sequence continues at coordinate 6,309 of JAYTTY010000324.1, read as the reverse complement.
ACATCGAGAAAACGCGGCATGGTCGCACTATTGCGACTTCCGCCTGAATTCTTCGCTCTCGCCTGACCTACCCTTGTAAGGGGGTTAGGGGTGAGGTTGCCTTTCCGTTACGCCCCAATGACTTTTTCCCGCGTACCATGAACGCCATGCTTCACCTCTTCCTCCTGATGGCATCCCTGTTCGCCCCGGCCGACCCGGTCACGCGGGCGACCGGGTGGGTCCGCGCCGGGGACCGGGCCACGGGGACGGGGTTCGTTGTTGATGTCGAACGACGACTGATGGTGACGGCCCGGCACGTCGTCGGGGACCGGGCGACGGTCGAAGTCTTCTTCCGCGACCCGGCGTTCCTGGACCATCACCGCGACGAGTACCTTCAGCGGCGGGCCGATCTTCGAGCGGCCGGGCGGTGCGTCACGGGCACGGTCATCGCCAAGGGGACGGCGGCCGACTTGGCGCTTGTGAAACTCGATTCGCTCCCCGCGGATGTCCCGGCGATCCCTCTCGCGGCGGCTGGCCCAACAATGGGGGAGGCGTGTCATTGCGTCGGGCACCGGCTCGACGGCGTTTCGCTGTGGCAGCGCACCGACGGCGTGATTCGGCAGTCCGGCACGCTGCGGGAGGGCTATGCGTGGGCCGGCGTCAAACTCGGCGTCGGCGTGGCCGTGCATTACGCCCAACTCCCCATTGATGTCGGGGATAGCGGGGCGGCCGTCGTCGACCGGCGCGGCGAAGCCGTCGGCCTTGTCTCCGCGATGGCCGGGCGCGCCCCGGCGGCGACGATCGTGATCGCGGCCGACGAGATTCGCAAGTTGTTGGGCACGGTTCAGAAGGCCGCCCCCAAGGAAGACGTTCCCCGCGTGGTGCGGGCGACGGTGTGGGTCCGGCCCGAGGCGACGGACGGGCGGTATGCCGGCGTGCTGTTCTCGTGGGACGACGGCATCATCCTCACGTCGGCCTCGGCCGTCGGCCGCGAGGAGCGCGTGACCGTCATCTACCCGAAGTTCCGCGACGGCAAACTCGTCGCCGAAGAGGCCGAGTACGCCGACCGCCTGGGCCTGCACCTGTCCGGCCACTTGCAACCGGCCGCCGTGCTGTACGTGGACCGTGAGCGGGACTTGGCGCTGCTGAAAGCGGCCTTCGTGCCGGAAACGTCCAAGCCGATCCACTTGGCGGGGTGGGACCCCAAGCCCGGCGAGAAAGTGTTGGCCGTCTCGCACCCCGTCGGCGTGGAGATGCACTGGCTGCTCTCGGCCGGGACGGTGCGCGGGGCCGGCAAGGTCGTCTTGCACCCGGACCGCCCGGAGAAGGCCCCGGCCGTCGGGAGTTTCGCGCTGCAGTTGCCGCACCAAGGGAACTGCGCCGGCGGCCCGGTCGTCAACACGGAGAACGAACTCATCGGCATTCTGGCCACCAAGGAAGGCCCGCGGCAAGAACTCGCCTACACGGTCAACGTCGAGGAACACCGCAAATTCATGGGCGGCGCCAACCCGTTGGTGCGGCCCGTCGCCGTCGAAGAATACCTGGAGATGGCCCGCAAGTACCGCTTGGTGAGCGCCGAGTTCGCCCGAAGCCCGATCAAGGCCGGGCTGGCCCGCGAGCCGCACGACATCCGGCTGCACGCCGAGCGGTTGCTGGCCCTCGACTCGGGTGAGGCCGTCCGCGCCGAGATCGCCCAATTGCGGTACAAGCCCACGACGGCCGCCGAATTCGCCGCCATCGGCCGCGTCCATCAACGCCTCGGCGACGCCGACAAAGCGCGGACCTTCTTCACGGACGCACTGAAGCTCAACTCCAAATGCCTGCCCGCCCTCACCGGCCGGGCGTCGGACGAAGACCTGCGGACGGCGGCGCTGATCGACCCGGCGTTCCCGGACATCTACCGCGTCCGCGCCGCCAAGTTGCCGCGCACGACGGACGACGAACGCCAAGTGGTGATCGACGAACTCACCCGGCTGTTGGAACTCGAACCGTACAACCTCTTGGCCCGCGCCGACCGGGCCGGCCTGTGGGCGGCCCGCAAAGAGTTTAAGAAAGCCGAGGGGGACTTCCTGCGGCTCACCGACCTGTCCCCCGGCAACGCCACCGCTTGGGTTAGGCTGGCCGAAGCCCGCCTCCGTCAAGGCAAACGCCCGGTTGCCGCCGAGGCGCTGCGAGCCGCCGTCCGAGTGGACCATCAAATGATGGCCCGCGTCGTCGCCGTGATTGCCGCCCATGCGCGAGAGTTGTTGAAGGACGACCCCACGGATTCCGCCCGCGTCGTCGAGTGGCTGCGCTTGGCGATTAGCGGCTTGCCCGGCGTTAAAGACCGCGAGGTGACAGCGTGGTTGGAAGACCCGAAGATGGCGGACGCCGAGCGCGTGGCGAAGGTGTTGGGGCGGTTGGGCGGGGGACAGAAGTGACCATGATTTGAGAGGTTACAAACGGGATCGCCAACTTTTCGGATCACGACGGCCGTGCATGACGGCGAGGATTACGACCCCCTCGGGACGAACGCGGTAATAAACGAAGTACGGGAAGCGCTTCAACCCGGCCTGACGCACTCCCCGGTATCCGGCCGCGTACAATTTCGGCCATTCACGCAGTCTTTCAAACACTTCGTCAACGGCCCTTAAAAATTCGTCCCCCAACGCGGCACGCTGCCCGTCGTACCACTCCGCCGATTCTACGATGTCGGCCGCCGCTTCGGACTTGACGGTCAACGGGGGGTTCATCGACCGGCCCAGAGTCTGGCCCGGACTTCTTCCCAAGGAGCGCCGGCCGACGGGTCCGCGTCGTCCGCATCGAGCCGGCGGTCCAGTTCCTCCCGGTGCCATGCCGGGATTTCCGTTTGGTCGATTGGTTCGAGCGTGTCCCAAATGTCGCCGATCAGCCGGAGGCGGTCCTCGACACTCAATTTGTCGATCCCAAGCTCTTGAATGGTCGGGGACATCTTACTTCTCTCATAGGGTGGGACACGGTCAGCATCGCGGGAAAGCGGCCCGGCGACAAGCCGAATCCCCTCACCCCACCAGCGCCTTGATCGGCTCGCCCTCGGTGAACCTGACCGTGCGGCCGATGGGGGTCTCGTTGATCTTCTTGTGGTCGATGCCGAGCGAACTCAGCACGGTGGCGTGGATGTCGCCGACCTTTACCTGGTCGGTCGGCTCCTTCTTGCCGTCGGGGTCGGTGGCGCCGACGACTTGGCCGCCGCGGACGCCGCCGCCGGCGACGGCCATGCTGAAGCCGGTGGGCCAGTGGTCGCGGCCGCCGGCCGGGTTGATGCCGGGCGTGCGGCCGAACTCGCCCATGCACAGCACCAGCGTCTTGTCCAGCAACCCGCGGGTGCGCAGGTCTTTCAACAGGCCGGCGAAGGCGGGGTCGAGAACCTTCAGGTTGTCCGTGCAGAACTTGTGGTTGTTCGCGTGCGTATCCCAGCCGTTGAGGGTGACTTCCACGCAGCGGACGCCGACTTCGATGAGGCGGCGGGCGGCGAGGCAGCCGCGGCCGAACGGGGTGTCGCCGTAACTCTTGCGGACGGCCGCCGGCTCCTGGGACACGTCGAACGCCTTCAACTGTTCGGAACTCATCATCTTCAGCGCGCCGGCGATGGTGTCGCGGTGCAGCGTCTCGCCGACGCGCTTCTGCCGGCCGCGGGCGAAGGCCCGCTCCACCACGTCCAGGTCTTGCAGGCGCTGGGCGTCGCGGGCGGCCGGCAGGTTGCTCTTGGTGTCCGGCACGGGGCCGGCCGGGTCGTCCATCAGGAAGGCGTCGTACTTGTCCCCGAGGTAGCCGCCGCGCGCCGGCCACTGGGCCGACAAGATGCTGACGTGCCGGGGAATCTCGGTCTTGCCCGCCGGCAACTCGTGACAGGCGATCGCCCCGAGGGACGCGTAAGTGATCGTCGGGTCCGGCCGGAAGCCGGTCTTGAGCGTGTACGTGCCGCGCTCGTGGTCCCCCTCCTTGCTCATCACGGAGCGGATCAGGGAGACGCTTTGCATCTGCTCGGCCAACTGCTCGAAGCCGGTCGCCAGTTGCACGCCCTTGACGGCCGTGTTGATGGCTCCGGTGCCGCCGGCGATGTTGGTGTTCGGGTGCGGGTCAAAGGTTTCGAGTTGGCTCGGCCCGCCGGCCATCCACAGCACGATGACCGACTGGGCCGGCGCGGCGCCCGGCGTCGCCTCGGCGGCGCGGGCGAGCCATTGGCCGACGGGCGTCAGCCACGTCGCCCCGGCGAGGGTGGCCGTCGTCCGCAGGAAGTGGCGGCGGTTAAGGGGAATCATGGGAGGCTCCGTTAAATTCAGATGACCGAACGCCGTGGTCCCCACCGCCGTCAGGCGGTCGCGTTGGAGTCCCGCTTTTAAGCGGTCTGTGACCTTTCACCCATAGGCGGCCGGCGAACCGAGTCTTCGAGGGTTCGCCTTCGTGGGTGACGACTGTTCGCCCAAGGGGTCGGACCCTCGAAGACACGGTCCTCCTGCCTACTGCGCCGGGCCGGTCACAGACCGCTTAAAAGCGGGACTCCAACGCGACCGCCTGACGGCGGTTGGATGAAAAACACTCTCAGTGATTCCACGAAAACTCCGTCGAGTTAATCAGCGTCCAGAACAAGTCCTGCAAGTGTTCGCCGCGGCTCGCCGACGTGTCCTTGAGCCGTTCCGTGAAGTGGGCGGCTTCTTCCGGCGTGGGCCGGCGGGACAGGACGGCCAAGTACGCGACTTCGACGGCCCTCGGGTCGTCCGGGGCCGACCACTTGATGCGCGTCACGGCGGTCATCGGGCCTTCCTTCACCTTGTCGCTGACCAGTTCGCCGTTCATCATCACCAGGCGTTGTGGGATCGTGCCGCCGCGACCGTCGAACTCGTCGTCGCCGCTGTCGCCGTAGCGCTTCACGAAGTTGTTCTCGTTCGCGGCCCGCAAGAGCCGGAAGACGATGTGGGTCTCGGCGTCGAGCGTCGCGACGGAGGAGGCTTGCAGCACGCCGCCGGCCACCTGCTCCGGCCGCAGGCGGGTGAGTGGGAACACGCCCCACGTCCGCTCGGCCTCTTTGCCGGGGTCGTGCTCGCACCGGCTGTCGAGGCGGTACACTTGGGTTTGGGCGATGACGCGGATCAGCCTTCGCAGGTCGAACCCGTGTTCGGCGAAGTCGGCCGCGAGGATTTGCAGGGCCGGGGGCTGGAAGCTGTCCGTCTGCAAGTTGTCGATGGGCGTCACCAGCGGCTGGCCGCACAGGACGGCCCACACGCGGTTGACGGCCGCCTTGGCGAAGTACGGGTTCTTCGGGTGCGTCACCCACACGGCCAGTTGCTCCCGCAGCGGGCCGTGGCCGGGCAGCAGTTCCGGGGCGAAGGCGACGCGCGGCTCGACGACGCGCTTCTCTTGCGTCTTCGGGTCTTCCACCTCGTACTTGCCGTCGCCGTCCACGATGCCGCGGAAGCCGACGTGCGTCTGGCCGAAGAAGGCGGAGAAGCTCTCGAAGTCTTTTTGCTTCCACTCGGCGAACGGGTGGTTGTGGCACTGGGCGCAGTCGAGGCGCAGGCCGAGGAAGGCCCGCGTCACCCGGCCGGCCAGCCGCACCGGGTTCGGGGCGTTGCCCTTTTCCTGCTGGGCCGTCACGCTGACGAAGTTCGTCGCCGGCTTGTCCGTCCACAGCCCTTCGGAGGCGATGACTTGCCGGACGATCTGGTCGTAGGGCCGGTTCTGGGCGACTTCGGCCCCGAGCCACGTGACGAACTTTCGGCGGCGGAACAGGAGGAACGGCCCGTCTTCCGTGCCGACGAACGCCCGGGCCAGCCGCTCGCCGAAGTAGTCCGCGAACCGCTTGTCCTGCATCAGGTGGTCGACCCACCACGGCAGCCGCTCCCCCGCCGGCAGTTGCTCGAACTGGCGAATTTCTTCCAGCGACGGCACCGTGCCCACAAGGCCGAGGGACAGCCGGCGGGCGATTGTCAAATCATCGGCCGGCTCGGCCGGGGTCACGCTTTCGGTCGTCCACGTCTCTTGAAACGACTGATCGACGTGGCGCACGGCGTCAAGAAAGTCCGGCTCCTTGTAGGCGGCCGGGTCGTAACTGGTGCGCGGCTTGACGTGCCGGGGCGGCAACAGATTCACGCCGAGGGTGAGGCCCCCCCCGGCGATCAGCCCGAGGAACAGCAGATTCTTCGCCCACATGACGGCGCCGCCTTGCGATAGTTCTTACAGTCATCTTACCACGGATCGGGCCGGGATGTTTCATGGGGACAATCGGCGAGTCGAGCGCCGTCAGCCGCCGGGTGATGTATTGAGTGTTGGTGAGCCGAGGGCCGTCAGGCCCCGGGTGGAGCGCTCCACCCC
>JAYTTY010000323.1:0-24060 GCA_043744795.1 Zavarzinella sp. | reverse complement strand
TCTTGGCGGTCTTGGCGTCTTGGCGGCCAAATGCCTTTGCTTTCAGGCCAGCCCGCTCTCCACCTTGCGCCGCAGTTGCCCGCAGGCCGCGTCGATCTCGCTCCCCTTGCGTTTGCGGACCTTCACGCTTAATCCGCCCTTCGACAGCACCTCGATGAAGGTGCGGATGGCCGTGTCCGTCGGCCGCTTGTACGGCAGGCCTTCCACGTCGTTGAAGGGGATCAGGTTCACGTGGGCCTTGCGGCCGGCGAGGAGCATCCCCAGTTCGCGGGCTTCGAGGGCCGAGTCGTTTAACTCGCCGAGCAGGACGTACTCGTAGGTCACCTGGCGGCCGGTCTTCTCGTAGAAGTAGTCGGCGGCGGCGAGGATGTCGGCGATGCCGGTCTTCTCGTTGGTCGGGACGATGTTGCTGCGCAGGCGGTCGTTCGGGGCGTGCAGCGAGACGGCCAAGTGGTACTGCTTGCCGAGGTCGGCGAGCTTCCGAATCTTCGGCGGCAGGCCGACCGTGCTGATGGTGATGTGCCGGGCGCCGATGCCGAGGCCGTCTTTCTGGCCGGCCACGTCGAGGGCTTCCAGCAGGTTATCGAGGTTGGCGAGCGGCTCCCCCATGCCCATGACGACGATGTGCGACAGCCGGCCGTCGGCGGGCGTCAGGTTGCGCAGGCGGACGAGTTGTTCGAGGATCTCGGCGGCCGTCAGGTTGCGCACCATGCCGTTGAGGCCCGAGGCGCAGAACACGCAGCCCATCGCACAGCCGACTTGCGTACTGATGCAAGCCGTGCGCCGCGGGGCGTCTTGGATCAGCACGCACTCGATGGTCCGGCCGTCGTGCAGTTTCACCAGCAGCTTGTGCGTCTCGTCCTTGGCTTCCAGGTGCCGTTCGACGCGGGTGCCGAGGGGGGCGTAGTTCTCGGCGAGGGCGGCGCGCAGGTTCTTGGGCAGGTCGCTCATCGTCTCGAACGACTCGGCCCGCTTGGCGAGGATCCACCGGCGGAGTTGTTTGAGGCGCAGGGCCGGCTCGCCGCGCTCCGCGAGCCACGCGCGGAAGGCGTCGGCCGGCTGTTCCAACAGGGCCGGCCGCGGCGTGAGCGGGGCGAACGGCAGAATCGAGAGTTCCATAGGGCTATTCTAGCGCATCCGCCGGGCGGTACAACTTCCGCTCGCGGATATAGACCGCGACGGCGTGCGGGACTTGGTACAGGATGCTGCGGCCCTCCTTGACGCGCCGCCGTAAATCCCGGCTGGAAATGTCGATCAGCGGGACGTGGACCGCCTGCACCCGCACCGCCGCGGCCTCGATGCCGAGGCTGGCGGCCAACTGCTCGGCCGTCATCAGGTGAAAGCCGGGCCGGGCGACCGCCAAGACCGTGGCTTGGGCCAGCACTGCCCGCGGCTCGTGCCACTTCGGCATGTCCGGCAGGCAATCGGCCCCGAGCAGCAGGAACCACTCGGCCCCGGGGTGCTGTTCGGTCAGGGCCGCCAGCGTGTCGGCCGTGTAACTGAGGCCGCCGCGCTGTTGTTCGATCAGATCGACGCGGAAGCGGTCCTCCTGCCCGGCGAGGGCGAAGGAGAGCATGTCCACACGCCGCTCGAACGGGGCGATCTCTTGCCCTTGCTTGTGCGGCGGGTGGAAGCTAGGCACGAACCACACCTGATCGAGGTGCGCCTGCTCGCGCGCCTGCTCGGCCATGATGAGGTGCCCGACGTGGACCGGGTCGAACGTCCCGCCGAAGATGCCGATGCGCATGGGGCGGTTACTCCCCGAGTCCCAGGTCACGGAGCGAGGCGGCCTTCAGGATGCCGGACACCACTTTCGACAAGTCGCGGAAATTCATCGTTTCCAACTGCGTGTCTACCTCGGGCGGGTAGTGGCCAAATTTCTGTGCCAACAGTTCCTTCGCGGTTTCCAATCGGCTTGCGTGGGCACCGCGGTCAAACGTCGTCATCCGCAAGGCCTTCAACCCTTCGTTCGTGGAACTGGCCATGATAGTCTCCAATAATTTCTCGTGGGTCGGCGGGACGGGCAAGTACGACTCGATGCACTCGGCCAGCAAAAAGCGGGTCATGTCGTCGGCCTGGGAGCCGGCGATGCGCTCAATGGCCCGGCCCGCGAGCCGCGTCGCCTCGGCGTCCGGAATATCCATGAACGCCGTCAGGCCGACGCCCAAGAGCTTTTCGCCCTCGACGTATTGTACCGCGTCGAGCCGGGGGAGGCCCACATACAGGTAGCGGAACGTCACCACTTCCAAGTCGCCGAACGTCTCGACGTGGGTGTCCACGCCGATGCCGTCCAAGCCGACGCGCAGGAACACGGCGACCGGCAGGACCGGCAACTCGTGGACGACGCGGAGATGGCAGTAGTGTTCCCACAGTTGCCGGCGGGCGTTCGCGGTCGTGTCGGCCGACTCGACTTCAATGTGGACGAGGGCGAGTAGTTCAGCGGGGTCGCCGGGCCGGACAAGATTGGGGTCGGTGATGGGGACTTTGGCTAACAGGTCGAGTGTGCGGCGGTGACCCGCCGGCGGGTCGGGGAACAATTCCTTGTCCAGCCACTCGGGGGCCGAGAAGTCCAAGGCCTTGGCCCACGCGGGGAAGAACATCTCGAACAGTTCGCCGCACAGTCGCTTCAGCAGCGACTTCAACCGCTGGTCGTGGTCTTCCATCGGCGCGCCCCGGCGTCCGGCTCCGTGCGGGCATTGTAGGCAAATCAGTCTGTTGTGGGGGGGCGTGAAGTGGGCCGAGCGGGCGTGATGTAAAAAAAGAAAACGGCCCGGCTTGCCGCTGGGGAAAGCCGAGCCGTCTTGGGCGTCCAAGGCGACGGTGGCGTCAAATATCGACGCGGCCGCGGCGGCCCATGACGAGCGACACGACGGCCAGCACCAAGAAGATTAAGAACAGGATCTTGGCGAAGTAGGCGGCCTCGCCCGCAATCCCGCCGAAGCCCATGGCGGCGGCGACGAGGGCGACGACGAGGAAGATGATGGCAAAGCGGAGCATCGGAGTTCTCACAGTGTGGGATTTGAACGGCGGTATGCCGGGTTACGGAGGGGTGGAATGCACTCCCCGTGCCGTTGAGTTCTTTGGGAAAGAGAAACTCCGCCCCGACGGCCCGTGAAGGCGCGTTGTCAGGAGGATGCCGATTCCCCGCCGTGAAATGGGTTTTCGCCCCCGCCCGGCATCCCGGCTGCACTCCCATGTCGTGAGCCTTGCGAATCCCGGGAGAACCCCGCCGACCCCCTTTGCTTTTGGGACTCCCATGACATCGTGCGTGCCGGTGGGACTGAACAATTCAGAAATGTGGGCCTTGGTCGAAGACACGGAAGACGGGCTTCGCGTCCGCCTTTCCATCGACGATTGGGAACGGGCCTGCCTACGCTTGGGGCAACGGGTTCTCGCCCGCATTACCGGCCGGCCCGACACGACCCTTTACATTGCTGACGCCGACGAGCAGCCGCCCCTTGTGTGGGCCACGCTGGCCCCGCGGTAGATGGCCGGCGTTTGGTAAGGGGGCGTCAATTCACGTCTTGTCAGAATAGGCGGCACGCCCGTTGCAGCCTTTTGCGGTCGCTCGCCCATTTCTCACCGGAGGGCGCTATGTCCCCTGACCCCGTGCAACTACCCGATGTGGCGACGGCCCCGCACCCGCCGTACGACCAGACGCCGTACCCCGTGTTCCCGCCGCAACCCGTGCCCGACGACGAAGTGGAGGACTTGAACGCGAAGATTTACGCCCCGGAAGCGCCGGCCGGCACGGAGATCCCGCCGCCGTGAGTTGAGATGTGCAAGGAGCCGCGGGACAAGCGCGGGGGGCGGGGTTCGCACCCGCGGCTCCGGGGGATTAGCCCGATGAGTTGACTCACTACTCCACCCCCGCCGCGGGCGTTACTTTTTCGGCGGCGGCGAACTGGCCTTCACGGGCGCCGCCTTGGCATCCTTCTTGGGCTTCTTCTTTTCCTTGCCCTGCGAATTGTTACCCTTCCCCATCACGCGCTCCTCAGTTTGAGTTGGTGGATCGACGCCTACTTTACTGATGCTATCGCGGCGGCGCAAGGGCGCAAGGCCAATTGCCCGATTTTTCAAAGCGCTCGGCTTACGGAAGCAGCACGATGCACGACGGGCCGGTCTGACTGACCGGCTCGCCGGCCGACGTAAGCCGGCCCGTCGTGCCGGCGATCTGGAACACCGCGACGGCGTTCCCCGGCATATTCGCGCACAGTAACCACTTGCCGTCCGCCGTGATCGCCAGATTCTGCGGCCCCTTCCCCAAGCTCGGCTCGATGGCGATCAGCGTCAACTTCCCGTCGTCGCCGATGCGGTAGGCCGCGATGCTGTCGTGGCCGCGGTTGGTCCCGTAGAGGAACTTGCCGTCCGGCGTGATCTTCACGTCCGCGCACAGGTTCTTCTCCGTGAATTCCTTCGGCAGCGTCGGGATCGTCTGCTTTTGCGTCAGGGAGCCGGCCGCCGCGTCGTAGTCGTACACGGAGACGGAACTGAGCAACTCGTTGATGGCGTAAACCCGCTTGCCGTTCGGGTGAAACGTGAGGTGTCGCGGCCCGCCCCCCGCGGGCGATTTCGCGGCCGGCTCCTTGCCCGGCGTCAGTTTCGCCGCGGCCGGGTCCAGTTGGTAGCGGACAATCAGGTCCGTCCCTAGGTCGGCCACGAAGGCGTACTTGTTGTCCGGGCTGACGACGATGCTGTGGGCGTGCGCCTCCTTCTGCCGCATGGGGTTCACGCTCGAACCCTTGTGCTCGAAAAGCGACGCCGGCTCGCCGAGTGACCCGTCGGCCGTCACCGGCAGCGCCGCCACGCTCCCCGTGGTGTAGTTCGCCACGAGGACGGCCTTGCCCGTCTTGTCCACGTCCAGGTAACAGGACGCCGTCCCCTTGGACGACTGCCGGTTGAGCAGCTTCAACTCCCCGGCCCGCCCGACGATTTCGTAAGCCGCGACCTGCTCGTTCTCCTTGCCGCCGAACTCCTTCGCGTGGATCGCGTACAGGAACTTCTGGTCCGGCGACGCCGCCAGAAAAAATGGGTTCTCCGCCCCGCCCGTCCGGGCCAGCGGCTTCAACTTCCCCGCCGCCAAGTCAAACTCGTAGGCGTGGATGCCCCCCTTCTCGCCGGGGGCGAACGCCGAGACGAAGACGAGCGGGTCTTTCGCGGGGGTGATGGATGGGGCGGCGAAGAAGGCGAGGGCCGCAAGGGAGAAGGCTGAGAACAGTCGGTTAGGTGTCATTGCAAAAACTCCGTGTGCTGGGTGCGAGAGACGGCATATTGTCCGTATACGCAACAGGCGTGGGGACGGTGAGTGGGAAGGCGCGGATCGCTTCTTGGTCTCTTCCAAGGCTGTCGCCGACATGTAGACTGAAGAGCGCCGACATGTCGCCGGAATGACCAATGGCTTGAGGGTGTTTCAAAGCCCGTTTAGCCGCGACGCGACGCCTTGGGAGCGGAGCGCGGCTTTCCGGCATCAATCGCTCCCCCCGGCGGCCGGCTACATGTCGGCACCGGCCCTCGCTCCGCTCCCAAGGCGTCGCGTCGCGGCTAAACGGGCTTTGAAAATACGCTCTCGGGTCTTTTGACTGTTAAAACTTGTTGGCGGCTGACTGTGGGAAGCCCGCAAGGGAATCGTGAGAGTTGCCCCATGATTACCGACGACGACGGCCTGCGGATTACGCGGGAACGACTGACGGCCGCCGAGTCCGCCTTCGAGGCCACTTGCCGAAAGGTCGGGGACAATCCGGTCCAACTTTACCTGTTCACCAATGGATTGGCGGACATCATCCGGGAGATGCGGGCGGACATCGACGCGTATCTCGACGCGAGCCGGCGTCCGCGACCGGTCGGCGAGGCCGTCGAGTTAATCACCGACGCCCGCTCAAGAGGATAGTCTGCGATGAACTACATTGACGCGCACGTCCACGTCTGGACGCCGGACACCATTCACTACAAGCTCGCGGAAGGCTTTGCCAAGGAGGACATGAAGCCGGCGTCGTTCACGCCGGACGAGTTGTTCAAGCACGCGAAGCCGGCGGGGGTGACGCGCGTCAACCTCATCCAGATGAGCTTTTACGGGTTCGACAACTCGTACATGACCGACATGATCCGCGTCCACGACGGCGTGTTCGTCGGCACCGCCGTCATCGACCCGCTGGCCGAGCCAGTCAAGCGGATGCGGGAGTTGGCGCCGAAGAAGGTCCGGGCATTCCGCATCCTGCCGGCGCTCACCAAGGCCAAGAAGTGGCTGGAGCCGGACGGGTACGCGGAGATGTTCGCCGAGGGGGCGAAGGCGAACCAGGCGATGAGTTGTCTCATCAACCCGGCCGACCTGCCCGAGTTAGACCGCATGTGCGCGAAGTTCCCGGACACGCCGGTCATCATCGACCACCTGTGCCGCATTGGCGGCGACGGGACGATCCGCGACGCCGACGTGACCGCCCTGTGCGACATGGCGAAGCACAAGAAGGTCATGGTCAAGGTCGGGGCCTACTACGCCTTCGGGGCGAAGAAGCCGCCGTATGCGGACTTGGTGCCGCTGGCGAAGGCGGTCATCAAGGCGTTCGGCGTCCAGCGGTGCATGTGGGAGACCGACTGCCCGTTCCAAGTCAACCCGGGGCACACGTATCAGGACAGCGTGAACTTCGTCACGAAGCAACTCGACTTCCTGACGGCCGACGAGCGCGACTGGCTGATGCGAAAGACGGCCGAGGAGTTCTTCTTCAAGAAGAAGTGAAGCGAAGGCGCCAAGACCCCGTCACCCGGCGGGGGCGAACAGGTCTTCGGTGAACGGCCGCAGGTCCAGCCCCGGCTCCCGGCCCTGCATGTAGCGGATGGTGTGGGCGTCGTCGGCCAGGACGACGGACCGGCCCCGGTGGTCCTTCACGACCCGCGTCCCGGACACGGATTGGAACACGGCCGCCGGGTCCGCGGCGCCGGCGACCCACGCCCCGACCTTGAACTCCAACGGGGCAATCGTCACCTTGACCCCGTATTCCGTCTCCAAGCGGTACTTCACCACGTCGAATTGCAGTTCCCCGACGGCGGCGAGGAGCGGCTCCCGGTCGTTCTCCGGGTCGGTGAAGAGTTGGATGGCCCCCTCGTCCGCGAGTTGGCCCAAGCCCTCGATCATTTGCTTCCGCCGGCTCGGGTCCGGGTTCTGGATGACGGCGAAGCACTCGGGGCTGAACTGCGGCAGGCCGTCGAACTGGACCGTCGGCCCCTCGCACAGCGTGTCCCCGAGCCGGACGCCGCGGGTGAACGCCAGCCCGATCACGTCGCCGGGGTAGGCGGCCTGCACCTCTTCCCGGTCGCGGGCGAACAGCCGGTGCGAGCCTTTGACCCGCAGCCGCTCCTTCGTGCGGGTGACGACCGGCTCGGCCTCCGGGGTGAAGACGCCGGCGCACACGCGGACGAAGGCGATGCGGTCGCGGTGCTTGGGGTTTAAGTTCGCCTGAATCTTGAAGACGATGCCCGCGAACTCGGGGCGGGTCGCCGGGATCGGCCCGGTCACGCTCGGCCGGGCCGCGGGGGCCGGGGCGAGGCCGAGGAAGGCGTCGAGGAACGGCTCGATCCCGTAATTGCTGGCCGCGCTGCCGAAGAAGACCGGGGTCTGTTCGCCGTTCAAGAAGCGGCCCGTGTCCAACTGCCCGCCGGCCCCGTCGAGGAGTTCGAGTTCTTCCCGGCACCGGGCGGCGATGTCCGGGCCGACTTCGCGGTCCAAGTCGGCCAGGCCCACGACGCGCGTCGGCACCTGAAGCGACCCCCCTTCGGTCGGGCGGAACAGCAGCGCGCGGCCGCTTGCCCGGTCGTACACGCCCTGGAACGCGGCCCCCGCGCCGATGGGCCAGTTGACCGGGACCGGCTCGACGCCAAGTTCCCGCTCGATCTCGGCCAGGATGTCCAGCGGGTGCTTGCCGAGCCGGTCCATCTTGTTCACGAAGGTCAGGACGGGGATCTTCCGGGCGGCGCAGACGCGGAAGAGCTTGCGGGTCTGCGTCTCCACCCCGTTGGCCACGTCCAGCACCATAACGGCGGAATCGGCCGCCACGAGCGTGCGGTACGTGTCTTCGCTAAAGTCCTTGTGCCCCGGCGTGTCGAGCAGGTTGACGAGGTGGCCGCGGTAGGCGAACGACAGGGCCGTGGACGTGATGGAGATGCCGCGCTCGCGCTCCAAGGCCATCCAGTCGGACGTGACGGCCCGGCCGGCCTTGCGGTTGTGGACGGCCCCGGCCACGTCGATCTGGCCGGCGTACAGCAGGAACTTCTCGGTAAGCGTCGTCTTCCCGGCGTCCGGGTGGGAGATGATGGCAAACGTCCGCCGGCGGGCGATCTCGGCCGCGAGGCTGTCGGCCGCCCCGCCCGCCGCCGTCTCCAATTGCTCATCGCTCACAAGACAACCCTTTCCAAAAAACTCGTCCAAGATGGATTTGCAGCCACGGCGCCGCCGGCCGCGGCGCGGGGGAAGTCGTTCGGCCAGGAAACGCGGGGGGCGGGATTCGCACCCGCGGCTTCGGGGGATTAGCCCGACGAGTTGACTGCTACTCCACCCCCGCCGAAGATCATCAAGATATTGAGTCTAAACAAAGAAGCCCGACCGACCGGACAAGCTGTTGAGATGTCCCTACGGATGCCAACGAACTGCTGGTTCGCGGATAGGGCGATCACATGGAGGCGGTACCGTGTGCCATGCCCACGCAGATCGGCTCATCGTAATGCACAAGTCGTTCGCGCCGCTGTCCGGCGGTCATGGGCGAAAGACGCCGTCCCCTTGGCCGGCGTCGGGGTTGGAGTCCCGGCTTTCAGCCGGTCTTGGGCCTGCCCCCCACGGGCACCCGGCGAACCGAGTCTTCGAGGGTTCGCCTTTCCGGGCGGCGACCTCTCGCCCACGAAGGCGGCCGTTGACCTCACCCCCCGGCCCCGCTCCGAAACGGAGAGGGGGAGCAAGTGGGCGACAGCCGTCTCGGTATGGGGTACGTTTCCAACGTGCCGGCGATGTCGGCCATCGGTGGAGTCTTCGGAACCGATGGCCGGACTGCCTCCCGAAACCTTCACCCTGTCCCGATGATTGGTGATGGCCTCTCCAAGGCGAATACGGCCGACTCCGAAGACCCCGTCGGGCGGGAGTGACCGGCACGTTGGAACCGTACCCCACATTCCAAACCCGGTCCCCTCCGTTTCGGAGGGGGGACCAGGTTTGAGACAAGCAATCAGCCTCCGCGGGTGACGACGGTTCGCCCAAGGGGTCGGACCGTCGAAGACTCGGTCCTCCCAGCCTTTGTGAGCGGAGCGCCAAGACCGCTTCAAAGCGGGACTCCAACCCCGCCGCCGACGACGCGATGGCGTCGCTCGCCCAAAACCGTCGGACAATGGCACCCACGAGATGTGTAAGACGACAAGCGGCTTTGCGTGGGCATGAGGGCGAGAAACAGAGATGAGATGTCCCTGCCATTGGTTTCAGCCAACCATGCACACGCAAAGTCGTGGGCATGGCGCCCCGGCGAAACTTCTAGGGTAGGGGCGGGGCAAAGCCCAAGGTCTGACTGACTAAATCCGTGAAGCGGCGTTCTTCAGCGGGCATGTCTGTCGCCGCCAAGTCGATCTTCATCATGAATATCCGTTTGCCGCCCGCCGTGGTTCCGTGCACCTCAACGTCATTGCACGGCTCGAACTTCGGGCAAACGACGATGGCCTGTTTGACGTTCAATGCTTCGCAGAACGCCAGCACCTCATACCGATCCTCGGCCTTGATGGCGGGCTTGTACTTCACCTCCACCAAGCCGAGATTGCTCCCCTTGCGCCGGAAGTACACGTCCGGCTTCGACGGATACTTCTCTGTATCCGCGAACAGCGGCACCATAACCCTGTTGCCGTCCAGAACATCACAGCCCCAGCCATCCCGCCTCGCCGCCTCCGCGCACAGCTTCCGGATGTAATTCTCGAAGACGGCCGCGGCGTCAATGATGACCGTCTCGAACGTCACCCGCCCGTTCTCCTCCATTCGAATGCCGCTCCGGGTAGCGATGAGGTAACTCAGCCAGAGAGCCCCCTCATAAAACCGATGCGTTGCCGGCAGCCCCCGGACAAGCCGCTCCGTCTGCCTCGCCACGTCCAGCGGCTGCACAGCCGCCGCGTTCACGTGCCCGAACGGCACCAGCAGCCGCCGCAGTTCGTCGATCTTCTCAACCGTCTTGCGCGACCGATCAGCCTCAAAATGCCGGACAAGCCGCTCGGCGGTATGCTTGATGATCCGGTTCTCAGGAATGTCAATCGCGTGATCGTAGACGGAGAAAACATGCCGATGGGTAATGCCGCGAGCCCGAAACCACGACACCGTTTTGCTGACCAGCAGGCGACCTCGCAGTTCCCTGTCGGTCTCGTTTTCAACATACCGGCGCAACACCCCGGCCTCCCGCACGGCGCGAAGCGTCTTTAAGAAGGCGTCGAAATACACTTCCTCCGGCCGGTCGATCACGTCCGCTTGCTCTTGGTAGCCGCGCACGAAGCCCTCGATGCCTCCAAGTTGCTCGCCTGCCCGCCAGACCATGTACAGCAAGTTTCCAATTGGCGTCCTGGGCAACACGCGGATCGTCACCCGGTCGGAGACCGGAATCAGCCCGATGTACCCCCTGGATTTTAATTTCAGTCGCCCGTCGCCGAAGTCGATGTCGAAGTACCCCTTGCCCGCGACTTCCGGGTAAAGTTCCAGATGCCCGTCGGCGTCCATGAGTTCCCGGACGGGCACCGACAGGGTGTCGTATTCCTTGCAGACGTGAATGTTCTCCGTCAGGACTTGCATCACGGCCCGCCTTGGCCCGCCACGGCGCGGAACATGCCGTCGAAGCTGCTTCGCACATCCTTCAGCCGGTCGGCGTGCAGTTCAAGCACGGACTCGCAATATGGCCGCATCCGGTGCAGCCAGACAAGCCGGAGTTGGTCGGTCGTCGTCACGTCCTTAAAGAACGTGTGGCCGATGCCGATTGGCTTCAGCAGCACTTGCAAAGACTCGAACCACTTAACCACCTTTGCGATCTGCTCGCCGGTGAAGTTCCCACTCCGCGAGAGGAATTCTTCGGCAACCTCCGCGTCGGGCTTCAAGTCAATGTGATCGAACCGCCTCGTAAGGGCGATGTCGAGTTGTGATATGCTCCGGTCGTGTTGGTTCATCGTTCCGAACACGATCAGGTTTTTGGGGATAGACGTCTTGTCCCCGGTGTAAGTCTTGCTGAACTCATCCCCGCGATAGCCGTGTTCGACATACGTGAGCAGTTCTCCGAACACGCGCGCCGGGTCGCCGCGGTTGATCTCGTCGATGATGAACACCACATATTTGCCCGCGTTCTCCGGTTGCCTCGCCACATCACAGGCGTTCAGGAAAACCTTGTCAACCACTTTGAAGCCGGACTTCGAGTCTTGGTCCGGTCTGTAGCCCTCGACGAAATCTTCATACCCGTAAGACGGGTGGAACTGGCATTGGAAGAGATGCGCCTTCGGGTCGGCGACCAATTTGTGGGCAATCTGTTTGGCGTACCACGTCTTGCTGGTTCCGGGGCAGCCACGAAAAATGATCCCCGAGGTACCCATTTCCAACAGGGCCTTCACCTGAACCAGCACGCTGTCGTCGTCCGGCAAGTTGCTCTCACCCCCCGATTTTACCGGAGGCGGATCGGGCGGCGGGGCATTTGGGTCGAGTAGCACGCCTTCTATCGCTTTCGCCAATTCTGCCGCACTGGGTTGCTTGGCCGTAAAGAGCCGATCCGGCACTTCATCCAGGAACGAAAAAAGCCTGTAGTATTCCCCGTCCTCGAACGGGAACGTGTCGCGGAACTTCCGCTCCAAATTTCTCGCGTCTGCGTTCCCCGGGAATTTCTGCCCGCGGAACAGCCACACCGCCAGATCGACGACCGGAACCCGTTCGAGCTCGCCGCCCCGCTCCAAGCGGCCGGCATAGTTCTCCGCGAAATCTTCCGCGAGCCGCCACGTCCGGTCGTTCTCGTTGTAATCGGCCGCCCGCCACGACCGCGCGAACGTCTTGATGCGGACAGTGGCCGGGCTGTGATGGGGGTAATCGCTCTTACGGAATTGGCGAGCCAAGGGATCGACGTAATAGTCGGCTTGGAACTGGTCGTTTTCGTCCTTGACCGGCCGCTGGTCACCCGGAAGGCGCATGTACTCATTCCAGAACTCGAAGTCGTTCCGTTCCTCAAACAAGACTCGCGTCTGTTTGTTCGCCCCGGCCCGCACCAGCGCAAGAAGCGGCCACAAGTGGGTGGCCGCCTGCCCCCGAACGTCCCCGCGCCACGCCGCAAGGTTGGAGACGGCGGCAGCAACACGTTCCGGCTTTAGATAACGTCGTTCGGGCATGGGGCGTTTCAGGTAATGAGTGCGGGCCTCCGGCGCAAATCGGACTTGGCGCTTTCCTGACCAAGCAATTTAATCAAGTGCTTGCCGATCACCTTGGCAAGAAGCGGCGGCACGGCGTTCCCGATTTGTCGGGCAATGCTCGCCCCATGGAACTCATAACTGTCTCGGAACGACATGAGTCTCGCGGCCTCCCGGAAGGAAATGCTGCGATCTTCCAGCGGGTGCAGGAACGGGCCTGACGCCACGTTGCGGAAGTAGCACGTAATCGTGTAGGCCGGCCGATTTCGGTCAAGACGATAGTACAACGTCGTGCAATCGCTCCGCAGCGCGCCGGTGCTGATCTTCCGCATCTTCTTGAACCGATCCGGCAGATGCTCGGGCGGCACGCTCCGCAGCCCTTGCCCTTCCTTGATGAACCCGACGATCTTCGCGGCTTGGGGCGACACCCCATTCGCCCGGTGCATCGTCAAGCGGTTGGCCTGCCCGCGAACGAACCGCTGATAGGCGGTCACCGGGGGGAATGCGTACTCCCACCCGTCCGCGTCCAACTCCCCGTTCAACAGGGGTAAGTCGCCGATGGCATCGTTCACAGTGACATAAGGTTCCAAACCGCTGTCGAACAGGGAATCCGTCTCGGCGCCGTGCGTCGGCTCCGGGTAAGAAATCGGCATGCCAGTCCGCGTGGCCAAGAAGATGATACGCCGCCGCAATTGCGGCACGCCGTAGTCGGCGGCCATCATGACGCGGGCGGCCACTTGATACCCTACGCCTTTGAACGCCTCCGTGATGAGTTTCAGAAAGTGCCCGCCCCGGAAGGTGAGCAGTCCCGGCACGTTTTCCATCATCACCCATTTCGGCCGCACTTCGCCGACGAGACGAACGAAATGCTCGAAGAGGAAGTTGCGAGGATCTTCTTCATCCCGCTTGCCGTGCGTGCTGTACCCTTGGCAACTCGGCCCGCCACTCAGCAGGTCAATTTCTTTGCCGCCAGCGGCATTGAGGATCGTTGACGCCGGCAACAGCGTCACGTCTTCGCAGAGCGTCTCCGCATCCGGATGATTGGCCTTATATGTCTTTAAACAGTGTTCGTCGAAATCCACCGCAAGAATTGTTTTGAACCCGGCCTGCTTTAGCCCCTCCGAAAGACCACCAGCTCCGCAGAACAAGTCTACACATAAGGATTTAGAGCTTGAGTCCATTGTGGACAGACCTCCCAATGCGCAGTGTACTTCTTTTCAGCATATCTTACGCACGGCGCGCCGGAAACTGAATTCCTTACGTAGTGAAGCAACTTTGTTGAGAGTCGGTTAAGAAATGGAAATTGGGAATTTTGGAGGGGTTGCGCAGAAATTACCGGCAGACCCCCGGAGCCGTCGCCCATTCAATCCCGTGACGATTCCCGCCGTTTGAAGGGGATCGTAAGGCCGCGATCATGCCGCGCCGAGTGAAGTTTAGAAAATCCCCCGCCCTGCTCCAAAGTCTCCTCCCGCCTCTGGTGAAGACAGCAGAGGAAGATTCGCTTTTTTCTGAAGTGGCACCGGGTTACAATGCCCTTGCAGACAACGGACCCAAAAGCCGAAGCCGGACAAACCCGTTCGGTAGTGTCTGCCAGGCCGGGGGAGTTGCGAGTCCTCGCCCCGGCCATTTTCTCTTCCGGTCGCCCGCGAAACCGTTCGGCCAATTGCCTCATCCACTCTCTGTAGCCCAATTACTGCACTCGGTGGCGATGCTCGAATGAGACTGCGACGGCAAAGCGAATTGTTCTGATGGTTAGGCGACTGGTATAATTACCAATCAGACGCACAATTGACAGAAAATGATGGTCGTCGCAGCCGAGTCAGACGACAGAGAAACGAAAAAAGCCCCCTGTTTCCAGGGGGCTTTCGAGTTGCGGCGATAGGATTTGAACCTATGACCTCCAGGTTATGAGCCTGGCGAGCTAACCGGGCTGCTCCACGCCGCGTCCAGTGAACAACATCTATCATACACGGACAGGGCCAGTCGTCACGGGTTCGCGCGGGGTTTTTGCCGGATTGTTGCAAATCGGTGGAGGGATTGTTCCGTCAAGGCCGTGCCGAGGGCCATTCCCACCAGCATTCCCGCCGTCATGCCGGCCACACTCAGGACGGCGTCGGTGCGGACGTTGCCGACGGCGAGTTGGGCGGCCAGCATGCCGCCGGCCAACATGCCGAGGGCCATGCCCACGTTGCCGCCGGTGAACATGCTCCATTGATGGCGATGGCTGCCGTGCGGCGTCTTGCCGAAGGCGGCCATCGCCACGGTGCCGCCGGCCCACATGCCGAGCCACATCCACGGCTTCAGGACGCCGTTGAAGAGGGCGGCCGCGCAGTCGCAGTCGGCCCGTTGCAGCGGCCGGAAGCCGGCGTCGGCCCACCAGCCGGCGATCATCCCGAGGTTCCCGAGCGTGAGCATCCCATAAGCCATGTCGGCCGCATGCGGGATGCGCTCCCAGCGGCTCCACGCGACGGCCGCCGCCACGCCGACGACGGCCACGCTGGCGACCAGCCACAGCGCCGGCGCCGGCGGCAGGCCGAGTAAGCCGACGAAGACCACGCCCTGAAGGATCACCGCCAAGGCATGTGACACGGGCACGCCCCACGGCACGGCTTGGCGGTTTCGCGGCTTGTGGCATGATGGCTCGCCGGCCGCCCCGACGCGGGCGGCCGACCACGCCACATACAGGCTGGAGCCGACCATTAGGAAGGCGGCGGCGACGGGGTGCAACTGCCCCGTGGCGGCGAGCGTCACGCCGAGGGTGTTGTAGCCGGCGGCGACCCACAGGTTGCGCGTGATGACCCGCTTCGCCTCCCGGCCGAGGGCGATTGCCCACGGGATCACGCGCAGGTCCGCGTGGTAGAGCGTCACGTCGGCGGCGTGGGCCGCGAGGTCCGTGCCGGACGCGAGGGCGATGCCGACGGTGGCCGCGCTGAGGGCGCCGGCGTCGTTGATGCCGTCGCCGACCATCAGCACTTTGTAGCCGTCGGCTTCCAACTGCTTGACGCGCTCGGTCTTCTCGGCCGGCAGCATCCCGGCCTCCGCGTGGGCGACGCCGGTGATCGCGGCCCGGTCGGCGGCGTCCCCGGTCAGCACGCGGACGCCGACGCCGAGGTCGGCCAAGTGTTCCAGCGCCAGCGGGACTGAGTCGCGCAGCCGTTCGCGCAGGATGGCGACGGCGACCAGCCGGCCGTCGGCCTCGCAGTCCACGCGCAGGCCGGCGCCGTCAGACAACTCGGCCAACAGGGCTTGGGCGTCCGCCACCGGGGCGGCGATCCACTCCGGGCGGCCGATGCGCAGGTGATGTTCGCCGTCGTCTTCCAGCGTGGCCTCGATGCCGCAGCCGGGGACGGCCCGCACGGCCGTCACTTCAATGTGCGGCTCCAGGGCCGTGGCCTCGGCGAAAGCTTTGGCCATCGGGTGCGGACTGCGGGCCTGCACGGCGGCCAACCAGCCGAGCCAGCGCGGTTGCGGGCGGCCGGGGTCGTCGGCGAGGGCGATGTCGGCCAGCGTGAAGCGGTCGTCCGTCAGCGTGCCGGTCTTGTCGAAGGCGACGGTGTCAATGGTCGCCAGCCGCTCGACCACGTCCCCGCTGCGGACCACGAAGCCCCACTCGGCGAGCTTGGCAAGCGTCCCCCACACCACCAACGGCGTCGCCAACCCGAGGGCGCACGGGCAGGCGACGAGCAAGACGGACATGGCGTTGAACAGGCCGCGCTGCCAGTCCACGGTCAGGGTCCAGTACGCGAACGTGCCGACGGCGACGAGGATCAGCAGCGGGAAGACGCGGGCGCTGATGCGGTCGATCCGCGTCTGGCCCGCGCTCGGGACTGACCGGGCGTCTTCGACGGCCGCGATCAAGTGGTCCACCTGCCGGGCCGTCCCCGCTCTGGTGGCCCGCACGCGGAACAGCGACTCCTGGGAAATGCACCCCGCCAGGACGGGGCTGCCCGGCCGCTTCACGACGGCGAACGGCTCCCCGGTCATCGCGGCCACGGAGACGAAGCCCGTCCCCGTTTCGATCACGCCGTCCACGGGGAACAGGTCGCCGGCCCGCACTTCGACCACGTCGCCGGGGACGATCTCCGCCACCGGCGTTTCCCGCACGGCCCCGCGCTCAAGCAATCGGCACGTCGCCAGCGCGTCGGCCCACGCCCGCGTCCCGCCGACGGCCGCCCGCTTCGCCTTTGCGGTGATTGCCTTGCCGAGCGAGTACACCACGAGGATGACGGACACGACCTCGAAGTACACCGGCCCGGAGTTCGTGACGAACGACTGCATCGACGCGGCGAACGCCCCGGCCATCGTGAGCAGGAACAGGCTTTCCAGCGTGACGAACCCGGCCCGCAACTCGGCCCACGCCGAGCGGATTAGGGGGACGCCCAACAGGGCGAAGACGACCAGCGTGCCGAAGAGGACGCCGCCGTAGACGAGGAGCTTGTCGTCCCGCGACGTGGTTGATTCCATCGCCACGCCGAGGGAGAGGATCATCGACTGGGCGATGACCACCAAGGCGATGCCGATTCGCAGGGCAAGGCCGTTGAAGCGTTGGGAGGCGGGCTTGGCTGCGGGGCGGTGTTCCCCGAGGCTGAGGCAGCCGAAACAGCAGTAGCGGGCCGCCGGTTGGCCGGCCCACGCCCGGCCGGACAAGCCGTGGCCGAGGACGGGGCCGAGGCAATAGTCGCAAGTGGGTGGGAGGGTATCAGGGGGCTGACGCCCCCCGCTCGCCTTGATCCGTTCTGCACGCGCGCTGATGCCGGAATCGAGATCGGTCGCCATGTCCGACATTTTACACGTACAACATCCCGGCCGCCCCTGTCAGGGAAATTTGCCATGCGTCTTCTGTTGCTCATTTGCTTGATCGCCGCGCCGGCGGTCGCCGCCGAGGCCAAGATTCAGACGGACATCGTGTACGGCAAGGCCGGGGACCGCGAGTTGAAGCTGGACATGGCCGTGCCGCCGAAGGGGGACGGGCCGTTCCCGGTGGTCGTGTGCGTCCACGGCGGCGGGTGGCGCATGGGCAACAAGAAGGATTTTCACCCGTGGCTGCCCATGTTGGCCGACCAGGGGTTCGTGGCCGTCAGCGTCGGCTATCGGCTCGCCCCGGACAACTGCTTCCCGTGTCAGATCGAGGACTGCAAGACGGCCGTCCGCTTCCTGCGGGCCAACGCCGAGAAGTACCACATCAAGAAAGACCGCGTCGGGGCCATCGGCTACTCGGCCGGCGGGCACTTGGTTTCCCTCATGGGCCTGACGGACGCGAAATGCGGCTTCGAGGGGAAGCTGTATCCGGACGAGTCGAGCAAGGTGCAGTGCGTGGTCGATTACTTCGGCCCGACCGACTTGGCCGGCTTCGCCAAGGACGACGGCGCCCAGCGGGCCATGCTCGGCCCGCTCATGGGTGGCCAGTACAAGGAGAAGGCCGCCGACCACGACAAGGCCTCGCCGATCAACCACGTCACGAAGGACGCCCCGCCCTTCCTGATCTTCCACGGCACCAAGGACTGGGTCGTCCCCATCGACCAGTCGCGCACGTTCGCCGACAAGTTGAAGAAGGCCGGGGCCAACGTCACCTACGTGGAAGTGCCGAACGAAAGCCACGGCTGGGTCGGCCATGCGGCCGCCGTCACGACGGCCGAAACGCTGGGGTTTTTCAAGAAGCATTTGACGAAGTGAGTTGGTTAGGAAAGCCCACGGACGGCCGTCCGTGGGCTTTCTTAAACCGCCATTCTCTGCCCGAACAGCACGCGGGCGTTCTCCTCGAACACCATGTCGTGAAACGCCTCCGGGACGGCCTCGCGCGCGAAGGCGGCGTAGGCCCCCATCGGGGCCAGCGGCCAGTCGCTGCCGTAGAGGAAGCGGTTGGGCCGCTCGGCGTAGCGGAAGGCGGCCCGGACGCGCTCGATCACGTCCTGCCGGGCGTCTTGGCCTTCATCGGAGAGCAAGTCGGCCTCCTGGCCGATGAGCAGGCCGCTGAGGTCGGCGAAGACGTTCATGTTCTTGTACACGACCTCGGCGGCCTCCGTCATCCACGGGTTGCCGACGTGGGCCAGCACGAACTTCACGTCCGGGAAATCGACGGCCACTTCATCAACGTGGATCGGGAGGGCGTACTTCAATTTCGCGTATGGCGAATAGGTGTCGCCGGTGTGGAAGAAGACCGGCACCTTGAACCGGCGGGCCAGCTCGTAATAGGGAAGGTAGTTGGGGTCGTTGGGGAAGGCGTGGACGTAGCCGAGGTAAACTTTCAGGGCGACGACGCGGCGGTCGGCGAGTTGGGCCTCGGCCGCTTTGAGGTGTTCGGGACTCGTCTTGAACGGGTCGGCGACGCCGATGGCGTGCAGGCCGGGGACGGTCGCGGCCACTTGCAGCGTCCGCCGCACGCCGAGCGCGTCGTCCGGCGGGTTGTCCCACGACCCCATCGCGGCGGCGTGGGTGACGCCGGCCGCCTGCATCTGCTCGCGGACGACGCGCGCCACATGGTCCGGGGTGGCCCGCAGGACGGGGCTTAACGGCCCGACGCCCGGCAGGTTCGGCGGCACGACATGCAGGTGCGCGTCTATCATGCGGCACTTACCCGCCCATCACGTTGTACCCGGCGTCCACATATAAGGTGTGCCCGGTGATGCCGCTGGCCAGCGGGCTGCACAGGAAGGCCGTCGCGTCGCCGACTTCCTCCGGCGTGATCGGCCGCCGCAGCGGCGACCGGCTGGCGGCGTAGTTCACCATTTCGTCGGCCGCGCCCGGCTTGATGGCCACCATCGCCCGGCTCTTGTACGGCCCGGCCGAGATCAGGTTCACGCGGATGTTGTCTTCCCCGAGCGACCACGCCAAGTGCCCGGCTTCCAATTGCAGGGCGGCCTTGGCGGTGGACATGCCGCCGCCGTAGTGCGGGATGACGCGCGACCCGCCGATGTACGTCAGCCCGACGGCCGCCGCCCCGCCGGGCCGGCCGGCCATGAACGGCCGGGCGTAGCGCAGCAGGGACGTGTACGAGAAGGCGCTGATGCCGAGGGCCTCCATGTAGGCCGCCCGGCTCGTCTCGATCTGCGGCTTCATGATGTCGCGGCTAAAAGCCATCGAGTGGATGACGATGTCGATGCCGCCGAACTCTTGGCCGACCGCCTCGACGACTTCCTTGATGGCGAAGATCGGGAACTTGTTCCAGCGCTTGTCGCCCCGCGTCTTCTCGTCCACGTCGGCCATGGTGTCGAAGTTGGCGTCCATGGCGAACACCTTCTCGACCGTCAGTTCGCCGCCGGTCGAGAGTTGCCGGCTCTCCTTGTCCAATTCTCGGGACAGGAAGCTCTCGACGATGCCGACCATGCGCGGGTGGCTGGCCAGGACGATCTTCGCCCCGGCCGCGTTGAGGGCCTTGGCGATGAACCACGCGAAACTGTGATTGTCGCCCACCCCGGTGACGAGAGCCACCTTGCCACTCAGATCGATCGGAATCATGTGCGCCGAGCCTTCGGGTTGACCCCCGCCGGGGCGGACACCGTTCCGCCGGCCGGGAGAAGGGGGACGGTTGTTCTAGTGGCGCGGGCGGGGAAACGAAGACATTTTTAGCCGCGGATCGAACACGGATAAAGACAGAAAGCAGAAGCACTTCACCACAGAGGACACAGAGACCACAGAGGAAAGACAGAGGCAGAGAAGACATTTTCATCATGCCTTTTGCCTTTTCTCTGTTTTGGTTTTCTCTGTGCTCTCTGTGTCCTCTGTGGTAAAGTTCTTCTGTTTTCTGTCTTTATCCGTGTTCGATCCGCGGCGAAAAAATGTCTTTCTTCCCGAAGCCGCGACCCTTCCCGCCGGAACTCTCCCCGGCCGCGGGGTTATATTGAGTGTCAGCCCCCCAACTCCCAGGAGCGTTCCATGGTCCGGTTCCTCGCGTCCGCCGTCGTCGGCCTTCTCCTCCTCGGCGCCGGCACGGCCGCCGACAAGGCCCAAAAGAATCAGATGGTCAAGGGGACGATCAAGTCCGTTGACCCGGAAAAGGGCGTGCTGGTCATCAACCAGAAAGTGGGCGACGGCGTCGTGGACCGCGAACTCAGCATCACCTCGACCGTCGAGTTCGTCATCACGACGAAGGACGGCACCAAGGAAGTGACCGGCAAGGAAGGCATGTACCTGATCGAAAAGGCCAAAGACGCCTCCATCCAAGTGAAATGCGACAAGGACGTGAACGTCCTCAAGGTGACGGTCAAGATCGGCAAGTGACGGGCCGCCCTACACCGTGTATGCTTGGCCGTCGGCCAGCGGCACGGCATTCGGGAACATCTCGCGGAACATCCCCGGCTCGAAGGTATGGATCGGGACGACGGCCTTGGCATTCAAGCCGGAGACCAGTTTCTTGAGGTCTTCGACGTGAATGTGCCCGCTGGCGTGGGCGGGGATGACGGCCCCGCCGGCCGCGGCGACTTGTTGTTTTAACGTCACCCAGTCCGGCTTGTCCAAGTAGCCGGCCCACATGCTGTACAAGACGCGGACGCAGGCGGGCAGACAGTCGCCGAAGTCGGGGGCGGTCATTGACGGCCGGAACACCATCATGTGCTTGGCGGGCTCGGCGAGGATGTCGGCCATTTCGATGCGGTCGGCGTCGAACATGGCGGCGATCTTGCCGACGTTCCGCTTCTTGCGGAACGAGGCGTTGTAATAGACGCGGACGCCGTGCCGACGGGTCGGGAGCGGGGCGCCGTCCGCCCCGTTGACGAGGCGCAGCACGAAGGCGGCGTACACGTCGGCCACGACCGTGCGACCCGCGCGGCGGGCGGCCGAATGGAACGTGGTCATTCGGTCCACGTTCTGCGGGGAAAATGCCGCCAAGGCCAGCCCCGGCGCGGCGTTCAGGTGGCGGACGACCCGCTCTTCCAAATCGGCCTCGGTGACGGACTCACTCGCCTCACGGCCCAGATGGGTGCCTTCCATCAACAACACGTCCACATTCTTCGGGGCGACGTGCCGGACGAGCGTTTCCATCGCGACCGCCGCCCGGCCGTGCGTGCGCAGGTCGCCGGAATACAGCAGCGACTTGCCGTCGGCTTCAATCAGGTATGCCACGCACCCGAACGTCGAATGATCGACGGCAAGCGGCGTGACGGCGAACGGCCCGATGTCGAACGACATGCCCGGCGTCACGGCCTCATGCCGGCCGCGGTCGAGGCGCTCGCGGTTGGCAAAGACGCCGCCGGCGAGCATCATCTTGCTGGTGCCGGCGGTGGCGTAGACCGGGATCTCTGGCCGCGAGTGGTGCAACAGGCCGACGTGGTCCAGGTGGGCGTGGGACAGCAGAATCGCCGCCGGCGCCGGCGCGTCGGCCGTGAACAGCCCCGGCACGGCCGGGATCGTCCCGTCGGCAATTAACTCCTCGCGGGTCTTGCGGAGGGCCTTGAAGGAGTCGAACGGGTCACGATTCCCGTCCACGAGCGGCAAGCCGACGTCCAGAATCAGCCGCGTGTCGCCCGACCGGACTTCAATGCACGACCCGCCGACCTCGCGGGCGCCGCGGTGAATGGTAACGATCATCGGACCTCCCGGCAGTCGGCGCAACGGATTCGCCATGGGCCGTCGTTGGTGATGAGTTCGGCCCCGCCCGCCCCGCAGTGTTCGCAGATCGTCTTCGACTCGCCCCGCACCATGTCCAACAGTAAGGCGAGACGGGCGTCAGCCGTCGGCGTCGCATAGACCCGCAACTCACCGAACTTCTGTTTGATTTGCTCGAACTGAAAGTCCGGGTCGGGCCGCATGGCTAGCGCCGTATCCACGGCCAGACAAAACTGATCCAACAGTTCGAACCAGCCGTCCCCGACTTCAATCCCCCGGCCCATCGGGGAGGTCATCGGGTCCACGCGAAGCCGTCGGAACAGCGCCGGGTACTTCGCCCCGAGCCGTTCCTCCAATTCAATGCGCATTCAGCCCTCGGTAAAAGAAGGCTCGGCCGCCGGAGGAGCATGGGTTTTTTCAGGCGTTACTGCCGACCGTGAAGGGAGTCCCCATCCGGGCCTCCACAGTCAACCGCGTTCCCTTCGCGGGAAAAGCGTCTCCCCGGCGAACCGAGCCTACCTAATACCCGGCCGACGGATTTTCCACGGTGGAATGAGGGCTTGGGAGGTGGAATTCACAAAATCTTCACAATTCAAAGTGCCTCATATTTGATCTGAACGGCTGCAGAGGTTTTGAAGAAGGGACTTTCTGGTTGCGGTTCCGCGTCGAAAGAACCAAGGTAAACTGGAAAGTGAAATTTCCGACACTCTTCAAGGAGTTGATGAAATTTCTGGACGGCTCCATCAATACTCGACATCCACTTTTTCGCCTCGACCCAGTATTGCGAAGGGCAAAGGGCGATTACGTCAACGGCGTGCAGGAACGTCGGGGGAGACGGCATGCCGTCCAAGACTGGCCAGTGAAGGCGAAACTCGCCCCGATTCCAAGCGTGCCGAAGTGCAATGGCGTACGCCACACCTTGGACGATCAAGTGAAAAGGGCTGTCGTCAGACGAACCAATTTTGAGTTCGACTACTTGCGGATTTCCGCTCGGGGAAACACCAACCAAATCAATGTAGCCCCAACTGTTCTTCTTCTGTCGCCCAAATAATGGCAATTGATAAGCTGGAAAACCAACACAAATGGTTGGCCAAAAGTGGTTGACCCCCGCGGCTGGCCATTGGGCATGAAGGGATCGTTCGAGTTTGCTTTCCTCTCCGGAATGTGAGCCGAAATCCGTATTCACATGCCCGGCCAACCGATATGGGTCTGCCCCTCGCTCGTCTGTTGATCGCAATTGAGCGGCGAGGACAGTATTCTCTAAAAACAAGTCAAAGTGCTGCACAATCAGATCAACTGTGGTAACACAGTGATCGTTGTCGTCCAATACTTCCTTTATCTCTGCAGACTGAAGAGGAGTGGAAAGTGTAATTGGCATGAATTGACTCTGTGAATTTGCGAGTGTCGGATGTGAAGTATGAGTGTATTCGGCCCAGCGGCTTGGTCAACAGACAGTGGCTGGAAGTTGCGATGTGAAGGCTTTGCGCAGCGGAGCGCGTCCAACGACAGGCCAGCCGGGTCTGCGCTCATTGCCCTTCGGTGACCATCTTTGAACGCGCTCCACTCCGAAGCGTCGCGTCGCGGCTAAACTACGTATTGCAATTGGGCGGTGATCCAATCGGCCGCCACCTCGGGCGTCATGCCGGCCAAGGCGGCCGTCTTCTCCGCCGGCAGTTTCGACCATGCCCGCATGACCGCCCAGACGCCCTCGCGGCACACGTCGCGCCTCGCGTCGCGGCGGAAGGCCGAGGCGAAGACGGCGTGGACCGGCTCGGCGTCGATGGCGGCCCAGTCGAGGCCGCCGGGGATCAGGAAGAACCAGAAGTCGCCGACGGGGTGCAGCGTCTCAATGTCTTCGTCCTTCCGCTGGAACGGGTGAAGGAAGGCGATGTGGCCGCCGATGCCGGAGGAGCCGATGGCTTCCAATCGGTTGATGCGGGCGGCCCACTCGTCGGCGGATTCTGGCCGGCGGTAGGCGTCGGCAAAGAGCGCCGTGAGGTGGGCGATCACCGCGGACTTGGACGAACAAACGTCGGGGGGAACGACGCGCACCCGGTCGGGGCTGATGGTGAGGAGGCCGTTGGCCATCGTGGATTCCCCAACCCGATGAAAGCCCGTTTAGCCGCGACGCGACGCTTCGGAGTG
>JAYTTY010000322.1:0-24080 GCA_043744795.1 Zavarzinella sp. | reverse complement strand
AAGCCGGATCAACGAGTGTTGATTTGTTCACCAAGCCAAAAAACTGGCTCCGGCAACGGGGACAATGCGCCCTGAAAAGTGCGAAAGACTAGTCGTAGTACTCGTACAGCCAATCTTTTCGCCACGTCGTCGCATTGCCCGTGAGGACCGGGACGAGGCTTTTGCCGTGCATTTCCTTCGGGACGGGCAGCCCCGCGAGGTCCATCAGCGTCGGGGCGATGTCGATGTTGAGGACTTGCTCCGTCGGCGTCGCACCAGCTTTTATCAATTTGGGGTAGCGCACCAGCAACGGCACGCGGATAGACGGCTCGTGCATGAAGCGCTTGTCGAACGCCTGCCACTCGCCGGCGAAGAAGCCGTTGTCCGACGTGAACATGACGGCCGTGTCGTCGAGTGTCCCGGCCGCTTTCAACGTGTCCAACACCCGGCCGACGTTCTCGTCCACGCCGGTCAACACGGCGTAGTAATCCTTGATGAACCCCTCGTAGGTCTTCACGTCGTCGAAGTCGCCGATCTTGTTGTCGGCGTGGGCGAACGCGCCGGGCTTGGCATTGCGGTCACTCGTCCACCCGGCGGGCTTGGGAATTGCCACGTCGTTGAACAAGTCCTTGTGACGCGGGGCGCGGGTCCAAGACCGGTGCGGCGCTTTGAAGAACAGGAACAGGCAAAACGGCTTGTCCCGCTTCTGTCCCAGCCACTTCACGGCGTCGTCCGTCAGGATGTCGTCCATCCAGCCCTTGTGTTCCACGTCGTTGCCGGTTGTCCC
Organism: Zavarzinella sp.; assembly: GCA_043744795.1. Taxonomy (GTDB): domain Bacteria; phylum Planctomycetota; class Planctomycetia; order Gemmatales; family Gemmataceae; genus Zavarzinella. Next base: position 23,314 of record JAYTTY010000322.1, on the reverse strand, counting down.
GTCGGCGATCAGCGGGTTGACGTACCGGCCTTGGTCGAGGAAGCCGAAATAATGGTCCCAGTCGCGGTCGCGGAACGCCCCTTTGTTGTGCGCCTTGCCGACGAACGCCACGTCGTACCCGGCTTTCCGCAGGTGGTCCGACACGAACGGAATCGACGCCGGGACCGGCTTCTGTTTCGGCGTGTTGTCGATCACGCCGTGCGTGTGCGAGTACACGCCGGTCAGCAAACTGGCCCGGCTCGGCGAACAGAGGGCGTGCGTCACGAACATATTCTGACACCGCGCGCCGCCGGCGGCGATCCGGTCCATGTTCGGCGTCTTGAGGAACTTGTTCCCCGCGCACGACATGGCGTCCCACCGCTGGTCGTCCGTCATCATCACGATGAAATTCGGCCGGTCGGCCGACCGAGCGGGCGCCGTACAAAACACAAGGATGAGGAGCGTGGCGAAACGCATGGGTCGGCCCCGAAATGGAACTGCCCGCAGTCTACCGCCGGCCGGCCAGCACGTCCCGATAAATCTCTTCCATGCGGCCGGCCTTGGCCGCCCAAGTGTGACGGGCGGCGACCGCGGCAACCGCTTTCTCGCCCATCGCCCGACAGGCGGCGGGGTCTTGGGCCAGCCGTTCCATCGCGAGCCGCAACGATTCGATGAGCGGTTCCCGCGGGTGCATCGGCAACTTGACGCCGGTGTCGGCATCAATCAGTTCACTCGGCCCGCCGTAATCGACGATGAGACTGGGCAAGCCGCTGGCCATCGCTTCCAGCACCACGCCGCCGCCAAATTCGCGCAGGCTGGGGAAGACAAACGCCTGCGACTCGCGGAACTCGCGGGCCAATTCCGGTTGCGGGAGTTGACCGAGGAACGCGACACAACCACCCAAGCCGTTTTGCCGAACGAAGTCTACGAGGCGTCCTCTGTCAGGGCCGTCGCCGATGACACGCAGTTCCGTGTGTTGTTGCAAGAACGGCGACCGGCGAATCGCTTCCAGCGTGAGGGCCAGCCCCTTGTACGGGACAAGACGCCCGGCGGTCACGAAGCGAAATTTCCCCGCCGGTTCGGTCCACCCGTTGTCGAGTGGGAATCGGGCGGGGTCCACGCCGTTCTCCGGGTGAAAGAAACGCCGGCCGTGAAAGTGCCGCGGAACCTCGGCGGCCGTCGCGTGACTGGCGGCGATGACCCCGGCGAGATGCCGATACGTCGAACGGTGGTACGGCATCAGTTTGTACAAGTTCCGCAGCGGAACCAACCACTCCTTTTCACGGCGAACCAGTTCCGGAAATTCTTTCGGCCACGGCAAGCCGCCGTTGAGCGGCCCGGCGATCATTGGCACGGCCGTCTGGCCGGCGAGCGGGCTGACGGCGGTGGGCGACAGCGGCGTGACACGGTGAATCAGGTCGTACTCGCCGCGCCGGAGCGCCGAGCCGAAGCGGGCGGCGAGCATGCACTCAAAGACGACGTAACTCGGCCACGCCATCGCCGTGTCGATTGTCCAACTGAGTTGGTTCCCGCCGCGCAACAGTTTGGCGAGCTTGTACACCGGGGCGGCGATGAACTCGTTGTCGATGTACTCGACGCGGGCCTTGTTCGCCAAATCGCTTTGGCCGACCCCCGCCCGGTTGCGGACGTGGGTGACGACTGTGAGTTGAATGTCCGGCCGAGACGCGAGCGCGCTGGCCCAGTTGTAGCCCACGAGCGGCACGCTCGTCCACGTCGGGTTGCACGCCTCGGCAATCAGTAAAACACGCATGGGAGTGGTATACCGCCGGCGGGCCGAATTTCCCGCCAACGCCGCCGGGCCGCCCGCGTTGTGACGGCATCAAATCTTGCCCAAGGAGACCATGTCATGCGTTGCGCCTTATGGGTCATGGCCGTGTCGGCGTCGTGCTTGCCCCTCGGTGGGTCGCCCCCGCGGGCGGCCGCCGCCCCGCCGGAAAAGAAAATCCTCCTCAACGACGCCCACCAGATCGCGGACACGCTGTTGGAGCGGTTCGACATCGCCCAGCGATTGGAAGGGATTAAACTCAAAGATGTGCTGGCCTTGGTCGAAGAGCGCGTGGGCGTGGCCGTCATTCTCGACGTCAACTCCTTGGCCGGCGGCGCGGGGATGGTGGCCGACGGCAACGCCCTCAAAGACTACGAGGCCCGCGAGATCACGGTGCCGGCCATGAAAAAAGTCCGCGTCGAGACAGTCCTGAAATTCATTTGCGACCAGATCAATGCCGTTTATGTGATCGAGGCCGACCACATCCGGATTACATCTTCGGCCGCCAAGGAACACCTGACGGGCGATTCGGCCCTGATCCCCTCCATCACGGGTTCTGACGCCGGCGAAGGGTCGCAAGTTTCCCGCGAGGAGCGCATCCGCTTGGCGCCGACGGTGACGGTGAGCTTCGACCAGAAGACGCTGGCCGAAGCCGCGAAGGCATTGGCCGACCGCGGCGGGCGAAACCTGATCCTCGCGGCGAGCGCCCTGCCCAAGGAGAATGCCAAGGTGAGCTTCTCATTGACCAACGTGACGTTCGAGACGGCCGCCGTCGCGCTGGCCGAGGCCGCCGGCCTGCGGGCCGTTAAGCAGGGGAACGTCGTCGTCCTCGTCACGCCCGAGCGGTTCAAAGAGATTAACCCGGCCCCGGCGGCCGGCCCGAACGGCTTTCAAATGGGCCTCGGCGCTTTAAGCATTCAAGACCTCGAAGCCATCGCCCGCTTGATGGGCGGAAAGGCGCCTGACGCCGACAGCCTCAAGAAGGACATCGAGAAGTTGAAGCAGGAACGCGACGCGGCCGAAGTCGCCCGCAAAGAATTGGTGACGAAAATCGAACAACTCAAGGAAGAGCTTAACAAGAAGAAGTAACGGAATCGGCGGGCGTTGATCGGCGTCGAAAGCGGTTATTAAGTTGGTGTCACGGCCGGTTATTGGTGGGACCGGCGTCCCGCCGGTCGTTTAGTTTCCGAAGACCGGCGGGACGCCAGTCCCACCGCTACCCTCCCCGAAAACCGCTCTAAGCTGTCCGCTCAACGCTCGACAAGGGTCTCACGTCCCTTCTTCCGTCTTCTTCCCCGGCACGATCTTTTCCAACGCCGCCTTGGCGGCTTCGCGTAAGGCCTCGTCGTCCGCCTCGGCGGCTTCCCGCAGTTTCGGCACGGCCACGATGGCCTCGGGGCCGTAGGCCCCCAGCGCGTCGGCCGCGACTTTGCGCAGTTGAAGGTCGCCGTCCTTGAGCAAGTCGGTGATTGGCGAGACGGCCTGCTTGGTCAACTTCGGCAACTGGCCGCAGACGGTGACTGCCTTCTGCCGCACGGAAATGCCGTTTTTCGGGGCCGGCGTCTTGTCTCTCACGGCGTCCAACAAGTCGGGCACACCGGCCTTCGCCTTGTCTCCGAGCAGAATCAAACAATCCATCGCCGCCAGCCGGGCGGGGGTCTTCGGCTTCAAATTCTCCAGCACAACGCCCGCGTTCTTGTCCGCGTCAATCCCCATAGCCACGAGCGCGGCCGCCGACCAGACTTTCAGGTCCACGGCCTTCGTGCCGTCCATCATCGCCTTGATGTCCGCCGCGCCGGCCGCGGCCTTCGGGCCGTAGGCGGCGAACGCTTTCAGAGTGGCGATTCGGACGTTGGGCGACGTGTCCTTGAGCCGTTCGGCGAAGAGTTTGCCGATGGTCGCGTCGTAGGGAGAAATCTTTCCCAAGCACGCGACGGCGGCGGTCCGGGTCGGCGGGTCGCGATCAGACGTCAATGTGCTGACGGTCGGGGTGGCCGACTTTGCCGTCGGTCCGATGCCGGACAAGGCCGCGAGCAGGGCCGCCCGTTCTTCAAAGTGCGTGTTCGCGTCGCCCAGCAGTTTGGTGATCGGCTCGACCGCCGCTTCCGCCGCCGGCCCGGCCGTCGCGAGGGCGTTGGCCGCTTCGATCACGACGTTGCGGTCATTGGACGCGAGCAGTTTTACCAATGTGGGCACGGCGGACGCTTGGGCCGAGCCGATCACTTTCAGCGTCTGCACCGCGGCGCGGGCGACATCCTCTTCTTTCGCGTCCGCGAGTTTGCCCACGTCCGCGGCCGCCGCTTTCGCCGCCGGGCCGATGGCGCGCAGCGCTTCCAAGATGGCGACCTTGGTGGGCGGTTCCGCGTTGTCGAGCAACTCTTGCAACTTTGGCACCGCCGGGGCGGCCTTGGCGCCCATGAGGCTGAACAGTCTGACCGCCCGGCGGCGAACGTCTTTGTCGTCGTCGTTCAGCAGTTCCAAAATTTGCTTCACTAAAATTTCGGGGTCGGCCCCCAGCCGGACGGCCGACTGCATCAACTCCTCGAACACATACAGTTGGCCGGTCGGCAAGATGCGCTCGGCCTTCAGCGCGGCTTGGACTTCGGGCAGGGCGGCCTTCGCCTCGTCGCTCAACGGCCCCAAATTCATGCCGCCGAACACGAGCGCGGCTTGGTAGCGGACGATGGCCTGCTCGTTCTTCAGCAGCGGCAGCACCATCGGAATTGCCGGCTTTCCAATGCGGCGGAGGGCGAGAACCGGCCCGGACGCGGGCGTGCCCCGCTCGTTGGCCTTGCGCGGGCGGGTCATCTTTTCCACGTCTTCCACCGTCGTCTTCAGCACCAACTCCAACAGCTCGGGGATCGCCGCCTCGGCGTCCTTCCCCAAGCCGGCCAAGGCCTCGGCCGCCCGGTTCTTCACGTAGGTCAGTTGGTCCGCGGAATAACCTTCCGGGGCCGCCCGCTTGAGCGCGGCCACCAGCGCCGGAGCCGCGGTCGGGCCGGCCGGCTTGTTCACGGCCAGAGACGCGGCCGCGTCCGTGGAGATGCCGACATCGTCATTCAGGAGCAACTTCAGCACGGCCGGCGAGGCGGGGGCCTTCGATTTTTCCAACGCCCGGTACGCGGCCGAGCGCACGGCCTGCTCTTTCGAACTCGCCAGTTGGGCGATGTCTTCGGCGTAGGGCTTGGCGTCCATGCCGGTCATCGCGAAGGCGTTCGCCGTGTGTTCCTTCACGGTCGGCTTGGCGTCTTTCAGCCCTTCCTTCAAGACTTTCAGCCCGTCGTTGATTAACGCGGTCCGGCCCTTTTGCCCGAGTTTCAAGAGGGCCAACACGGCGGCCTCGCGGGCGCTGTACGGCTTCTCCGTCGATGTCTCCCCCAAGGCTCCGGCGTTCGGGTCTTTCAACGCTTCCAGCAACGTCGGGATCGGATTTTCGCCTTGGGCGTCGAGTTGCACGGCGATGTCGATGGCAATCTGCAACCGCTCAGGCCGCGTGTTCTTGAGGGCGGCCGCCAGCTTGGAAACGTCGGGGCCGGCCGGTTCCGCGACGGTCTCCGCGGCCTTCGCGTTTTGGACGGCGGTTGGTTTGTCCGATGACTTGTTGCAGCCCGCCAGCAGCCCGCCGGCCGCCAGAACCACCAAGCATGTTCGCCAATTCATGGTGCGTCCATCAAGAGCCAGAGAGGTGTGGGGTGATTGTCGCCCATGCGCGGCCGAAACACAAGCGGCCGCCCGAAAAATGGGAAATCCCGCCGGCGTGGCGCCTCGCCGAATCAATCGGCGGGGTCGAACTTGACCGAGTCCCAAAACTTTTTCGCGCCGTGGCCGTGGCCACACACTTCTTCCACTCGGCTTTTTCTTGGGCGCCGGCCGCGCTAATGGCGAGGAGTCGGATGCATGACCTTTCGTCTTGGGCGTTAAAACGTCAGGGCGAGCTTGCCCAAGCGGCTCACGGTCTCGGCCATGAGGGCGTCTTCGGCCGCCTCGTCCGCGGCGATGTACGTCGCCGAGAACCGCAGGAAGGACCCGGCGTCGTCCCACGGCACGCAACACACCGATTGCTCATGGATCAGGTACTGCGACGCCTCTTCGGCGTTGGCGAATGTGCGGCCGACCGCCCCGGTCGGGGACTTGGTGTAGAGAAAGTACGTCCCCCCCGGCATCGTGCATTGGAAGCCGACCTTCGTCAGGGCGGCGACCAGTTTCGTGAGCCGACGGCGGTACTTCTCGCGCACTTGCAGCGGGATGGCCGGCGTGCGCAGGGCGGCGGCGGCGGCGTGCTGGACGGCCATGAACTGGCCGCTGTCGCTGTTGTCTTTCACGTCCGCGTAGGCCTGCACGATCTTCGGGTGGCCGCACACCCAGCCGAGGCGCCAGCCGATCATGTTGAAGCCCTTGGACATGGAGTGGACCTCCACGCCCACTTCCTTCGCCCCGTCGATTTGCAGAAAACTGACCGGTTCGCCCTCATAGCTCAACATGACGTGGGCGGCGTCCTGCACGACGACGATTTGGTTCTTGTGGGCGAACGCGATCACCCGCTTGTAGAAGTCCTTGGTGGCGACCTTTCCGGTCGGGCTGTTCGGGTAGTTGATGACCATCAACTTGGCCCGGCGCCGGATGTCCTCCGGGATGCCGTCCAAGTCGGGGAAGAAGTTGTTCTGTTCCAAGAGCGGCAGGCGGTGGACGTCGCCGCCGTAATACTTGGTGTGCGTGCCCGCCACCGGGTAGCCGGGGACGGTCATCAGCGTCACGTCGCCGGGGTTGATGAACACGGCCGGCAGCATCGCGTAGGCGGGCTTCGAGCCGATGCAGTGGCAGATTTCGGAGACGGGGTCAAGCGTCACGCCGAACTGGCGCTTCATGAACTCGGCGGCGGCGTCCTTGTAGTTCTGAATGCCGTTGTCCGCGTACCCGCGGTTATCGACCTTGTCGATTTCGCACTTCATGGCCTCCCGCACCGAGGGGGCGGCCATGTCGTCGTTCTCGCCGATGCCGAAGTCCAAGAGTTGCCGCTCGGGGTGTTCCGCGAGGGCTTGTCGCTTCGCCCGCTTGATCTTCTCGAACTTGTAAATCTCGGTGCCCTTGCCGTAGTTCGCCCCGCCGATGCGCTGGGCGAACAGGGATTGGAACCACGGGTCGGGGGGCGCGCTCGTCGAACTGTCGGCCATCGGTCGGGTCTCGGGGGAAGTGTCAAAAAATTGTTCTACGGACCGGCAAGCAAAGACAACGAAGTTTTCGCCCGCCGACAAATATGACCTTATTTGTCGGCGGCCGGCTTCTTCTCTTCGATCTTGGCCCGCTTCACCAAGTCGTAGCGGACGCCCGCGGAAAACACCTCGTAGTCCGGCTCGCCGTCCCTCACGGGCTTTCGACGGTCGTAGAAGTGGACCTTGCCGCGGCCAAGGATCTCGGCCGTCGATCCCTGTACGACGATGGCCGTCGCCTCGTCCAAGCCGATACCCAAATACTGTGGGTATGACTTCATGAACGCCGTCATGTCCTTGAAGCGGTTGCGGGCGGAAAAGTGCTGGTCGATGGCCACGCCGGGCAGGAAGCCCAACGCCCGTTCGTAGCCCTCGCACATCATGATGTCCGGGCCGGCGGGCGCGCCGCGCACCATGTAGTCCCCTTGGATGGTCGCGCCCGCGGAACTGCCGCCGATCACTCCGCCGCGGGCCAACACGTCGCGGAACAACGCGGGGAGTTTCGTCCCCTCGTAGGCGTCCATGAAGTTCCATTGCCGGCCGCCGCCGAACCAGATGCCGGTGGCCTTCGTCAGGGTCTCGATGACTTTCGGGTCTTCGAGATCCTTCTGCTCGCGGTATGGAATAACAGTGAAGTTCTTCGCGCCCAAGCGCTTGAGAAACGCTTCCTCGTTCTGGACCTTAATCGGGTCGGGCATCGAGACCGGCAGGGACACGAAATGCCCGGCTTCGCCGCCGCCGGCTTTGATAAACCGCTGGCCGATCTCGGGCGTCATGCCGCCGCCGCCGATAATCACCAGCGTCCCTGTCGGCACATTGGGCGCGGCCGGTTCCTTGGGCGGGTACGGGTTGCCGGCCGCCCGGTCGGCGGCGCAGCGCCGGAGTTCGTTGTAATCGGCCGTCGCCTTGCCCTTGAGTTCGATGCCGCGCTCGCCGCGACTCGCCGACTTCGCCAAACGCAGGGTCACGACCCCTTCCCCGGCATTGGACATCGTCCGCTTGTCAATCTTGAAAATCGCCTTGGCCGGGACGTGGACACCGACAAAGCCCGCCTCGGGTTGCTGATCGGGGGCCTTCAGAAACTGGATGCCGGCGGGCGGGGCATCGGTCCGCGTGTCGAGGACGGCGGTGTCCTTGCTTTGTTCAAATTCCTTGGGCAACTCGCCCGTGACGACGAGCAACGGCTTGGAAAGTCCGTAAGGCGAAAGGTGTTCGTTGGCCGTCTTGGATTCCTGCGCTACGACGCAAGTCGCCCACGCGAAGAGGACGACGCCGGCAAATCGAATCATGGTGTTCTCGGGGTATTGATCGGAGAGTGGGATTGTAACACCCGTTCCACGATGAATCAGCCCGCCCCACAAAACACTCATGCCTGCGTGATCAAACTGCCGGGGCGGTAGCCTTCTTCTGATTTGCCAGCAAGCCCGACACATCCAGCGGCGCGGAGGTGTTCAAAAATTTGCGGTGGGCCTGCGGAACCGCCGGCGTATGACGTTCCGACGTTCCGCTCGTCGGGGCAGCCCCGAATGTCAAGGACCAGGAATTCAACTTCCCCGCGTCGTTGCGCGACACGTCTTCGATCACCAACTGCCACGTCCCCTTGGCGAGTTTCCCCTTGAACTGACTCAGGGCCGTCTCGGGCCGGTACGAGCCGGAGAACGGGGCCGACCCGTCGGTGATTTTTTGGCCGGCCTCGTCGTCGAAGACGGCGTCGGTCAGATTGTCCCCGGTGCCGCCGCGCTGATTGATGAGGTACACCCGCGTGCCGTCCGGGCCGACGAGTGAGATTTTCAAGTCCTTGTCGTAACTGTGCGTGACGTTCACTTGCACATTCACGTCGGCAATCGTGAAGTTCTGATCGACGACCAAGGTGGAAATCGTCTTCGCCTGATCGGCGATCACCCGGTTGACGTCCGACGATTGCACGACGCGGTTGCCGCCGAGGACGGCCGAGACCGTGTAGCCGTCGGTCGATTCCCCGGCGATGCCGTCCCCGTCTTGGTCGAGCAGTTTGCCGGTCTTGCTCTTGACCGCCGAGCCGATGGCGAGGCGGTACGTCCCCGGCGCCTGTTGGTCCGCGAAGATGACGGTGAACTGCCTATTGTCCGTGCCGCTGACGACCGTGACGCTCTTCACGGCAATCGACTTCCCCGTCGGCCCGACGACGGTGACATCCGCGGTTGTGAACGTCGTCGAATCAACGGCTTGGTTAAACGTGACCGTGGCCGCATTCAATGCGTTTCCCTCCCTGAACGCGGCTGAACTGATTTGCAGCGGCGATGCCGGCGTCGCACCCGATTGCGGCGTGTAGTTGATGGCCGCCCCCACGTCGAGCCGGCCGGTCGCTACTTTTCCGGCCAGACTCGGGAGCACATCGGCGGTTTTCAAAACCGCGTCAATCACCTGCTTGTACGTCCACGCCGGGTGAGTGTCCCAGACGAGGGCTAACGCCCCAACCACTTGCGGGGCGGCCATCGAAGTGCCGCTGTACACGCCGTACTTGTTCCCCGGCAAGGTGCTGTAGATGTTGGCGCCGGGGGCGGCGATTTCCACCGTCGTCCGGCCGAAGTTGGAAAATCTCGCGAGCTTGTCGTTGCGGTCCGTGGCGGCGACCGTCACCACGTTGTCCGAGTTGTAATTCGCCGGATAAACGGGGTTGGCGTCATTGTTCGTCCCGTCGTTGCCGGCGGCGGCGACGAAGATCACCCCCTTGGCCCGCGCGGCGGCGATGGCCGCCTGCATCGCCGGGTCGGCCCCGCCGCCCGCGTAGCTGTTGTTGACCACCTTCGCCCCGTTGGCGACCGCGTAGTTCAGCGCCTTGACGGCGTTGCTCATGTAGCCGCTGCCGTCCTTGTCGAGGAACTTGAGGGCCATCAGTTTCACGTGCCAGTTCACGCCGGCGACGCCGATGCCGTTGTCCCCGACCGCCCCGATGGTCCCGGCGACGTGGGTGCCGTGCCCGTTGTCGTCCTTGACGTTGGCGGAGTTGTTGACGAAGTTCCACCCGTAAATGTCGTCCTTGTAGCCGTTGCCGTCGTCGTCCCTGCCGTTGCCGGCCGTCTCGCGCGGGTTCTTCCAGATGTTGGCGGCGAGGTCGGGGTGGGTGAAGTCGATGCCGCTGTCGATCACGGCGACCACCATGTTGCCGGACCCGGTGTTCGTGTTCCACGCCTCCGGGGCGTTGATGTCCGCGTTGGCCGTCCCGCTGTTTTGGCCGGTGTTGTTCAGTCCCCAGAGGTTGGCAAAGCTCGGGTCGTTCGGGATGTTCTCGATCTTCACCCGGTAATCGGGCTGGGCGAACTCAACGGCCTTCAACCCTTTGAAGTACGCGACCGCCGCCGGCACATCGACCGATCCGGCGAGCGTCAACTTGAATTCGCCGTTTCCCAACGCATCGGATTCGGCCGTCAGGGGACTGGCGTGGGCCAGTCCGTCCTTCCACTTCACGATGACGTGTTGGGGGTCGTAAGCCGAGGTGTCGAGATCGAGCCGGGCGCCGGCCGGCTGGTCGCGGGATTCGAGGCGTTGCAAACCCAGACGGGCGCGTGAGTGCGGTTTCCTGCCCATGCCGACGGCTCCCGGTGACGTTTCAAGTGCGCGGGAGAACGCGATTTCGCCGGCCTTGCCTGTCCTGCGGAGCCTTCGGGTGGCGAAGGCCGCACGGGTGAGAGGAAACGTGCCGGTTGTGACGGTTCTCACGTGAAGCGTAAATCGCCGGGGGGCGTTGTCAAATCGGCGTGTGCCGACGGGAGGGGTTAAACGGGTTGTTCGGGAGGGGCGTTGGGAATCTGTTCCGGTTGTGCGGATTGATCCGGCGGAGATGTGGGCGATGATATGTGTGACGGCCCAGAATTGATGGCTGACCGTGCCGGTGAAACAAAAAAACCGGCTCATGATGAATGAGCCGGTCGTGCGGGTTTCGGTAGTTCGACGGGTTATTTCTTGGGGGTCTGCCCGCCGAGCTTCTCGAAGTATTCCTTGACCAAGTCCTTGGCGGCCCGCGGCAGGCGTTGGACTTCCACGGCCTCCGGGGCCTCCTGCACCGCCTGTTGAATCTCGCCGGCCATCTCGGCCGTGGACTGTTGCTTGAACGCCGGCCCGGTCGTCGAGCCGCCGTACCGCTTGCGGCCCTTCGGGTCGAAGAAGCCGCGGACTTGGGTCTCGTCCCCCTTCTTGGTCACGGCGTCCTTGTTCTCGTCCCGCTTGCCGGTCGCCCCCTCCGCGAAACCCTTGGCGTTGTCCTTGTGGCCGGGATTGCCCTTCTCCTTGCCGTTCTTCTCGCCCTCACATTCCTTGCACAAACCCTTTTTCATTTCCTTGAGGTTTTGCAGGTGTTCCTCGATGTCTTCCAAGTCTTGCAGTTGGTCCTGAATCCCGCCGAGTTGTTGGGAGACGTTTTCCATCTGCTCGGCGACGCCGTCGAAGTCTTTTTGTTCGAGGCACTTCGCCGCCTTCTTGATCGCGTCGGCGAGTTGCTTGCTCTCTTGGCTCTGGGCCATCTCCTGCTGGAGGTTATTGAGTTCACGTTCCAAAGATTCGGCGTCCCGATTTTCCTTCTTGGCCTTCTCGATTAGGTCTTTGAGCTTTTCTTCCTTCTTCTTCTGCTCGCGGGTCAGCCGGTCGACCCGCTCCTCCATTTGTTGGAGTTCCTTCTTGAGCTGGTCGGCCTCCTTCTGGTCCATCTTCTTGTCGCGGGCCTTCTTCTTGAGGCGGTCGGCTTCTTCTTGGGCCTTCTTCAAATCCCCGTTGGCGAGGGCTTGCTCGAATTCTTTCCCCGGCCCTTCCGGGCGAGCTTCCCCGTTTTCCAAGTGGGACATCCGGTCCATTTGCTCTTGGAGTTTCTGGAACTTCTCGGCCATCGCCTGCTCGTGTTTCCGCAGCGTGTCCTCGGCCTTCGCCACGTCGGCCGCCTTTTCCCGCAGTTGTTCCGGCTTGTCCGAGGCCCGTTCTTTGTTGTTGTCGGCGTACAGCTTTTCCAACTCGGCTTGCAGTTGTTGGAGTTCCTTGGAGTCCTTGAACTGATTCGGCCGGTCGGCCGGGGGCTTGATGAACGGCCGGGCGACGACAGCCGGCGGGTCTGAAGCATCGGCGCCCGCGGTCGCGTCCTCGGCCGGGTTGCCCTTGGCCCAACTCGACAGGCGGGTCGGGTCGTACAAGAACCACACCGAGAGAATCGCCGCCACTTGGGCGGGCAGGAAGAGGGCCTGCCGGCTCAAGCGAATGGGGAATTTCTCGCGGACGCTCAGGCGTTCCGCCCGCGTCCGGGCGTCGTCGATCAGGGCTTGGCCGGCCGGAGTGGCCGCCAATTCCGGCAGAAGGGAGCAGGCCGTGGTCAGGCGCTCGCGCAAGTCGAACCGGCGGTCGAGTTCGAGGGCGGCGGTCAGCGGCCCGGGGGCCGTTCGCCACGTCCGGACGACGGCGACGGTCAGGGCGATCACCCCCGCGGCGCCGAAGACACTCCACCGCCAGACATCAGGATGGGTAAGGGAAACGAACGGCTCGGCCAACAGCCAGCCGATGGCGACCGCCATGCTGACGCCGAGCGCGAGGCCCGCGGTCCGGAGAAATGTTTGGGCCAGCAGTCGGCGGCGGGCTTGCCGCACGCGGACCAGCAAGATGTTATCGGAATTGGGATTCACCGCTTCCTCCCCGCGGCCGGCCTTCCCGTCATTATGACCGGGCGGGCGGCAAGTTCAACACGACCGCCAACCCCGGCCCGGATTTCTCCGGTTCTCGCGGCCCGGCATTTTTCCGTGGCCACTCCGGGCGTATGATGGTATTCCAGACGCTGAAGCCCGGCATCATCCGGGCAGCGGTGGAATCGAACGGAACTCCAGCGCGACGACTTTGCCGAATTTCACGACTCCCGCCCCGCCCGGCCGGACTGTGAACTATATGTCAGTAAGATTTTGACGAGAGTGAGCAATCGGCTGTCACCCATCGGGACGCCTTGTCCCGCGACAGTCTCCCCGAGCGGCGGGCCACTCTCATCCGGCAACGTTGAAGCCGACAGCAGGTGGGTCGATGCCAGCTCCCACGACGGTCGAAGAATTCGCCGACCTGATCCGCAAAAGCGCCGTGTTGGATGACAGCCGCGTCTCCGCGTACATCCAAAAGCTGAAGGAATCGGGCGACGTCTCCAAGGATCTCAACTCCGTCGCCGGCATGTTTGTCCGGGACGGCCTCCTCACGTACTTCCAGGCGGAACAGTTCCTCCAAGGCCGGTGGAAGCGGTTCACCATCGGCAAGTACAAGGTGCTGGAGCGCCTCGGGTCCGGCGGCATGGGCCAAGTCTTCCTCTGCGAACACAAGCTGATGCGCCGGCGGGTGGCCGTCAAGGTGCTGCCGACGGCGAAGGCGGCCGACCCGTCGTCCCTGGAGCGGTTCTACCGCGAGGCCCGCGCCGTCGCGGCCTTGGACCACCAAAACATCGTCCGCGCCTACGACATCGACCAGGACGACAACCTCCACTTCATCGTGATGGAGTACGTGGACGGGTCCAGCCTTCAGGACATGATCCGCAAAGGCGGCCAGATGGACCCGACGCGGGCCGCCCATTACATTTATTGGTCGGCCATCGGCCTGCAGCACGCCCACGAAAACGGGCTGATCCACCGGGACATCAAGCCGGGCAACATCATCGTCGAGCGCCAGGGGGTCGTGAAGATCCTCGACTTGGGGCTGGCCCGGTTTTTCAATGACGACCAAGACCTGTTGACCAAGAAATACGACGAGAACATCTTGGGCACGGCCGACTACTTGGCCCCCGAGCAGGCCGTCGATAGCCATTCGGTGGACGGCCGGGCCGACATCTACAGCCTCGGGGCCACCTTTTACTACATGCTGACCGGGCAGCCGCCGTTCGCCGAGGGGTCCATCGCCCAGAAACTGCTGTGGCACCAGACGCGGCGGCCGAAATCGGTAATCGAGTACCGGAGCGACATCCCGCCGACGCTGGTCGCCGTCCTGGAAAAGATGATGGCGAAGAAGCCGGAAGACCGGTACGCCACGCCGAACGAGTTGGCCGAAGCCCTGCTCCCCTTCACGCAGACGCGCATCCCGCCGCCGCCGGACGAGGAGATGCCGACGCTGTCCATCGCCGCCATGAACGGCGTCGGCGGGTCGTCCACCGTGACGACCTCCGCGCGGACGTTGGTGACGGCCCCGCGGACGCCGACCATCGGCGGGTCCGGCAGCGACCACACCCGCGGGCAAACCGGCGGCGGGTCCGACGCGTCCGTGATGTCGGACGCGGACACGCACAAGACGACGCGCCCCAAGCCCCCGCCGCAAATCGAGCCGGTGCAGGATTCGGTCCCCGGGACTCCGGTTTGGGAATCGATGGGAGCCGAGACGGCCGACGCCTCCCGCGACGAATCGGTGAAGACGAACAGAAAAAGTGACCGATACGGCAAGAAGCCGCCGTCGGGCACGAAACTCACCCCTCGCCCCAAGCCGAAGTCGTCGACGAAGTTGAAGTCGGCGCGCAAACTGCCGATTATGTACCTCGCCGCCGGCGGCGGCGGTTTCTTAATACTGCTCGTGGCCGCCATTCTGTTTTATGTGTTGAAGAACCCAACTAAGCCGATCACCATCCCCACGAACAGCGGCGATCCGCCGACCAGTCGTCAAATCGTCCTGACGAAGGCGCCGCAAGGGAGGCCACTGCATTTCTCCAGCTTGAAAGAGGCCAGTGAAAAGGGCCACATTAAGTCGGGCGATCAAGTCGTCATCGCCGACGACAAGTGGGAAGAACTCGGCGCCTTAAACCGCGTCCACAACATCACCCTGTCCGGCATGGACGGGAAACGGCCTGTGTGGAAAGCGCCCGCGGAGACGAAGTTGTCCCAAAATAGCTTGCTGGCGATCCTCAACTGCGAAAACGTGCGCATCACCGGGATTACTTTCCAAGTGGCCGAGAAAGTGGAATACGGCCTCCGCTTCACGGGTCGCTGCCCTGGCTGCGTGGTCGAAGACGTGGAAGTCACGGACGCCGTGACGGCCAACGTCGTTTTCCGCGACTGCGGGGCCGACCCGAACCGCGCGCTGACTCTGAAGGGTTGCCGGTTCGCCGATACGGGCGGGCCGGAGGCCAAGGCCGGTATTTTGTTCGAGACGACGCCCACGACGGCGCGGCCGGGCGTCGCCCCGCCGGTGAATCACGAAATTTCGATTCAGAACTGCCTCATTCAAGGCCCGATGGCCGCCGGTGTGCTGTTCGACGGCGGGATGGTCGGCGTCAAGTTCCAAAATAACCGCGTCTTCAACACCACGGACGGCATCCTCTTCCGCAAGCCCCGCCCCGAAGTGGACATGCAAGCCACCGTCGGCAACAACACGTTCCACTCGATTAAAAACGCGGGCATTCGCGTGGAAGACTCGGGCCTCATGAAGAAGCCCGCGACGAAGATTGACTTGGAATACAACTTCTTCGCCAACGTCAATCAGGTGGGCAAAGTGGACGGCGATCCCAACAATATGACCTCACTGTCGCGGCCGAATAATTACCGCAAGAACGGGACAAACGAAGGCAATCGGGAACTCTTGGACGCCCGCGAGATCGATGTGACCTTGCCCGCGGACCCGACGAAGAAACCATTCCTCTTGTACGACAAAAACAGTCCCCTTTCCAAGGCGGGCCAAGGGAAGCCCGTCGGGGCGACCACCGGGGAATAGTCGTACGCCGTTCACCCGTCGGCTCGCCAAGGGCCGTCAACCTCGCCTTGCGTCATTTCCCCCGCTTTGTCATACTCCTTCCCAGCGCATGCCCCACGGACGGGGCTTCCCGGGAAGGATCCCGATGTCTGTTGCCGCCGCCGAGAGTCTTCGCCTCCGCACGCCCGCCGATTCGGCGGTGTCCACGCCGCTCGTCTCCGTAGTCGTCGTCAACTTCTGCCAGTGGGAAAACACGGTCGCCCTCGCCGGGCAATTGGCCGAGTCGCTGTCGCACGCCGCCGGCCTCGCCGAACTCTTCGTCATCGACAACGGCTCGCCCGACTCTCCGCTCAGTCAACAACTCGCCGACGTGAAGCACTGTCGCCTTCGCCGCCACCGCAAGAATCTCGGCTTCGCCCGCGCCGTCAATGAGGCGGCCCTGCGGACGACCGGGGAATGGCTACTGTTGTTGAACCCCGACACGGCCGTGCCGCCGGGCTTTCTCGACAGCCTGTCCGCCCTGTGCCGAACGGCCGTGGACGACTCGGCCCGCCTCGGCGTGATCGGGTTGGGCCTGACGCACGCCGACGGCACGCCGCAAGCCTCGGCCGGTTCCGTGCCCACCTTTGTCCGGACGCTCGCGGGGTTGTTCTTGCCCCGGCGAATCCGCAAATGCCGGCACCAACGGCCGGCGGACGGCCGCGTCGGCGTGGACTGGGTGACGGGCTGTGGAATGCTCATCCGGCGAGATTGCTGGGAACGCCTCGCCGGCTTCGACCCCGATTTTTTCCTCTACTACGAAGACGCCGACTTCTGCGCCCGTGCGCGCCGGCTCGGGTGGGAAGTGGCCTACGACCCGACGCTGACCCTTCAGCATTTGCACCCGCTGCACACGCGGCCCGTCCCGGCCGCGTTGCGGCTGATGACCCGCCACGCCCTGCTGACGTTCGCCGCGAAGCGGTGGCCCCGGTGGCAAGCGAAAGCGCTGGCCGGGATCGTGTGGGCCGAGGCCAGCGCCCGAGTATTAATGGCCCGCCTGCGCGGCCAATCGCCCGCCGGCCACCGCGACCTTCGCCGGCTGGCCGCCGACTGGCGGCGGGGAGACGTGTGCGCGGCCGTCGCCCGCGTCGAGGCGACCGCGGACACCCTTCAGGAAGTCTTGGCCGATGACACTTCACGCCGCTGACCTACCTTCCCTCTCCGTCGTTATCCCGTCGCACGCGCGGGCCGACCTGTTGGAATTGTGCCTCGCCAGCCTCCATCGACACGCCCCGGCGGACACCGAAATCATCGTGGCGGACGACGGCTCGGCCGACGAAGTCATCTCGCGAACGGCCCGCCGGTTTCCCGGCGTGCGGGTGATTCGCCACGCCAAGCCGCTCGGGTTTTGTCTCGCGGCCAACGCCGGCATGGCCGTCGCCACGGGCGCCGTCGTGCAATTACTGAACGACGACGCCCAAGTGACGGCCGGGTGGGCCGACGCGGCGTTGGCGCAGTTCGCCGACCCGACTGTCGGCAGCGTCGCCCCGCTGACGCTCATCGGCCCGCGCGACGGCACGCCGCCGGTGATCGACAGCGCGGGGGATGAGTACGACGCGGGCGGCTTCGCGCGCAAGCGTGGGCACCGGGAACCCTTGTCCGCCCGCTATGCGATTCCCCGCGAGGTATTCGGAGCCAGCGGGTCGAGTGCGTTTTACCGCGTGGCCGCGCTTGAAACGGCCGGGCTGTACCCCGACAATTTTGATTCTTACTTCGAAGACGTTGACCTGTCATGGCGCATCCGGCACGCCGGATACCGCACGGTGTACGAGCCGGCGTCCGTCGTTTGGCACTTGGTCGGGTCGTCGCACCGGAAACGCCGCCGCCTGAACGAGCAACAGTCGCGGAATGAAGAACGAGTCTTCTGGAGAAATGTCCCTCGCCTCTGGTCGGCATTGCCGCGCCACGCGGTTGTGTTGGCGGGCAAGGCGTTGCGGCGAGTCCGGGAAGGCGCCTTCTGCCCCTTCGTCTTCGGCCGTTTGCGCGCCCTCGCGGAACTGCCGGCTCACTTGCGGCACCGCCGGACGGTCAACAGCGCGGGACGCTGACGCGGAAGCAAGCGCCGACCCCGCCTTCGCCTGTTTGCAGCGACAGCCGACCGCCGATCAGCGAGGCCCATCGCGTGGCCAAGGCGAGGCCCAGGCCGACGCCGCCGGCTTTGAAGTCGGAGTCTTGCCCGCGCCGGAACGGCCGGAACACGCTCCGCCGATGCCGCTTGCCGACGCCCGGCCCGCGGTCTTCCACCTCGAACACGACGGCGTCCCCGGCCAGCGCCGTCCGCAGAATGATGCGCGGGTCGGCCGCGTCGCGGGAATACTTCTGGGCGTTGTCGATCAGGTTGCTGATGATCTGTTCCAGCAGTTGCCCGTCGGTTTTGACGCATGTGTCCGGCGGGACCGGGTTCTCGAGAACCAGTTGCTTCCCGGCCGCCGCACACCGCTCGGCCCACGTCCGGTCCAGTTGCGTGACCACGGCGGCGACGGGCAGTTCCCGGCGGTTCACCGCCGGGCGCGTCTTTTCCAGCCGGGCGAAATCCAGCACGTTGACGATCAGCCGGTACAGCCGGTCGGACTCCGCGTTCAGCGTCGTCAGGTACTCGGCTTTTTGCTTCTCCTCCGTCACCATGCCGCTGGAGAGCAAGTCGAGGTAGAGCCGCAACGTGGTCAACGGCGTCCGCAATTCGTGCGTGACGGCGGACACGAAGCGGATGCGGCGGTCGGAGAGGTCCAACAAGAACCACCCGCCGACGCCGATGGCCAGCAAGGCGATCACGGCCGCCCCCCACGCGATTCCCAAGCCGAGTCGAAGGGCCGACGGCTCCGAGGCCGCGGGAGACTCCTCCGATTCGCCCGGCTCCGCGTCGGCGAAGTTGGGTTCAAACTCCACGGGCAGCCCGGTCATCGTGCGGTCGGGGTTCGCCGGTTCGCCGGCGGGAATGGCCTTGAACGTCGCCTCGGGGAACAAGTCGCCGATCTCTTCTTGGAACAGACCCTTGAGGGCGTTCCAGTCGATCAGGATGCCTTGGTACACCGGCCGGCCATTCACACTGGCGCCGCGGATCAGGAAGAGGTGTTCCGGCTTCTCGGCGGACGGCATCCACACCGGCCGCAGCCGGCCCAATTGCACCTCGACCGTTTGCAGGGAGATGCCCGTCTTGCCGGGAAACGTTTGGGTGAGGGCGGAGTTCGCGCGATTGTCGTCGAAGATGTACGCCCATTGCCCCTCGCGCCTGGCCCGGTCGATGACGAAGAACCGATTCGCGTATTCAAGTTGCTGCGGCGTGACGGTGTTGTTCAGGGCGTTCATCAGTTGGCCGTTCGGGTTTTGCGCCAGCGGGTTCGACGCGTTGTCCACGTTCTTCTCATTCCCGCCCCGCGAACTCCCGCCGCGGCTCTGCTTGTAGTTCTGGACGATGTCGTTGATCTCGGCCCACCGCTTCGCGTCCTGCGGGGATTCGCTGGCCGCCACGCCGAGTTCGCGGAACCGGGCGAGCATCGCCGGCGCCGGGTACTTCTTCTTCAGTTCCTCCAACAGCCGGACGCGCTCCTCGGTGACGTTGTTCAACGCGAGTTCGATCGGCTGTTTCCGCAACAAGAGTTGCAAGTCCCCCGGGACGACTTGGGGGGACACCCAGCCGTTGCCGGCATCGACTTGGAAGTGAAGGCTCATCCACTCGGGGAGTTCGGCCGTCAGGAGTGGGGACGGGAGGTACACGGACCCCGGCACGCAGGCGACGCCGGTGGCGGTCAGCGCCGGGAACGGCGAGTGGAGGGCGATGTAATGGGGGTACGGCCGGGATTCTTCCCGGGCGATGGCCGGGGACAGGCGGGCGTCCAGCCGCCACAGTGCTTGACGGGTGAGGTCGGCCCGTTCCTTGCTGGCTTGGAAGCCGGCTTCATTCCGTTGGGCGGTGAGTTGCGTGTCGCGGCGGTCGCGCTCGGCCCGCAGCGCGGCGAGGGTGGCCCACGTCAGCCCGCCCGTGATGAGCAGGGCGATTACCGTGAACGCCAGAAACCCCCGCGCTTTCGCCCGGAACCACATAGCCGATGACCTGAGTGAGAATACTTTAGCCGGCTTGGGTCAGTACGAGCATGCCGGGGCCGGCCATGTACCCGCGCGAGCGGACAGTGAGAATCGCCTCGTCGTCGTCCGTCCCGGCGACGTCTTTGAGCTTCGCCCGCAGCCGGGCCACGTGCATGTCCACCGTGCGCGTCTCCAAGCCTTCCGTGGTGATGCCCCACACCCGCTCCAGCAATTCCTCGCGGGTGACGGCCCGCTCGCGGTGGCTCATCAGGTAGTGGAGCAAACTCGTTTCCGTTTCGGAGAGTTCGGCCCGGTGATTGGCGCCCCACCGAACTTCGCGGCGGGGGATGTCGATGGTGCCGCGGCCGTACTGAATCGTGTTGATCGTCACCGGCGGCGGCCCGGACCGGCGGAGGACCGCCTCGACGCGGGCGATGAGTTCGCGGGCCGAGAACGGCTTCACCACGTAGTCGTCGGCCCCGAGTTGCAGCCCGCGGACGCGGTCTTCCTCGGCCCCACGGGCGGTGAGCATAATGACCGGCCTCTGCGGGTGGGCCTTGCGGATTTCGGCCAGCACTTGCAAGCCGTCTTTGCGGGGGAGCATGACATCCAAAAGGACCAAGTCGATTTGCGGCTGGCACCCGGCGATGGACCCGGCCGCCCCGTCCGCGGCCTCAGTGACATCGTACCCGCTGATGCGGAGCGCGTCCGACACGCCCCGGCGAATCGCCGGCTCATCTTCAACGACAACGACGCGACCCTTGTTCATGGCCTTCCCCCGATCACCTGTCACCAGACGCGAAGTAGGACACTTATCAGACGAGGCAGCCGCCCGTTTCGCGGGAACTTTCGCCCGGATTGTCACCGCTGCCTATGATTTTACCGCTTGCCGGCGGTACGAGGTGTAACGTTCAAGTAACGCCCGTCAGAGGCTTTTCGTTGCAGAGATTCGACTCTTTTCGTCATTTTCCAACCGCCGATCCTTTTCGCGAGATACCCGGCCCAACGGCGACCGCTTGGTACATGACCCGGCCACCCGCTAGAAAATTGGGGAACACATCACCCGAGGATGATCCGATGCCGGTGTCCGCCCCGACTTTGTTGGACCGCTTTTGCCGGTATGTGAAGATTCACACGGAGGCGGTGGAAGGCTCGCCGACGTACCCCAGTTCGGCCGGGCAATGGGACCTGGGCCGGCTGTTAGTCGGCGAGTTGCAAGAGATCGGCTTGGCCGACGCCGCCATCGACGAGTTCGGCATCGTGACGGCCACCCTGCCCGCCACTGTGCCGCACGCCACGCCGGTCATCGCGTGGTTCGCCCACATGGACACGTCCCCGGAAACGACGGGCAAGAACGTGAAACCGGTCCTGCACCCAAATTACGACGGCATGGACATCGTTCTGCCTGCCGACCCAACGCGGGTGATCCGCGTGGCCGACTCGCCGGAGTTGGCCGGCTGCGTCGGCAAGACAATCATCACCACCGACGGCACGACCTTGCTGGGGGCCGACAACAAGGCCGGCATCGCCGTCATCATCGAGGCGGCCGATCACTTGCTGCGACACCCGGAGATTCCCCACGGGCCGCTGAAAATCTGCTTCACCTGCGACGAGGAAATCGGCCACGGCGTCGATCATGTGGACGTGAAGAAGTTGGGGGCCGTCGCCGGCTACACGCTTGACGGGGCGGGTCATTCGGAGATCGAGGGGGAGACGTTCTCGGGGGACAAGGCCACCGTCGTGATTCGCGGGAAGAACATCCACCCGTCCATCGCCAAGGGGAGGATGACGAACGCCGTCCGCTTGGCCGGCCTGTTCCTCGAACGCCTGCCGCGGACGACTCTGACCCCGGAAACCTCCGAAGGTCGCGAAGGGTTCCTGCACCCCTACCGCATCGACGGCGCGGTGGCCGAGGTGACGATTACCTTCATCGTGCGGGACTTCATCACGGCCAAACTCGCCGAGTACGCCGAGTTGCTGCGGACGACGGCGAAAGCGACGACGGCTGATTACCCGGAAGCCCACATTGATGTCCGCATCGAGGAGCAGTACCGCAACATGGCCGACGGGATGCGGAGCGAGCCGCGGGCGGTGGCCTTGGCCGTCGAGGCGACGCGGCGGGCCGGGCTAACGCCGAAGGTCGGCATCATTCGCGGCGGGACGGACGGCAGCATGTTGACGGCCAAGGGGTTGCCAACGCCCAATCTTTCGACCGGGGAACACAACCCGCACTCGCCTTTGGAGTGGACGTGTCTGGAGGAAATGGAGTCTGCCGTGAAGGTGCTGGTCGAACTGGCTCAGTTGTGGGGGAACGAAAAAGCGTGACGCCGCTGCAAACCATCCGCGTCGTCGAAGACCGTTCCGTGGACGCGGCGTGTTCTCCGGAGGCGGCCGCGGAACTGCTCGCGTCGCCGACAGACTTCTTCGACGTTCTGCCGACGGCCACTTCTGGAATGTACCGTATCACGGCCGGCGGCCGCGTCGGCACGTGGGAGTCGCCATCCCTTTGCGTCGTCGTCGAACCCAAAATCGCCGGCGTGAACGTGTTGGCCATGATCGACCCGGAGGCGCCGTTGACCGCGGAAGGCGGCGGGGAACCAGAGGGGGCCCTGACGACTGTCGCCGCCCGACTCGGCCGATTGATGACCCGTCACGCGGCGGTCGGCCTGCGGCAGGATTACGTCGAACGCAAACGTCAAAGCGCGTTCCTGACCGGAAAACTGGACGTACCGGCCCACGCCCGATCCAGTCACCCGCCCACGGACCTCTTCCACGTCGAACAGGACGACTACACGCCGGACATGCCGGCGAACCAATTTCCGAAGTGCGTTGTGGACCTGTTGCAATGGCGGTTTCCCGCGGAACTGACGCCGGCGGCCGCCGCGTACGCCGGCGTGGACGCGGCGGGCTTCAACCCGCGGTCTGGCCTGTACCCCCGGCGGCCCGTCCCGTTGGCCGAAGAAGAGATCATCGCGTGCGCGGAACTTCTCTGGGGCTTATGCGGGGTTGACCGCGGACCGCGGGACCGGCCGACGCTCAAAGCGCTCGACTTGCACCGCATTTTCGAGCAATACGTCGCGAGAGAACTGTTGACCCGGCTGCCGGGCCTCGGCGTTTCGCCGCAGCGGACGATCTCGTTGGCCGTCGAAGACACGGACCGGCATTTCCGGCTGACCGGCGCCCCGGACATCGTCGTTTCCGCGGAGGACCGCACGCGGATCGTCGCCGACACAAAATGGAAAGTTCTTGAATGGCGGCCGAATCCGGCGGATGTGCACCAAATCATGGCCTACATGCACGCGACCCGCTGCCCGTTCGGGATGCTCATCTACCCCGGCGAAGAAAACACCTGCCGTGAGTTCGACGTTCTCGGCGGTGGCCAGTTGACCGTACAACAGGTCAACGTTGTCGGCACGGTGGAAGAATGTCAGACGGCGATTGCCGAGTTGGCGGACGTTATTTGCGGACGCTTTTGAGTTGATCAGATTGCCGATCAACGGTCTTGTGAGCCGCGACGCGGAAACTTGGCGCAACGAAGCGCGTCCTGGGGCGTCCCCTATGTTTTAGGCGAGCGTCGAGGCGTCAGCCCGACGTGTCTGATTTTTGAAGCAGACACGTCGGGCTG
>JAYTTY010000321.1:0-6384 GCA_043744795.1 Zavarzinella sp. | reverse complement strand
ATCGTCAAGATCCTCCGGAGAAGACCATCGGACTCCAGTTTCCGATCCCCGTCAATGCCAATAGATGTGATGAACTGTCAGGCGTGAGCGATTGGAGTGTGGCAACGGTCACTCACTCCAATCGCTCACGCTCATGGCTCGCCAAAAACACTCCACTGGCGAACACTCCCCATAGGATGGGCGTAATACCCGAATGACCCACCGGCCCCCGCGGGGCCGCCGGAGTGCCGTGGCATGGCCGAGACCGCCGTCGCTTCCCCCCCGACCGCCCCGACCCTGAAAGTCGGCGACGCCATCGTGGAGACCCGCAACCTCACCAAGGAGTACAAGGACTTCTGGGGCCGGCGGAAGAAGGTGGCCCTCAACGCCCTCGACTTGACCATCAAGAAGGGGGAAATCTTCGGCCTGCTCGGGCCGAACGGGTCCGGCAAGACCACCACCATTAAGCTGCTGCTCGGCCTGCTGTTCCCGTCCCGCGGGGAGGCCACCGTGTTCGGCCACCCGGCCGCCGACGTGCGCAAGAACGAGCGGATCGGCTACCTGCCGGAAGAATCCTACCTCTACCGCTTCCTGAACGCCGAGGAGACGCTCGACTTCTACGGCCGGCTGTTCGACATGCCGGGCGAAGTCCGGCGGGAGCGGGCCGCCAAACTGATCGAACTTGTCGGCCTGCAACAGGACCGCAAGCGCACTCTGCGGGAATACTCGAAGGGCATGCGGCAGCGGATCGGCTTGGCCCAAGCCCTCATCAACGACCCCGAGTTCGTGATCCTCGACGAGCCGACCTCCGGCCTGGACCCGATCGGGACCATCTGGATGAAGGACCTCATCAAGCAGCTTCGGAACCAAGGCAAGACCGTCCTGATGTGCAGCCACCGGCTGGACGACGTGCAGGACGTGTGCGACCGCATCGCCATCCTCTTCAACGGCGACTTGCAGGAACTCGGCGAGGTCAGCAAGCTCGTGGAGGACGCCGAGCGGGTCGAAATCCGGGCCACCAACCTGCGGCTGACGGACGACTTGGAGCGCGACCTCCGCGGCGTGGTGGAGCGGCACGGCGGCAAGCTGGAGTCGTTCGGCCACCCGACGACGACGCTCGAAGACCTGTTCCGCCGCATCGTGGAAGAGTCCAAGGCCCGGCCCGGCCGCCGCTACCTGCCGGCCGCGGACGGCACGAAGAAGTCCTAACACCCCCCATCGAGAGAGGCGACCCCGTGAACCCGTCGTTCGCCCCCCTGCTGGGGGTCATGAAATTCGAAGTCGAGCCGATCAACTTCTCGCAGTACGGCTACTTGTTCCGGTTCCCCGGCGGCCGGTTGGCCGACAGCGTGTTCCTCTGGCTGCAAGACGCCGGCGGCTTCGCCATGGCCGGCATGGTCCTGTGGCTCATCAACGGCCTGGTCAACCCCGTGTACGACAGCGTCAACGGGGTGAAGAAGAATCGCCTCGTCACCCCGACAATGCTCGGGCTGGCGGCGGTGGCCCTCGTGCTCTACCTCCTCTCCTTTGGCCTGATGACAATGCTGGCGGGGCTAACGCCCGAAGAGGTGAAACTCGCCCGGCTCGGCCGGACGCTGTCCCGCATGGAGTGGGCGTTCGAAATCAGCTTGGCCCTCGCCGGCTTGACGGCCATCATCGGGTTCGCCGGGCCGTTCGTCGCGGACCTGTTCCGGCTGCGGGCCAACCGCATCTACGCCATCGCCAAGCTCAGTTTCAAGGAGGCCGTGCGCCGGCGGGTCGTGTGGGTCTTCCTCAGCATCCTCATCCTGTACCTGTTCCCGGCCCGGTGGTTCTTCCGGGAGAAGCCGGAGGACGAGTTGAAGAGCATCATCGACGTGACGACGCGCGGCATGAACGTGCTGCTCATCAGCGTCGGGATGCTGCTGGCCGCCTTCAGCATCCCGAACGACATCAAGAGTTTGACGATCCACACCATCGTGACCAAGCCGGTCGAGCGGTTCGAAATCGTCCTGGGGCGGTTCTTCGGCTTCTTGGGCCTCATCACCGCGGCCTTGGTCCTGATGACCGGGTTGGGCTTGGCGCTCATTAACTCCGGGAACGTCTCCGAGGAGGCGACGGAGGAGAGCTTCAAGTCCCGCGTCGTCCTGTACGGCGACTTGGAGTTTTTGCAGGCCCGCAAGGCCAACGAGAACTTCACCGGGATCGACGTGGGCCGGGAGTATTCGTACCGCCGGTACATCGCCGGGAAGAGTTCGCAGCAGGCGTCGTGGGGCTTCACGGCCGTCCCCGGCGGGGCGACGCAGGCGGACCCGGTCGCCATGGAGTTCGCCTTCGACGTGTACCGCACGATCAAGGGGGAGGAAGGCCTCGGCGTGTCCGTGAGCTTCGACATGCAGACGCACAAGTGGGACCCGGCCCGCGAGGCCGACTTCACCCGGGAGGTGCAGGGCTTGGGCAACGTCAAGCCGGCGGACGCGAACTGGGCGAAAGTGGACCAGCTCGCGGAGAAGTACGGCCGGTACGTGTGGAAGAACTGGCAGATTTTCGACTACCACACGTCGTCCGTCCCCGTCCCGGCCGGGCTGTTCCGCAACGCGGCCGGCGACGCGCCGGCCAAGGAGAGCGCCATCAACCAGACGGCCGCCGGGCGGACGTTGCGGCGGCTCCAAGTGAATGTCCGGTGCGACACCCCGGCCCAGTTTATCGGCGTCGCCAAGTACGACCTGTACCTGCTGGAGTCCGAGGGGAACTTCAGCGTGAACTACTTCAAGGGGTCCGTCGGCTTGTGGTACCGGCTCGTCGTCGCCATCGCCATTGCGGTGGCGTGCAGCACGTACTTGGCCGGCGTGCTGGCCTTCCTGAGCGCCCTGTTCCTGTTCATCGGCGGGTTCTTCCTGGAGTTCATCCAAGAATTGTCCCGCGGGGTGAACCAGGGCGGCGGGCCGTTGGAGTCCTTGGCCCGGCTCGTGAAGGGCAGCGTGCCCGCCGCGGAGATGGACCCGACGCCGACCTTCCGCGCGCTGCAACTGTTCGACGGCGCGTTCCGCTGGATCGTGCGGCGGGTGATGAACGTGATCCCGGACGTGGACCGCTACGGCCTGTCGGAGTACGTGGCCCAAGGGTTCAGCATCAGCCCGGAGTTCCTGTTAATCAACTTCGTGCTGCTGCTCGGGTACGTGCTGCCGTGGATGGTCGCCGCGTATTACTTGATGAAGGCCCGCGAAATCGCGGCGTGAGGCGTGCTGAAAAGAAGACTCACCACAAAGGCACAAAGGTCGCACAAAGTTCCACAGAGAAGAGTTATAATTTTTCAAAGGCATCGACTGATCAGCAACTCTTTGTGAATCTTCGCGTGAACTTTGTGCCTGTGTGGCAAGTCTTCTCTTTCTTGAGGTACGAACGTTTCTTTCTGAATTTTCTCCCGACAATATCTTATGGCCAACATCTACCAACAAGCCGCGACCCGCCGAAAGGTGTCCTACCTCGCGGCCATCGGCGTGCTGCTCCTGTCCACGTTGGTCGTCCGCGGGACGGTGAAAATCCCCGTCCCCGGCGTGCGGGAGGCGGCGTACAGTCACTCGATCGAGGGGCGGGCCAGAGAGCACGAACTGACCGAACTGAGCCAAGGGGAGGCCGAGTTGGGCGGGTCGGCGGTGCGCCTCTTGCTCACCGGGTCGCGCGGGCTGGCGGTGTGCGCCCTGTGGCTGAACGCCATCGACAAGCAGCGCCAGCAGGAGTGGAGCGAGATGGACATCTCGGTGAAGTCCATCACCAAGCTCCAACCGCACTTCACGGCCCCGTGGCTCTTCCAGAGCTGGAACATCACGTACAACGTGTCCGTCGAGATGGACCGGCTCAACGACATGTACTACTACATCGCCCGCGGCATCTCCATCATCGCCGAGGGGGAGTCGCTGAACCGCAACAACCCGGACCTGCGCTACAACCTCGGCTTCTACTACCAGAACAAGTTCGGCGTCAGCGACAAGGTGACGACCCTGCGCTGCCTGCACCAATTGTCCTGCATCCCGGACGAGGACCGCAACCCGGACCGGCTGCTGAACCCGGACCGTACGGTGAACGCGGCGGAGTTCGAGAAGTTCTGCGCGGCCAACCCGCAACTGATCCGCCGGCTGAAGACCACCCGCGTCTCCCCGGACGGGAGCGAGGAGCGCGCCCGGCCGCTGGTGGACCGCCCCGAGGGGGTGATCGCCTTCCTGCGGAACAACCGCAAGTTGCCGTCCCGGTACAAGGTCGGGACCAAGGAGTTGGCCGACCGCCTCAAGCAATTCCCCGTGCTGCCGGACTTGCGGGACCGGGCCGTCCCCACGCCGGAATTGGACTTCCGCAACGACTTCGGGGACCACGAGTCGGACGCCTTCCTCACGGCCCGGGCGTGGTACGCCCTCGCCAACCAAGCCGTCCCGCCGCCGAACCCGGTGCCGAGCGGCGACGTGGTGAACCCCGACCCGTTCAAGTACCGGCTGCCGAAGCGGCCGACGCTGATGGTGTTCCGGCAGGGGGCGGTGCGGGCGCAGACGTACCACGCGGAGCGGCTGACCAAGGAGGCGTGGTTCGACCGCGAGCCGTGGGAACTGGACGACGTGGAGGGCGACCAGAACGTCTGGATCAAGAAGGCCGACGCGGCCGGCAAGCCGGTGAGCGTGGCGCTGACCACGCCGACCGCGGCGCAGGACGCTTGGAAGGAAGCGGCCGCGCGGTGGCGGGAACACGGGCGGGCGAACGGCCTGTACCTGGACCCGACCAAAGTCGCCATGTACGCCGCCTTGGCCGACGAGTACGTGCGGGCGCACCCCGGCATGTACGTGGGCCAGCGGCCCGACCCGGTGACGGCCGAGGAGGAGAACGACCCGCGGCTGGCGGCCCGGCACGAGGCGATGCGCGTCATGAACGGGTACTCCGCGGACCGCCACGTGACCCAGTACGAGGCGTTCGACGTGGAGGCCGAGGCCATGGCGACGGACGACGCCATGCTGGCGTTGAAGTTGTTCAACAAGGCCGAGAGGGCCAACCGCGAGGAACTGCGGGTGGACAAGTCGGCCGCGCTGTACGAGCAAGCCTTCGCGGCGTGGAAGCGGGCGCTGAGCCGGCAAGAGTGCCGGGCGCGGCAGGGGGTTGATCCCGGGGTCGCCGCCGGCCAGGCGTGCCGCGACCTGCGGGACTTGGACCGCTACCAAGAAATGATGTACGAGCACAACATGAAGTACCTGCGCGTCGCCCAAGAACTGCACTTGGCGGACCGCCGGGCGGCCACGCTGTTGGTCCACGACCTGCTCCGGCACGCCGCCGGCACGGGCGGCAACCCGTTCCAGTTCGCCACCGACCTGACGGTCTTGGCCGACCGCGTGCCGACGCTCAAGGCCGTCACCCCGCTGCCGGTCCCCGGCCCGCTGGACGACAGCGCCGAGTCCGACGGCAAGCCGTGGGTGCGGGACGACATCAAGTTGAAGGTGCTGCAAAAGCTGGGCGTGGTCAAGGCGGCGCCCGCCCCGAAAGAGGCCAGCCCGGCCGCGCCGCCCCCCGGGGCGCCGGCTCCATAAGATGACGGGCGCGATTCCCCCGGCCCCGAACGGCGGACCCGACCGATGAACAAGGTGGCGCTGGCGATTCTCGCCCACCCCGACGACGCGGAATTCCTGTGCGCCGGCACGCTGATCCGCCTAATCCGCGAGACCGGGTGGACCGTCCACACGGCCACAATGACGCCGGGGGATTGCGGCTCCGCGGAGCATTCCCCGGACGCGATTTCCGCCCTCCGCCGGGCCGAGGCGGCGGCCGGGGCCGCGGGCATCGGGGCGGCGTACCATTGCGTGGAAGCCCGCGACCTGCGGGTGACGGTCTCGGACGAGTTGATTGAGCGCGTCGTGAAACTGATGGCCGCGACCCGGCCCAACATCGTCTTCACGCACAGCCCCGACGACTACCACATGGACCACGAGATGACCAGCAAGGTCGTCCGGGCCGCCGCGTTCGCCGCCCCGATCCCGAACTACCTGCACGGCCGCTGGGGCGGCCTGACGCCGCTCGACCACATCCCGCACCTGTACTACTGCGACCCCTTGGAGGGGAAAAACGTCTTCGGCGAACCGATCCGCCCGGCCTTTTGGATCGACATCTCGAAGCAGATCGCCGACAAGGAGACGATGCTGGCCTGCCACGCCAGCCAGCGCAACTGGCTGCTGAAGCACCACGGCGTGGACGACTACCTGATCGCCATGCGCGCCTGGGCCGAGAAGCAGGGGAAGGCCGCCGGCGTGACATACGCCGAGGGGTTCCGGCAACACTTGGGCCACAGTTACCCGCAGGACAATTTGCTCGGTCAGTTACTGGGGGCCGTCGATGCGAAGTAACGCGCGCCAGCGATTCTTCATCTTGTAAGCCGCGACGCGGAGGCTTTGCGGA
>JAYTTY010000320.1:0-6387 GCA_043744795.1 Zavarzinella sp. | reverse complement strand
ACGTGAAGAACGGTGAGGGCGTGGCCGGGTTGCGACAAGCGTTCCAACTGGCCGGGGCGGAGAGCGTGGTGGCGACGCTGTGGCAGATCCCGGACGTGCAGTCGGCCCAACTCATGGTGGGGTTCTTTGACAACCTCACCAAGAAACTGCCCCGCGACGAGGCACTGCGGGCGTCCCAACTGGAGCAGATCAAGAACCGCCGGGACCGCTTCGGTGCGGCCCACCCGTATTTCTGGGCGGCGTATACTTTGACAGGACAAGTCAGGTGAGGTGCAAACCGTCTGGTTACTGTGCGGAAGTAGCGAATTCGTGTCGGTCATTGCTACGAGAACGAATCCTGACTCGAATGGCCCGCTCTGCCCGCCGACTCGCAGTTGTATCATGACCCCTCACACCCGCGATGACGGGCATTACTGCCCCAGTCTGGCATCATGTGTTTTATCGGTCCGAGCAAGCAGTGATGGAGTCGCTCTGTACAAGACACCATCGTGCCGGGACACAACGCCGTCGATATTTCGAAAAGGCCTCGCATTCCATGCCCGCATATATCGACCCGCAATATTTACGATAGGGCGACAATTATATAATCGCTTGTGCGAGAGTATGTTAGGGAAGCTACTGCCGTAACCGGGGCGTGCCCTTTTGGCTACGGTTACCACCTTTTCCAGGGTATTCGGCACTTACTCGGCACCGGCGCGGCAGCTGCATTTACGCGAAAACCGTCAAGACTCATGACGTGTCGGGTACATCCGTCAAGTGGCGAACCCGGCGCAGGACACTGGTGTCGCACTTATAATGAAAACTCGTGTCCCGCTCGCTGCTTGGAGAACACATGGCCAGCAAGGATTTGGTTCCGGTTCAGCCCGACCCGGCGGAAGCCCTCTTCCAGCGAGCGATCCAGAACGTCCGCGACGACGTGTTGGACAACACATACATCCGGGAGGCCGTCCGCGTCCTGCCGGTGAAGGGCTACCGGAGCGCGATCGGGTCTTTCTGGAACGCCGTGGTCGATGACCTGCGGAACAAAGTCATGCACCGCAGCCTGAGCCTGTTCAACAAGGCGGTGCCCCAAAAGCGCGAAATCAAGTGCTACGAAGATTTCCAAAACCTCGTTAACGACGATGACCTGATCGACGGGTCGTACAAGATCGGGGTGATTGGTTGGGAGGCCGCGAAGGTGTTGCGGCATGCGAAGGAGACCCGGCACATCTTCGATGGCCACCCGAACAGCTCCGAGCCGTCGGTGTTCAAGGTGCTGGCCATGTTCGACGACTGCGCGAAATACGTGCTGAACGAGCCGTACCCGGCACAGGTAGTAGACATCGACGACTACCTCGCGACGATGGCAACGCCCGACTTCGACCGGAATGAAGTGGCGCTGGCCAACGCGATCACCGAGTTGCCGGAGGTGTACAAAAAAGAGCTAATTAACCGGTTGTTCACGGCCTACGTATTCGAGGGGTCGCCGACTGAGTTGCGGTCGAACATTGAGCTGGTTGCACCGATCCTCTGGAAGGTGCTGCCTAAAGAGTTGAAGATTCAGATCGTGCGCCGGGTTGATCAGGAAATTAGCAAGGGAAATGCGACGAAGACCAAGGACGCCTTCCGGTTCGTCCGGCTTGTGAAGGCGTCGGCGTACCTGACGGCGACCGCGAAAAAGTACGTCGTGCAGCCCCTCGTGACGAAGCTGGCGGAGAGCCTCGATAAGTTTGACGAGGAAGACAAAGCGATCAAGGCGCTGGCCCCATACGCCTCAATCATCCCGCCCGATCTGCTGCCCGATTACGTGACCGCGATCACGCACACATTCGTCGGGAAGACGGGTTTCAGTAACAACTGGGCACGGACCGATTTCTACGCGGACGCGGCGGCGACCCGCATCCCGAAGATGGTGGAGTCGTTCGACGACGCGGCGTCCGCCGCATTCGTGGAGTGTATCCGGACCAGCGAGACGCTCCGTCGCCGGATTGAGAACCCTGACAAGCTGAACCGCCTTCAATCGCTCGCCAACGTTGTGTTGAGTCGAATCTCGGATAGCTTCCCAGATAAGAAGCTGCTCGAATCGCTGGTGGACACCGAACGTGAGGCCGAGTTCTGGAAGCTGGCAAAGTAGCCAACGTCGGTAAGCCTGAGATTCACTGCTCTGGTACTCGCCGGGATTTTGCGTACTGACCGGATATCATGTGGACAAGTAACTCGGCACGATACTCGGCAAAAACCCGGTATCACGAGTTTTTAAGTCGTTGTCAAGCAAGGAGTTAAGAAATGGTTCCGTGGCTCGACCCGCACATTCACATGATTTCGCGGACTACGGATGACTACCAGCGGATGGCGCATGCGCAGTGTGCGGCGGTTTCGGAGCCGGCGTTTTGGGCGGGGTTTGACCGCGGGGGGGCGCGGGCGTTTCACGATTACTTCCGGCA
Source organism: Zavarzinella sp. (assembly GCA_043744795.1). GTDB lineage: Bacteria > Planctomycetota > Planctomycetia > Gemmatales > Gemmataceae > Zavarzinella. Next base: position 3,964 of record JAYTTY010000320.1, on the reverse strand, counting down.
ACTCACCGAGTACGAGCCGCGGCGGGCGGCGCTGTTCGGGATTCGCCATTACGCCTGGCTGTGCGTCAACGCCAAGGAGGCGGAGGACGTGAAGCTGTCGCGCGAGGTGATCGCGCTGGTGCCGGAGTTCTTGAAGAAGTCGAACGTGCTGGGCATCGGCGAGATCGGGCTGAACAAGAACACGGCCAACGAGGCGACGATCTTTCAGGAGCACGTCGATCTGGCGATGAAGACCGACGAACTCATCCTCATCCACACCCCGCACTTGGAAGACAAGTTGAAGGGGACGCGGATGATCGTGGACATGCTGAAGAACGACAAGCGGGTGAAGCCCGCGCGCGTGTGCGTGGACCACGTCGAGGAACACACCGTCCGGCTGGCCCTCGACAACGGCTTCTGGTGCGGGATGACCCTCTACCCGATCACGAAATGCACCCCGCAGCGGGCCTGCGACATTCTGGAGATGCACGGGACCGACCGTATCATGGCCAACTCGGCCGGGGACTGGGGCGTGTCCGACCCGCTGGCGGTGCCGGGCCTCGTCATGGAAATGAAGCGGCGCGGCCACCCGGCCGCCACGATCCGCAAGGTGGTCTACGAGAACCCGTTGGCCTTCTGGCGGCAGGCGAACAACTGGGTCGAACCCCCCGCGGACGCGGCCGGCTAACGGACGGCTCGCTTTATTTTCCCCTTCCCGGTCCCTTGTTGGCCGCGGACTTGAACCGCATACTAGAATGATTATTGCCGTCGGCGGGCGTTGGGTTGCTTCCCAATTCCCGCCGACGTTGCCGTTTATTAAAGGCGACGTGTCAGGAATGAACGAAGGGTCGCACGACTTCCTCCGAGAGTTACTGGAGACGCCCAGCCCGTCCGGCTACGAGCGGCCCGTCCAAGACGTGGTGCGCCGGTGGGCCGGCCCACTGGCCAGCGAAGTCCGCACGGACCGGCACGGCAACGTCATCGCCGTGCTTCACCCGGCGCAACCGTCCGACCTTCGCATCATGCTGGCCGGGCACTGCGACCAGATCGGGCTGATGGTTCAGCATGTGGACGCGGACGGCTTCCTGTACGTCCAGCCCATCGGCGGGTGGGACGTGCAGATCTTGCTCGGCCAGTACATCACGGTGTGGGCCGCCGGCGGGCCGATCCAGGGGGTGCTGTCCCGCAAGGCGCCGCACTTGCTGACCAACGAAGAGCGGAACAAAGTCCCGCAGTTTCACGACCTGTGGGTGGACATCGGGGCCAAGAACAAGGAAGAAGCCGAGGGCTTGGTGCGGCCCGGCGACCCGGCGACGATCACGCTCGGGTACCGGCCGCTCCGCAACGGGATGGCCGCTTCTCCGGCGATGGACGACAAGGTCGGCCTCTGGGTCGCGATGGAGACGCTGCGGTTGCTGACCGAACGCGAGCGGCGGGCGAGTGTCTATGCCGTATCGACCGTGCAGGAAGAAATCGGCCTGCGCGGGGCGGCTACCAGCGCCTACGGCATCAACCCGCAGGTCGGCATCGCCATCGACGTGTGCCACGCAACGGACACGCCGGGGAACGACAAGAAGACGCTGGGCGAAGTGAAAGTCGGGGCCGGCCCCGTGCTGTTCCGCGGGCCGAACATCAACCCGCGCGTGTTCACGGAGTTGGAGGCGGCGGCCAAGCGGATTCACGTGCCGGTGCAAATCCGCGGCGTGGCCAAGGCCACGGGGACGGACGCGAACGTGATCCAGATTTGTCGGGAGGGCGTGGCCGCCGGGCTGGTCGGCATCCCGAACCGGTACATGCACAGTCCGGTGGAAGTGGTTCACTTGGACGACTTGGACAACGCGGCGAAACTGCTCGCCGAGTTCTGCGCCGGGGTCTCCGGCGAATATGATTGGACCCCGTGAGGGGTTGTGTTAGGCTTGTTTTGGCCGCCGGCTTCGCCCGGCGGGATTTCATAGCGGAGCGACCGATGAGTGACGAACGCATCCCGATGACCCGGGAAGGGTACGACAATTTGAAGGCTGACCTCCACCACATGGAGCACCAGCTGATGGAGATCACCAAGCGCGTCGCCACCGCCCGCGAGATGGGGGACCTCAGCGAGAACGCCGAGTACCACGCCGCCCGCGAGGACCAGGGCATGCAGCAGGCCAAGATCGACTTGGTCCGGCACAAGATGGCCCACGCCAACATCATCGACCCGTCGCAGTTGCCCAAAGACATCGTGGTGTTCGGGTCCAAGGTGAAGGTCAAGGACATGGAATACAACGAGGAAGAGACCTTCGTCCTCGTCGGCCCCGGCGAGGACGACCCGGACAAGAATTTCATCCTCACCTCCAGCCCCATCGGCCAGGGGCTCGTGGGCAAGAAGAAGGGCGAGATCGCCGAGATCACGGTCCCCCGGGGCGTGCTGCGGTTCAAGGTGCTGGACATTTCTCAGACGCTCTGACCGCGCCGGACTCCGTAGAACATCCTCTCCCGTCCCACCCCGCGTCCCGGGGTGGGCGCCGTCTTTTCATCCGTCTTGTTCCGGGAGGGTGTCATGAGCACGAACGCCGAACGAATCGCCCAATACGCCGCCGGGCCGGCCGCCCTGCGCCAAGCCGTCGCCGGGCTGACGCCGGCGCAAATGAAATCGCGGCCCGTGCCCGGGAAGTGGAGCACGCTGGAAGTCGTCGCCCACCTCGCGGACTTCGAGCCGGTCCTCGCGGACCGCATGATGCGCGTCATCTCCCACGAGCGCGCGCTCTTGCTGGTGGCCGACGAAAACCTGTTCCACGCCACGCTCTCGCCGAATGACCGCGACCTGGAAGAAGAGCTGACGCTGATCGAAGCGACCCGCAAGAAGATGACCCGCCTGTTGAAGGCCCTGCCGGACGAGGCGTTCAACCGCATGGGCGTCCACACGTTCAAGGGGCTGGTGCCACTTTCCGGGATCGTCAGCGGGGCGGTCCATCACATCGACCACCACGCGAAGTTCATCGCCGAAAAGCGTACGGCCTTGGGCGTCTGACCACGCCGCCCGCAGTCGCGGCACGGGATGCCCGCTCCGTGAGCGATCACGGGTGTCCACTGATGAGCGGCGGGACACGGGTCATAAAAATCGAAGTGATTTTCCTCGGTGAAATAAGAGGTTTTGAGCGGCGCCGCCCTCTGTGGCATTTGTCACGCGGTGCGTTGGCGCTGCCTTTGCTTTTCTTATTTCTCATCAGGAACGGCCGAGTGAAGATGTTGGTGTTCGGGAGAAACCCCAACTCACTTCGACCCGTCCGAGCCTGACCGAAAACCACCCGGAACGTTCGCGGAGGGAGAGACCGCGAACGGGCCGGGTGGTTTTTTTGTCCACACCCATCTTTAGCCACCTCCAATCGCTTCTTCAATCTTTGCGAATTCTTGTTGAACCGTCGGCGTCCATCCGGCAAACTGTCACCTTCCCTCACGGAGTTTCTCCCATGAAGCGGTTGACCCTTTGCCTGAGCGCACTCCTCATGACTCTCCCGAACGCCGTCGCCGAATCCCCGCCGAAAACCGAGGCCCCCGCCCGCGTCTTCGAGATGCGGACGTACTACGCCAACCCCGGCAAGATGAAGGCCCTGCACGAGCGGTTCCAGAACCACACCCTCAAACTCTTCGAAAAGCACGGCATCACGAACGTCGGCTACTGGGTGCCGTCCGACGACAAAGCAACCGAATCGAAGCAGTCGGAAGACATCCTGATCTACATCCTCAGCTACCCGAGCCGTGAGGCCGCCGACAAGTCCTGGAAGGCATTCAAGGAAGACCCCGAGTGGATCAAGGCCAAAGCCGACTCGGAGAAGGACGGCGGCCTGGTGAAGAAGGCCGACAGCCTGTGGCTGAAGGGGACGCCGTACTCGCCGGTGAAGTAAGAGACCTCACCCCCTAACCCCTTACAGGGGTAGGTCAGGCGAGAGCGAAGAATTCAGGCGGAAGTCGCAATAGTGCGACCATGCCGCGTTTTCTCGATGTC
>JAYTTY010000319.1:0-6405 GCA_043744795.1 Zavarzinella sp. | reverse complement strand
GGTCGTCCGCCGAAGACCGGCTGAAGCCGGGACTCCAACGAAAGCCGAAGTCATACGCCCCGGCGGGCGGCGGCCTGACGGCGGGCCGAAGACCGGCTGAAGCCGGGACTCCAACGAAAGCGAAAGCCGGCCCCGCGCGCGATTGGGAACATGCGTACGCCGCCGGCCGTGTGAACGCGGGTCGCCAACGCGGCCGAATCAACACCGAGGATCCCAGAAATGAAGGCTTGGCGCTTCCACGGCTTCAACGACCTGCGCTTGGACGACGTGCCGGAACCCCGGTGCGGGCCGGGGCACGTCCTCGTCGAGCCGCTCTGCGTGCAGCCGAGCGTCACGGAGGCCCAGCTCGCCTACGGCATCCCGACGCTGGCCTTCGACCGCATTAAACGGCGCTTGGAGACGGAGGCGCCCGTCCAACTCTTCGGGCATGAGTTCTGCGCCCGCATTCTGGAAACGGGGCCGGGCGTCGAGGGCTTCCGGCCCGGCGACCGCGTGGCCGCGCGGGCCAAGTTGCCGTGCGGGGCGTGCCAGATGTGCCGGACGGAGCGCGGCGACCTGTGCCGCAAAGGCCCGGTGATCGGGTTCGACCTGCCGGGGTGCTTCGCCGAGCGGGCGATCCTGCCGGCCATCGCCCTCGTCAAGGTGGACGACCGCATCTCGGACAGCGAGGCCGCCTGCCTGCAATCCCTGAGCGACAGCGTCGCCGCCGTCGAGACCGCCCAACTGCGAATCGCGGACACGGTGGCGATCCTCGGCCAAGGCAGCATGGGGTTGGAGTGCCTGCAAATCGCCCGCCTCAGCGGCGCTGGCCTGATTATCACCGTGGACGTGCGCGACGAGGCGTGCGACATGTCCCGCCAACTCGGCGCCGACCACGCCCTCAACGCCAAGTCGGTCGACGTGGTCTCTGCCATCCGCGACCTGACGGGCGGCGTCGGGGCCGACGTGGTGTTCGAGTGCGCCGGCGGCAGCCCGAAGCAGGGCCTCGCCGGCCACCAGTCGCTGATCCAGGCCATCGACGCCGTCCGCTCCGGCGGCAAGATCATCGGCGTGTCCTGGTTCGGCGGCCCATTGGAACTCAACGTGGACACGCTGCGCGAGCGCAGCCTGCGCTACCTCTTCCCGGACATCAGCACCCAAGGCCACCTCGCCCACACCGTCCGCTTGGTGGCGACCGGCCGCGTCCGATTAAAGCCCACGATCACCCACATCCTTCAAGGGATCGAGTCCGTCCCGCAGGCGTTCGAGATCACCGCCAACAAGGGGAAGTACAAGGCGATCAACCCGGCCCAAGTGATGATGCGGGGGGCGCCGGCGTAAATGTGGCGGGGCCGCGCTCCGGCGCGCCGGGCCGAATTCGTTTAGCCGCGACGCGGAGGCTTTGCGCAGCGGAGCGCGGGCTTGGGCCGGGAAAATCGCTTCCCGGGTCGCGGCGGCGATTTTACGCGGGAAGGGTCGCGCTCCGCTTCGCGTCGCGGCTAAACGATGTCGGCGCGGCGCGGCGAAACGAAGTCACACTTTGAACACCTTCATCACTTCGTCGCCCAAGTGGTTGATGACTTTGACGGCGATTCTCCCAGACGCCGGCTTTTCAAATGGGCGGCTCGTGTCGCTGTTCAGCGCGGCCCACGCCTCTTCGTTGATCTCGGCTTTCAGCGTCGTTTTCAGGCTCTTGTACGGGTCGTTGGCGCCGAGGAAGTAGGCGTGGCGGACGAAGAAGCTTTCGCCGTCGTAGTCCGTGTCCAGGAACCAGCAGGCGATGCCGGCCGGGCCGTCGCTGCGCACTTCGCCGGTGTTGGGGTGGAACACGTCCACGCCGTTGATCTTCACGCGCGAGCGGCCGTCGGCCCCGGGCAACAGGGTGATGTCCGGCTCGCCGAAGATCACGAACAGGTTGCCCTTGCCGGTGTTCTTCAGGTCGGCGGCCATGTGCAGGTCGGCGTTCATGCGGGCCTTGAGGACCGGCAGGCGGCCGACCTTGGCGAAGTCCGTCGTGCGGGCCTCGTAGTTGAAGGCGCAGGCGATCAGCACGTCGAACTTGCCGTCCCCGGCGGCCTTGGCGGCCTCGACCAGGTCTTGCCGCTGCACGGTGCCGAACTCCGGGCCGATGAAGATGGCGGCCCGCTTTTCAACGTCCCCCTCCAGGTAGCGGCCCTCGGCGCACACCCAGTCCCCCGGCCACGGGGCGAGGGACGTGAACGTGATGCGGTCCTCCTTGTGGGCCTGCTGCACGCCGGCGGTCCGGAGGTTGTCCAGCACCATTTGGGCGAAGTCCTTGGCGCCGGGCGGGGCCTTTTTCAGCGGGTCGATCAGGGCGTCGTTCTCGTCCACGCCGAGCGTGCGGTGCGGGGACAGGCTCTCCACGGTGAACGGGCCGGCGACGCGGACCTTCTTCTTGTCCTCGTACGGCTTGTCGTACAGGAACTCGAACTCGGCCTTGGCCGCGATGCTGGCGTCGATGTCGCGCTGCCGGCCGACGCGGGCCGCCCACCATTCGGCGTGCAGCTTCTTGACGGCCTCGCCCCACTTGGCCTCGGCCTCGCGCGGGACTTCCCACTCGTGCCACGCCGTCTTCAGTTGCTTGTTGAGCTTCTCGCGCAGCGGTTCGAGCGTCTGTTGCCACTGGTCCCAGATCACGTCGATCTCGGCGTTGTTGGCGATGGACTTCAGCGTGATGTGCGGCACGCGCTCGTACACGAACCCTTGCCGGATGTCCCCGCGCACCGGCTGCGTCGCGGGCGCCGAGCGGGTGACGTCGGCTTCTTTTTTCTGCCCGTCCCGCGAGTCGGCCAGCAGGTAATACGGGTAGCGCGCCCCCATCAGCCGGGCGCGGGCCAGCGCCAGGGCGACGCGGGACGTGTCGATCGTGATCCACCGTCGGCCCCACTGCTCCGCGACGGTGGCCGTCGTCCCGGACCCGCACGTCGGATCAAGCACCAGGTCGCCGGGGTCGGTGGCCATGAGGATGCAGCGTTGAACGATCTTTGTTGCGGTCTGTACGACGTAGATTTTTTCCTCCGTGAAGCTTCCCGTGCCCATATCCACCCAAACATTACCAATTTCGGAAGCTCGGAAGTCACTCAAGTACCGAATGTAGGTCAAGGAGTTGGCAGCCGGGTTCACTCGCTTGGATCGAACTAAGCGTTGCATGCCAGACTCATTCGTTTTCCAGCGCGCCTTTGAAGAGGGCAGAATTGTTCTTCCGTCAATGAGGACGGGAAACCAAGATGCTGCTCCCTCTCCTTTGTCACGTCCGATGCTTTGGCTGGTGATGTTATCGAGTCGGAAAATACGTTCATCACCATGCGAGTGGACATGTCGATCAAGCTCAGACGCATTGAGACGGACTACCTTCATGTCATCACCAAGCACGCACCGATACACACCAGATACGTCGTCCGCGATCCCCTTTCCCTTGTAGGGCCGATGGAGCTTTCGCCTTTCTCCGTTGCGAAAGAACCAGATAATGTAATCTGCGACGCCGGGAATGTGCTCCGCAGTCTGGCCGGCAGTTTTTACGACGCATATCAGTGCGCCAAAGTTCTCCTCCCCGAACACCTCTTCCATCACCGCACGGACGCGATGCACGTTCTCGTCGCCGATCTGCACGAAGATCGAGCCGCTGTCGGTCAGCAAGTCGCGGGCGACGATGAGGCGGTCGCGCAGGTAGGTCAGGTAGCTGTGGATGCCGTCGCGCCAGGTGTCGCGGAAGGCCTTGACCTGTTCCGGCTCGCGGGTGATGTGGTCGCGGTGGCCGTCCTTCACGTCGCGGCTGGTGGTGGACCACTGGAAGTTGCTGTTGAACTTGATGCCGTACGGCGGGTCGAAGTAGACGCACTGGACCTTGCCGCGCAGGCCCTCGCGCTCGGCGAGGCTGGCCATGACCTGCAGCGAGTCGCCGAGGATCATGCGGTTGGCCCAGTGCTGGTCGTGCTGGTAGAAGTCGGTCTTGTCGGCCCCGGCCGGCATGCCGTTGAAGTCCGCGAACAAGTCGAGCTGCACCTCCCCGGCTTTCGGCGCCGCCTTGCCCTGCCGCAACAAGTCGTCGATCAGGGCCTTGGGGTGGACCTTCTCCTGGATGTACAGCGGCGGCGCCGGCACCGCGAGGGCCTCGGGCGTCTTGCCGCGCCACACCAGTTGCGGGTCGAGGTCGCGGTTGCGGCGCTCGTAGGCGACGCGGACGGGCGACGGGTCGGCGCCGACGACGGACGAGAACTCGGCCGTGGGGATGTTCTTGCGCGAGTCGCCGTCGTGGGTGATGGTCTCGACGGTCTTGCGCGGGGCGGCGGGCTTCTTGGGCATGGGGACTCGGTGGGTGCGGCGGACACGGATCGGGGGCCGGCGGTTGCGGCGGGGGGGTTAACGCTCCGCTGCGCAAAGCCTCCGCGTCGCGGCTAAACGGGGTCGCTTCCGAACGGTTTCACGAACGACCAGCGTTGGGGGTTTTTGCCTTCCTTGACGGGGTTGTTCTCGACATATTTCACGGCGCGGGCCACGTCCTCTGCGGTCTCCAAAAACACTTTCCACGCGCCGCGGGCGAAGCACTTCGGCCGCTGGCCGGCGGTCGTGAAGGGATGCAGGCCCGCTTCGGTAAGCTTCACCGTGGCGTGGCCCTTTAGCTGGATCACCAGCTTTTCCACGTCGAGGCGGTGCCGGCCCAACACCAAATGCACGTGGTCCGGCATGACGGCACAAGCCCACACTTCCAACCCGCCGTCGCGGGCGTAGTCGGCGAACCCCTCGGCGACGGCCTTCGCTTGCGCGCCGGTGAACTGGACGGCCGGGCGCACCAGGGCTTCCTTGGCAGCCAGGCGGGTTTGCCGGTCGTGCGGGCGGTGGGCGACGGAGCGCGTCTCGGTGGTCTTGGTGGCCGGGCCGTGGCGGAACAGGTCCCACGAGCCGACGAACTCGGACCACGAGCCGCGCGGGTCGTTCGGCAGCCAGAACCCGTACGCCCCGAAGATGACGTGGGAGCCGATGACCATGCCAATCTCCTGTACTGTTTCGCCGCGACGCGACGACATCGTTTCGCCGCGACGCGGAGGGTTTCCGCAGCGGAGCGTGGACCTTCCCGCGCCAAGTCGCTTCCCCCGCCCGGATGTTTTATGCGATTCGGGCGGCCCGCGCTCCGCTGCGCAAAGCCTTCGCGTCGCGGCTAAACGATGTTGGCGCGGCGAAACGATGTCGGCGCGGCTAAACAATGGCCGCCACCATCCGGTCGAATTCGCCGGCCACCTTGTTGGCGAAGCCTTCTTCGATCATGTAGATGTCCGTGAACTCGGCGAAGGCCCATCTCCCGTGCGTCCCCAGGTTGTTGACGCCGGGGACCCAATAGGTGTCCATCGTGGCCTTCTTTTCCTTGGCGTCCTCGCGGCGGTAGCCTTTGATCTCCACGATCAGATGCAGCGGGTCGGGGCGGCCGTCATTAACCAAGACGATGAAGTCGGGGAGGTACGTGCGGGTCTCGCCGCCGTAGCGGTACGGGACTTCGAGGCCGAGGTTGTGGTTTTTGGCGTAGGCGATCACCTGGGGGTGGGCCTCGGCGACGCGGCAGAACTCGGCCTCCCAGTCGCTGTCGAGGACGACGTAGTTGACGTGGCAGCGGCGGGCGTCCGTCGTCCAGCGGTCTTTCTTGGCCGTGGTGAAGCGGACGGAAGCCGTCGAGCCGGCGGGCGTGTACGGGTCGAGCAGGGCCTTGATGGGGCGCTCGCCGATGAAGGCTTGCGTAATGCCGGCCATGATGCGGTTGCAGGCGATGTCGGCCAGGGCGTGATCTTCCAGCAGGGCGGATTGCGTGTAGCCCTTGCAGACGAGGCAGGTGTCCAGCCACTGTTTGACGACGGCCTTGAGTTGGCCGAACAGGTGAACTTTTACTTCGCCGCCGGGGTCGCGGAACTTGGTTTCGAGCAGCCGCTGCGTGAGCAGATACTGCAAGGTGGCCGGCCGCGCGTCCTTCAAGTGGGCCAGGGTCATGTCCGCCGGGGCGCCGACGATCCCCGCCGTTTGCGTGACTGACGGGCCGACGATGTCCGGCGTCAACTCGAAGACGGACTCCTCGTTGAACCGGGCGGTGATGCGGTCTTCCGGCAGCTCCACGCGGTAGCCGGCCACGCGCGGGAAGGTGATTTCGAGGGCGGCGCGCTCCGGCAGCGCCCGCACTTGGACGGTCTCGCGCGGCGGCTGGACCTGGGCGACGACCGGCTTGGCGGTGAAGTCGAACGGGATGCCCAGCACATCGGCGTATTCCACGTTGAACAGGTTGTTTTCGTTCAACTCGTAGGATTGGCGGCGGAGGGCGCGGCCGATTACCTGTTTGCAAAGTAGTTGGGTGCCGAAGGCGCGGACCCCCAAGACGTGGGTGACGGTGTTGGCGTCCCAACCTTCAGTGAGCATGGATACGGAGAC
>JAYTTY010000318.1:0-6407 GCA_043744795.1 Zavarzinella sp. | reverse complement strand
TCGATCACCGCCGAAGACCGGCTGAAGCCGGGACTCCAACGAAGGCCAAAGTCAAAACGGTGCAATTCCCCCATGAACCGACACGAACAACTGACGCGGTGGCCGGATGGAGTCCCGAAGACCGGCTGAAGCCGGGACTCCAACGAAGGCTAAAAACACCATCACCCGTCCAAGAATGTCCGCAACACATCGTCCGGGGCCGGGGCGTACGAGTGCGGTTCCATCGTCGAACTGGCGCGGCCCTGCGACAGGCTCCGCAGTTCGTCGGCGTAGCTGAACATCGTCACCAGCGGGGCGCGGGCGATGATGGTGCTGTTGCGGCCGTCGGAGTCTTGGCTGTCCACCTCGGCCCGGCGGGCCATTAGGTAAGAGAACACGTTGCCGGACACGTCCACGGGCGTGCTGATCGTCAGCCGCATCATGGGTTCCAGCAGTTGCATGTTCTCCCGGCTGAACGCCTTGGCGACGGCGTCCGACGCGGCGGCTTCAAACGCCGGCTCCGTGCTGCGCTCCGGGTCGAACGTCGCCTCGATCAGCGTGGCGTGGACGTCCAGCACCGGGTAGCCGAGGCCGCCGGACGTGAGCGACGACTTGAGGCCGCGGACGATCACGTCCGGGAACGGGTCCGGGATGTCTTTCGGTTTCAACTTGCTGACGACCGTCACCGGCTGGTCGGCGTGGCGCACCTCGAACTCCACCTTGACCTTGGCGAAGACGGCCTTGCCGCCGATCATGCGGTCGCACTCGCCGGTCGTGGTGACGGAACGCTTTAACGTCTCGCGGTAGCTCACCTGCGGCTTGCCGACGCGGACTTTTAGCTTGTAGTCGCGGTCCAGCTTGTGGCGCTTCACTTCCAGGTGCAGCGTGCCCATGCCGTTCATCAGCAGTTGGCCCGTCTCCTTGTCGTGCCGGACGATGAAGGTCGGGTCTTCGCGTTGCAGCTTGCCGAGGGTGTTCAGCAGCTTGTCTTTGTCGGCCGTCGATTCCGGCTCGATGCGCTGGCTGACGACCGGCTCGACGAACGTGATTTTTTCCAGCAGGATCGGGTTCTGCGTGTCGCAGAGCGTGTCCCCGGTCACGGAGTCCTTGAGGCCGATGACGGCCACGATGTCCCCGGCGTGCGTCTCGGCCAACTCGTCCCGTTGCGACGGGTCGGCGTGGATGTGGTACAGCTTGCCGATGTTCTCCTTCACGTCTTTGCCGGTGTTCAGCACACGGCTGTTGGCCTTCATCGTCCCCGAATACACGCGGACGAAGAAGATGTCCCCCGAGTCCTGGGCGATCACCTTGAAGACGAGGGCCGAGAACGGCTCCTTCACGTCCGGCTTGCGCTTCTCTTCCTTTTCCTTCTTCGGGTTCATCCCTACGACCGGCGGCCGGTCGAGCGGGCTGGGCAGGTAGGCGCACACGGCGTCGAGCAGCGGTTGAATGCCCATGTGCTCGCGGCCGGACCCGCACAGGACGGGTTGGATGGTCCGCTTCAGTGTCTGCTCGCGGATCAGGCTCTGGGCCACGGGGATCGGGATTTCCTTGCCTTCCAGCACGAGCGTGGTGATCTTGTCGTCCGGGTCGTTCTGCGTCAGCACGTCGAAGAGTTTTTCGCGGTACACCGTGGCCTCGGCCAAGTTCTCGGCCGGGATGTCGGCGACGCGGACGGTCTTGCCGTTGTCCCCGGCGTCAAAGAACAGGGCTTTCATCTGGAGCAGGTCGATGACGCCCCGGAACGGCGTCTGCGTCTCCTTGATCGACCCGGCCCCGATGGGGATGACCAGCGGCAGCGGGTGGCCGTCGAGCCGGTCGCGGACCTGTTGCAGGCAGTTGGCGAAGTTGGCCCCGACCACGTCCATCTTGTTGACGAACACCAGGCGCGGGACGGAATACTTGTTGGCCTGCTTCCACACCGTCTCGGACTGGGCCTCCACGCCCTTCTGGGCGTCGAACACGCACACGCACCCGTCGAGGACGCGCAGACTGCGCTCGACCTCGGCGGTGAAGTCCACGTGGCCGGGCGTGTCGATCAGGTTGACGGCGTGCCCGGCCCACTGGAACGGCACGCACGCCGAGTAGATGGTGATGCCGCGCTCTTGCTCTTCCTGGTCGTAGTCCGTCTCGGTGGTGCCCTCGTCCACGCCGCCGAGCTTGTGCTTCTCGCCGGCGTAGTAGAGCAGGTGTTCCGTGGTCGTCGTCTTGCCCGCGTCGATGTGGGCGATCACCCCGATGTTGCGGATGGTTTTTAGGTCGGCGGGAGAGGCCATGAGGACACCGGGACTGGGGGACCAAGTACCAAGAATGTTTAGCCACGGATCGAACACGGACAAAGACAAAGACGGAAGAACTTAACCACAGAGGACACAGAGAACACAGAGCAGAGAAAACCGAGAGCAGGCATTTCTAAGAATGTCTTCTCGGCCTTTTGTCTTTCCTCTGTGTTCTCTGTGTCCTCTGTGGTTAAGTTCTTCTTTTCTCTTCTGCTTTTATCCGTGTTTCGTCCGTGTTCGATCCGTGGCCAAAAATGGTTTTTCATTGCCATCAAAAACAAAAGTGGCCAGTCACCGGCGCCGGGTTCGGCGCCGACCACTGACCACTGTTCACTTTTCACGCGGCCCGGCTTACCAGGCGAAGTGGGAGAACGCCTTGTTGGCGTCGGCCATCTTGACGGTCTGTTCGCGCTTGCTGATGGCTTCCCCTTCACGGCGGGAGGCGGCCATGAGTTCCTCGGCGAGCCGCAGGTACATCGGCCGGCCGCTCTTGCTGCGGCAGGCGGCGATCAGCCAGCGGATGGCCAGCGACAGTTGCCGCTTGGACTTCACGGGGATCGGAACTTGGTAGTTGGCGCCCCCGACGCGGCGGGACCGGACTTCGACGCTCGGCTTGACGTTCTCGACGGCGCCGATGAACACTTGCAGCGGGTCGGCGTCCGGCATGCGGGTCTTGATGAAGTCCATCGCCTTGTAGAAGATGCGGGTGGAGACGGACTTCTTGCCGTCGTGCATCAGGCAGTTGATGAACTTGTTGACCAACTCGGAGTTGAACCGCACGTCCGGCTTTTGGTGCGTGTAACTGGCGGTGAATTTCTTCGACATACTTGGCTCGGGTCGCTCTGCGTTCGGGGGTCGGGGTCGGTGCCGTGGTTACTTGCCGGACTTCTTGGAGCCGTACTTGGACCGGGCCTGCTTGCGGTCGCTCACGCCCTGGGAGTCCAACACCCCGCGGACGATGTGGTAGCGCACGCCGGGCAAGTCGCGGACGCGGCCGCCGCGGACGAGCACGATGGAGTGCTCTTGCAGGTTGTGGCCTTCGCCGGGGATGTAGGCCGTCACTTCGGTCCCGGTGGACAGCCGCACGCGGGCGATCTTCCGGAGGGCCGAGTTCGGCTTCTTCGGCGTCATCGTCTTGACTTGCAGGCAGACGCCGCGCTTCTGCGGGCACCCGAGCATGGCCGGGTGCTTCGGCTTGTTCTTCTGCACCACGCGCGGGGCGCGGATCAGTTGGCTAATCGTCGGCATAGGGTCTCGTCCGTCGCGCGATTTCGGCGTCATCTTCCCAAAGTGGGAAAGCACTATTCTGCCGCGCACCCCGGCGAGTGGCCAGTGGAGCGCGGGAAAAAATGTGGCCGCCGTCGGGAAGTCAGCGCGTGGCCGGCTCCAACAGGTCGCGGATCGGCTTCGGCGTGAGGCCCCATGTCGCCTGATAGGTCGCCTCGAGCGGAACGAGAATGTGGCGGCCCGGCTGAAGGAAAAGGGGCATATCGGGCAGGCGGTCGCCGACGGCGACGGGTTCGATGTAAGCCGTCATAGGCATGGTGGCGTCATATCCGACCAACGTCAGCGGCTTGTCCTCGGGCATCGGCAAGAGTTCTTCGCCAATGTCTTCCATAATGGCGTTATGGATGCCATGTGGGTCGCGCGCCGCCGGGGGAAAAAGGTCGATCACCAGTAGGTGGACGCCGGCCCGCAGGAAGTCGGCGGTCTTGTCAATGAACGACCGGATCGCATTCTGGGAACTTTTGTTCCCACGGGACACGATCTCAATGGCCGCGACGACTTCGCCGAGTTCGTGACGGACGGCGATGCGGTTTGCTCGTCGGGCGTAGTTCACCTCGTCGGTTTCAAATCGCTGCACGATCTTCGTCAGCGGCCGGACGGCGACGCCCACGGCTCCGATACCTTCCTCATCGACGGGGCTAACTTCCACCGCGATCACGTCCGGCTCGGGGCCGCCGGTCCGCTGTTCAACGAGGGCATAGAAGCCGGGGGGCAGGAGATTAGAGTTGAGGGCGTCCTTAATACGGACACACCAACTTTGGTGGAACTCATGAAAGAGTCCTGAAGTCACTCTCGTCCAGTCGTGAACCGGCATGGCGTCACCCCTGCTTTTGCCCACACTCCTTGGCGAACACTTCTTTCAGGCGGCTTAAAAATTCGGGGGGGAGGGGGACGTTGGGAAGTGACTTGGTGAGGAGGATTGTGTCGTGGTACGTCCGCAGGTAGATCGCGCACGGGACGCACCCGCAAAAGTGGCGGTCGAAGTTCGCCCGGTCTTCCTCGGACATTGAGCCGTCCACGTAGTCCACGAGGATTTCGGCCACCTTCCGGCACGTCAGGGTCATGACAGCAATTCCTCGTAGTGCCGGGACAGGGTTTCCCGCATCATCAGTCTGGCCCGGTGCAGCCGGCTCTTGACGGCGGCCACGCTCAGGTCCAGCGCCTCGGCGATTTCCGCGTTCGGGAGCTGCTGCACGTCCGCGAGGACGAACACGTCCCGGTAGGTCTCGGGCAGTTGGCCGATGGCCTCTTCGATCAGCTTTTTCTGCTCGGCGTCGAGCGCCACGCTGTCGGGGAGTTTCGGCCACGGCCGGACGGACCCGCCGTGCCCCCCCTCTTCCGTGAAGTTCTCCAGCGGGTCGTAGACGCGGTGCTCTTCCCGCTTGGCCCGCTTGCGCCGCACCGCCAAGGCCGCGTTCACCGTCACGCGGTGCAGCCACGTCGTGAAGGCCGCGTCCCCGCGGAACGTGTCCAGCTTGCGCACGACCTGCACCAGCACGTCCTGCGTGGCGTCCTCGGCGTCGGCGTCGTTGTTCAGCATCCGCCGGGCGAGATTGTACACGCGCGGCACATACTCCCGGAACACCACTTCGGGTGTCAGCGGCTCGTCGGTGGCTGTTGCCATGCCCGCCTCCTCACCGCTCATCTTAATGGAGGCGCGGGGGCGGGGGAAAGATTCGGGGAAAAACTCCCTCGGCAAAGATGATGAACCGCCAAGGCGCCAAGACGCCAAGAAGACCGGATCAGAAGAATGTTTTGTTGTCTTCTTGGCGTCTTGGCGCCTTGGCGGTTCAAATGGCCTTTGTTGCTTGTTGCCCATCGGCGATGTAATGTCAGTGCATCGGAATGATGTCGAGGGGAATGTCATGTCCATCACACGCCGGGATTTCTTGGGCGCGGCCGCCGGGGCGGTTCTCGCGGCGCCCGCGTTGGCGTTGCCAACGACGCGGGGGAAGAACTGCGTCTTCCTCGCGCTGACGGGCGGCCCCAGCCAACTCGACACATGGGACCCGAAGCCGGACGCCGCGGACGACGTTCGCAGCCCGTTCGGCAGCATCCCGACGCGGGTTCCGGGCGTTCGCTTCACGGAACTCTTCCCGCGCATGGCGGCCAACGCCCACCGATTTCAGGTGGTGCGGTCGGTGCATCACACGGCCGCCCCGACCCACGAAACGGGGCTGCAACTGCTGCAAACGGGCCGCCTGAGCGGGCCGGACGAATCGGCCCCGCACTTGTTAGCCGGCGGGAATCTGCTGCCCGGCCCCATCGGGTTCACCGGCGTGAACTTGGACCGTGGCCAGAGCGGCCTCATTCCCGCGACGCTCGACGTGCAAAATGACTGCTCACGCGAACACTTCGGCCGTTCGCCGTTCGGCGACGATTGCTTGCGCGCGTGTCGCCTGATTGAAGGTGGTGCCCGAGGCGTGGTCGTCAACATGTTCACCGAAGTCTACGACGCCGTCAGTTGGGACTGCCACGCGGCCGGCGGGTCGCTCCCCGCGACCTTGGACGATTACCGCGCCATCGGCCCGATGTTCGACACGGCCTACGTCGCCCTGCTGACGGAGTTGGAAGACCGCGGCCTGCTTCAAGACACGCTCGTCGTGGCCGCCGGGGAATTTGGTCGCACGCCGAAGCGAAACGCCCGCGGCGGCCGCGACCATTGGGCCGGCGCGTGGAGCGTCTTGCTCGCCGGGGCCGGCGTCCCCGGCGGCACGGTGGTCGGCGCCAGCGATGCGACGGGCGCGGAACCGGCGGCGGAGCCGGTGGCGTTGGAAGCGTTGCATTCGCGGGTCGCCGCGACGATTCAAGACCCCGCGCCGAAGCGAATGTCTTGTAAGCCGCGACGCGGAGGCTTTGCGG
>JAYTTY010000317.1:0-6408 GCA_043744795.1 Zavarzinella sp. | reverse complement strand
GCTTTTCGCTCCGCGAAAAGTCTGACCTTCGCCCAAGAGAGGACCGGCCCCCCTCGGGCGTGGAGCCGGACTTTTCGCGGAGCGAAAAGCGACGATGGTTCGCCCGGCCTCAATTTTTCGCGCACCTTCAATACCACTGCACCCCTTCCCGCCGCGCCGTCCGGCTCGGCGTTTTCGCCGGATGGTCGGCCGTCGTCCACGCCCGCGCGGCGGCAGCCGCCGCGACCAGCGCATCGAGCGCGTCCCCCCCCGGATCGGCCATGATGACGCGCCGAATCGCCGGCGGCACCGTCACAAAACCCGCCAAACCACGCAGGATTTCCCGCCGCACGGCTTTCCCAACCGGCGAAACAACCGCCGCCGTCGGCTCTTTGTACCGCTTGCACGGCAGCCCCCACGCCTTGAGGGCGGCCGTCGTACACGTCTCGATCACGACCCGGTGAATCCCGTCAACGTCTGCGTCTTGGAACGGCAGCACGGCCGTCGCCGGGTCGCGGCGCAGCGGGCCGAGCACGTCGCGGATGCCGTGAAAGGTTTGGTAGATCACGCGGTAGTGGACGGGGTCGAACGGCGCCAGCCCGTCCGTCCGCCGCCGGATGTGCTTCGTGCCGAACAGGGCCTCAGCGCGGGCGACGCACTCCTCGCCGAACGCATACGCCCCGCCTTCCCACTTGCTGATCGCCCGCACGACGGACGCCCACCCGCCGAACCCCAAGCCCACCGGCAGCCCGAAGGGAAAGTCGAACCCCCACACCGCCGAGTGCGTGAGCGTGATCCAGCGCACCAGCGCGGCCAACGCCGCCGACCGCTCGGCGTGCCCGGTGCGGTCGGCCAACCGCCACAGCCCGGCGACCGCCCACGGGAACCGCCGCCGCCCGCGCAGCCGGGCGACCCAAATGGTCTCCCCCGCCTTGGCCGCCCCGCTGAAATCCACGCCGTACACCGACCGCGGCGTCTTCGATGTGAACATTTGGACAGTATAGCGGGGCGGCCCGGCCTCAAAACAGTGTGTAGATGAACGGGGACGCTGCCGTCGTTGAGAGCAGCATCAACAGGCTTAGTGCCGCCAGGATCATCAACAGCGGGAGCAGCCACCACTTCTTGTTGTGGCGCAGAAAGTGCCAGAAGTCCTTGACCAAAGAGGGCGAGGGTTCTTCCTTCGCGATCTTTTCCAACTCGCTGGGCGGTTTCGGGTCCATGCGGCGCGCTCCCCAAGGGTGTCAGGACTGTCGAAAGTAACTGCGGACGCCATCGGCGGCGGGCTTCGGAACCCAGTACGTGTCGGCGTCCGGGCGGAGCCGGCGCGTAAGGGCGTCGCGGCCGATCAACTTGAAGATAACCCCCAAGGGGGTGAACACGCCATAAAAAAGGGCGGCCAAAACCAGCCGCGTGACCAGCCAATTCATCGGGAACGACGCGACCATCATCCCGACAAACACCGGCCGCAACGCCGCGGGTCGCAACAGCCCGATGACGCTGACGACCACGGCGGCGGCGCCGAGACCCGACGCGAGGCCGGGCCGGTCATAGACCGCGGCTTGAACGACGGCCAACCCCGTGAGGACGGCGGCGCCGACGCCCGCGAATTGGCGGAGGGTCCGGGCGGGCGGGCGGAACGGGATGTCGGACCAGTGCATGGCTTTCCTCCGCGGGTCAGTCCAACGGGAATTGGTCGCGGTACTGGTCGCGGGTCGCCGGGTCCGGGCGGTAGCCGGCGGCGCCCTTCTCCACGACGCAGTCTTCCAGGACCAGCGCGTCCATGTCGGTCGCCTCGAAGCAGCGCAGGGCCTCGGCCGGCGTGCGGACGATCGGCTCCCCGCGCACGTTGAAACTCGTGTTGACGAGGACGGGGCAGCCGGTCAGGGCGTCGAACGCCCGCAGCAGCGCGTGCAGTTTCGGGTTCCGGGCCGCGTCCACGGTCTGCAGGCGGGCGGTGTAATCCACGTGCGTGACGGCCGGGATCGTCGAGCGCGGCACGGTCACGCGCCGGCAAAGGTCGGGGTCCGCCGCCATGCGCTCGGCCTGATCCGCGGGGATCGGGACGCGGCGGTCTTCCCGCACCGGGGCCACGAAGAGCATGTACGGGCTGTCGTGGCCGGCGGGGAAGTCGAACCACTCCGCCGCCCGGTCGGCCAGCACGACGGGGGCGAACGGCCGGAAGCTTTCCCGGAATTTGATCTTCACGTTCAAGTCCGCCTGCGTCTGGGCGGAGCGGGCGTCCGCGAGGATGCTACGCGCCCCCAGGGCGCGCGGCCCGAACTCCATCCGGCCTTGGAACCAGCCGACGACCCGGCCGGCCGCGAGCAAGTCGGCCACGCGGCCCGGCAAGTCCGCCGCACTCACTTCGCGGAAGGGGACGCCCTTCGCGGCCAAGGCTTGGCGCACGTCGGCGGCCGAATAGCTCGGCCCCAGCAGGCTCCCGCGCTGGGCGTCGCCGGGTTGCGGGACGCGCGCGTTGCCCAAGAGTTGATGCCAGACGAACAGGGCGGCCCCCAAGGCGCCGCCGGCGTCCCCGGCGGCGGGCTGCACCCAAATGCGGTCGAACACGCCTTCCCGGAGCAGGCGGGCGTTGGCGACGCAGTTCAGGGCGACGCCGCCCGCCATCGTCAAGTTCCGCAGGCCAGTCTCTCGGCGGACGTGCCGGCCGACCCGCAACAGGACCTCCTCGGCGACGGCTTGGATGCTCGCGGCCAAGTCCATGTGCCGTTGCAGCAGCGGGGCCTCGGGTTCGCGGGGCGGGCCGCCGAACAGCTCATGGAACCGCCGGCCGGTCATCGTCAGACCTTGGCAGTAGTTGAAAAACCGCATGTCCAGCCGGAAACTGCCGTCGGCCTTCAGGTCGATGAGCCGTTGTTCGATTGCGTCACGATAGACCGGGCGGCCGAAGGGGGCCAGGCCCATCAGCTTGTACTCGCCGCTGTTGACCTTGAACCCGCAGTAGTACGTGAACGCGGAGTACAGCATGCCCAAGGAGTGCGGGAACGGCAGGTGGCCGGCGAGGCGAATGGTATTGCCCGAACCGGTCCCCCACGCCGTCGTGCTCCATTCGCCGACGCCGTCCATGGTCAGGACGGCGGCCTCGTCAAAGGGGCTGGGAAAAAAGGCGCTGGCCGCGTGACTCTCGTGGTGGTCCAGGAAGAGGACGGGGGCGGCCGCCATGCCGGGGAGGAGCCGCCGGATCGTGCGCCGGGTGTGCAGTTTTTCCTTCAGCCAGACGGGCATGGCCCGGCAAAAACTGCGGAAGCCGGCCGGCGCGACGGCCAAGTACGTCTCCAAGAGCCGGTCGAACTTCGCCACCGGCTTCTCGTAAAATACGACGTAATCGACCTGGCCGGGGGCGAGGCCGGCCGCCTCCAGACAGTAGGCCGCGGCGCGGGCCGGGAAGGCGGGGTCGTGCTTGACGCGGGTGAACCGCTCTTCCTGGGCGGCGGCGACGATGTCCCCGTCGACGACCAAGGCGGCCGCACTGTCGTGGTAGAAGGCGGAGATCCCGAGAATGGCGGCCACCGGTCACCGTCCTCCCCATGTGACTTGACCGAAGCGGCGGACGAGGCGGCGACGGGCGGACAGGCGTTGTCTTACTTGGCGGGCGGCTTGCCGTCCTTTTGGGCCTGGCGCAATTTGGCCACATGGTCGGCCATTGGCGGCCAGTCGGGCCGGGCTTTTAGCGCGGCTTCATAATGCCGGAGCGCCGCCGCCGGAGCGCCTTCCGCCAAGGCGAGGTCGCCGAGGGCGGCGTGGACGGCGGACGGGTCCGGCGCGACCGCCATGGCCGCCTCGTACCGGTCGCGGGCTTGGGCGTACCGCCCGGCCTTGGCGAGGATGTTCCCTTGGAGAATCAGCCCGGCCGGCCGGTTCGCCTCAACCGCCATCGGCTCGTCGCACGCCGCCAGCGCCTCGTCCGCCTTCCCCATTGCCGACAGGGCCTCGGCCACGCCGAACTGGGCGTCCGTGAAGTCGGGGACGAATTTGAGCGCCGCCCGGAAGTGGCGGAGGGCGGCGTACTCCTGCCCCGTCTCCAGCATCAAGCGGCCCAGTTGGACATGGGCCGCGGAGTTGTGCGGCAATAGGCGGATGGCCGCCTCGTACTGGGCGGCGGCCCGGTCCGGCGCCCCGACTTCGGCCAGCAGGCGGCCGAAGTTCATGCGCAGCATCCAGTCGTCCCCGGCCCGGGCGACGGCCGCCTCGTGGGCGGCGACCGCTTCCGCGAGGCCGGTCTTCGGCAGGCGCGCCCGCATGGCCGCCAGCCGGGCGTCCCACCGGGCGTCCCGCGCGGCCCGGTCGAGTTGGGTGGTGAAGGGCGGGTTGCGGAACATCGCCCGGATTTGGCCCCCGATCTTGAACTCGTTCCACTCGGTCTGGGCCAGCATGGCCGCGCACTCCCGTTCCGCCGGCGGCGCGTCCCCGCCGGCCGGCCGCACTCGGTCGGGCAGCCGGCCGCGGAGGGCGAGGAAGACGGTCCGCGCCAGCAGGGCGTTGCCCTTGAAGTTGAAGTGGACGTGTTCGAGGAAGAACGCCTCCCCCGGCGCGCCGCCGGGGCTTTCCGCCGCGAACGCCTGCTCCGCGTCCGCCAACACGGCGCCGGCCCCGGCCTTGGCGGCAACCACATCGCGGATCACGGCGTTGAGGCCCGAGTCGGCGCGGAAGCGCAGGGTGTCCAAGTCCCGCGCCTGGGCGAACCGCCGCGCGGCCTCGGCGGTGTTCCCCAGCGCCGCGTGACACCGGCCGAGGCGGAATTCCACGTCGGCGTGCCCCGCGTTGACGGCGACCGCGGTCTCGTAAGCCCGGACGGCCCCGGCCGCGTCGCCGGCGGCCTCGCGGCGCGCGCCGTCTTGGTACGCCGCGTCCCACGCGGCCGTGTCCGGCTCCGGCACGGCCGCGGACCCGAACGGCGCGCTGTCCCGGAGGTTCACCGGCACGGTGCACACGACCACGGGGACGCCGGCCCCCGCGCCGGCGTCGCAAATGTCCGCCAAGTTGCGCCGGAAGTGATCGCGGACGACGGGGAGGCGGCCGTCGTCCATTCGCACATGGCTGTCGGCGAACGTGGCCATGCCCTTCCACGCCGGCGGGCCGTCACCGCCCCCGCCCCCCCGCCGCACGAGGGTGTGGAGCAGTTGCCCCACGCGCGTCGCCTTGACCGACAAGTTGGCCCGGATCAGTGTCCGGTTGGGGGCGTACCCGCCCAGCACCCCGGCCGCCCCGAACGGCCCGACGACCTCGTTGTTCCCGACCAACACCACGAAGGCGTCCGGCTCGTGCTTGGCGCACTCCATCGCGGTCAGCCGGACCACGTTCGAGTTCATCGCCACCATCGCCGTGTTGACGACCTCGAACTTCGTCCCCGGGCACCGCTCCCGCAGCATGACTTCCAGCACGCGGGCGAAGCCGGCGGACGGGTCCGGGAACCCCATGGCCGCCGACTCCCCCAAGACGAAGATGCGGCACGTGTCGGCGCCCTTGCGGGCCGGGACGGCGAACGGCAACGGGGGCGGCGCGTCCTTCAGCGACGCCGGGAAAAACCGGAGCCCGTACTGCCGGTTCTCGACCAACATGCCCGGGGCCGCGACCCGGGAGCCGTCGAGGAAAAAGGCCGTCGGGCGGCCGTACCCGAAGGCCCACAGGCCCAGTTCGAGCAGGCCGAGCAACGCGGCCGGCACCACGGTGACGGAAAGCAAACGGAAGAGCCACTTGCGCCACCCGCGCGGCCCGCCTTGTCGGGGGGCGGAAGGGGCGGGCGCCGGCGGCGGGTCGGCCGGGGGATTGGCGTCTGAAGTCATGGGGGGTCTGTGGGATCGCGCCGGTCCGTGCCGGTATTCCCGAATCGTACCGGCCCGGCCCGGCGGCATCAATACTCATCCGCGATGTTTTTGCCGGGCGGCCGCCGACTCCTCACATGTCCAAGGCCGTCCGCACGGTCGTCCGCAGGCTCTCCATCGTGTACGGCTTGGCGAGGAAGACGCAGGCGCCGGGCGGGGGATTGTCGGCGTTGGTCACGGCGTTGGCGGCCCCGCTGCACACGGCAATCTTCGCGCCGTGGTCCAGTCCGCGGATCGTCGCGATCATGCCGTGGCCGTCGAGGTTGGGCATGCGCAGGTCGGTCCGCACGAGGTCGATCGTCCCCCGGTGTTCGCGGTACGCCGCCACGCCGCGCCGGCCGTCCTCGGCCACCGTGACGCGGTAGCCGGCCTTGTCCAGCACGGCGCGGGCCAGTTCGCGCAGGCCCGGCTCGTCGTCCACCACCAGGACGTGTTCCCCGCGGCCGGCGGCGGCGGGGGCTTCAACAATCGCCGGCTTCTCATACACATCCCCGGTGAAGGTGTCCCGTCCTAAAGTAGGAGGAGGTGAATCCACGTCAAGCGGCAGGAGGCAGCCATGATCCACATCCGGCTATCCGAGGAAGACGTC
>JAYTTY010000316.1:0-6422 GCA_043744795.1 Zavarzinella sp. | reverse complement strand
GGGACGGCCACTCTTTTCGCGGAGCGAAAAGCGACGTCGCCGCGAAAAGTCTAGCTTCCCCACCGCGGGGCCAGTCTCCCGTGGGGGGAGGGCCAATCTTTTCGCGGAGCGAAAAGCGACGATGCGCCGCGAAAAGTCGGACTTCACGCCCGCGGGACCAGTCCCCCGCGGGGGAGGGCCAATCTTTTCGCGGAGCGAAAAGCGACGATGCTCACGCCCTCCGTCCTCGCGGCCGGCGGGGCAGTTGTTCGCCCGGATCGTCTGCTTGGACGGGACAGCTTTCATAGACGTGTCACTCCGTGGTGCGGGCCGGGCGGGGCAGTGACTTTGGCGAGCCATGAGCGGCCACTTCCCTTTCCCATCTCTCCCAACCGTCACAACCCGCACCGCTCAATTCCCGCCCGCCTCCCTTCGCCCGTGGTGTAGAATTCAGCGCCAGTCTTTGGAGGCCGTCTCATGGTGCGCTTATCTGTTCTTGCTCTTACCCTCGTCGGGTCGGCCGCGTGGGGGGCCGACGCCGTCCGGCTCGTCGAGTCGGCGCCGGCGGGGACGGAGTACCGCGTCCTCGCCGAGGTCAGCGTCGCCGGGGAACTGTCGCTGCCGGGCGAGAAGGGGAAGCCGCCCGAGCGGGTGAAGACCTCCGGCAAGAGCGCCATCGAGTACGCGGAGCGCGTCTTGAAGACCGACCCGAAAGAAGCCGACCACAAGGTCCTGCGGGTGTACGACAAGATGGACTTCCGCAAGACGACCGGGGACCGCACGGACCAACTCGCCCTGCGGGACTCGGTCCGCCGCGTGGTGGTGCTGAAGCGCGGGCCGGAGAAGATGACGTTCTCGCCCGATGGCCCGCTGAAGTGGGGCGAGATCGACATGCTGCGGACGGACTTCGTCGTCCCCGCCCTGGCCGGGCTGCTGCCGGACAAGGCCGTGTCCGAGGGGGACACGTGGGCCGCCGGGCCGGCCGCCGTGCGCGAGCTGACGGACATCGAGAAGGTGGACAGCGGCTCCCTGGAGTGCACGCTGGAAAAGCTCGAATCGGTCGGCCCGCGTCGCGTCGCCCACGTCACGTTCGCCGGCACGCTTTCCGGGGTGAATCAGGACGGGCCGACCCGGCACCAAGTCGCCGGCAAGCTGATCGTGGACGTGGCCGCCAAGTGCATCAGCTTCCTCAAGATCGAGGGGACGGAATTCCTGCTCGACGAGAAGGGGGCCGAGGGGGGGCACATCCGCGGCACGTTCCAGATGACGCGGGCGGCCGTCTCGGGCCACCCGCTGCTGGCCGAGGCCGCGATGGCCAAGCTGGAATTGGCCCCGGCCGAGACGAACACCATGCTGCTCGTGGACGGCGACCCGAAGGGCCTGCGCTTCGTCCACCCGCGCCGCTGGCACGTCGGCCGCGGGACCGGCCGGCAAATTACGATGGACGAGGCGGGCGGGGCCGGCCTACTCATCACGGTGGAACTGCCCAAGGGCGTCCCGACCACGAACGAGTACCTGCGCGAGGCGTTCAAGGAATTGCAGGCCCGCGGCGGCCGGCTGGTCAACCGCACCAGCCCGGCGAAGTTGGCGGACGGCGTCGAAGTCTTCACGTTCGACGTGGAGGCCGGCAAGGAGGCGTTCACGATGGCCTACTTCGTCGTCCGCCAAGACCTCGGCGGGGCGACGTTCGCCGCCAAGATCCCCGCGGCCGAGAAGGCGGCGCGGATGAAAGAGGTTGAAGCGATTGTGCGGTCCTTCACGGTCACGCAGCGGCTCGACGGCAAGTGAACGGGGCAAGCGCCCGCGGCCGGGCGCCGATAACACCTTTGATGCGTCACCGGCCGGAGGCCGACCCCGTAGCTCGCCCCCGATGGCGGATGTCCTAAGACATTCTCCTTGGAGCGTGCCACCTCGTTCGATGGAGCGTTTCACGCGCATGGCCGAACTTCCCTCGATCCTGCTCGCCTCCTCCGAGGTGGTCGGCTTTGCCAAGACGGGCGGCCTCGCGGACGTGTGCGGCTACTTGCCGCAGGCCCTGCGCCGCCGCGGGCACCCGGTCGCGGTCATCATGCCGCTGTACCGCTCCGTCCGGCTCGGCCGCGTCCCCATCTTCCCGACCGAACACGTCCTCACCGTCCCGGTCGGCAAGGCCATCGTCCCCACGCGGCTGTGGCGCGGCACGATCCCCGGGAGCGACGTGCCGATCTTTTTCGTGGAACACACGGACTACTTCGAGCGGGACGACCCGGCCCGCGGGACGACCATCTACCAGCGGACCCTGCCGGACGGCCGCAAGGCCGACTACCCGGACAACTGCGCCCGCTTCTCGTTCTTCTGCCGGGCGGCGATGGAGGCCATCCCGTACATGCCGACGCCCGTGGATGTCCTCCACTGCAACGACTGGCAGACGGGGCTGATGCCCGTCCACCTGCGGGACACGTACCGCGCCCGCGGCGAGTACCGCCGCATCCGCAGCCTGTTCACCATCCACAACATTGCCTACCAGGGCGGATACCCGCACGACCTGTTCCCCCAAACGGGGCTGGACTTCCGCCTGTACAACCCGCACCAGCTCGAGTTCTACGGGCAGTTCAACTTCCTCAAGGGCGGCATCGTCTTCTCGGACTGGGTCAGCACCGTCAGCCCGACGTACGCCAACGAGATCCGCACGCCCACGTTCGGGTGCGGGATGGAAGGGCTGCTCGGCGAGCGCCGCGACCGCCTCAGCGGCATCGTCAACGGCGTGGACTACGCCTCGTGGGACCCGGGGACCGACCCGCACCTGGCGAAGAACTACACCGCGGACACCGTGGACGCCGGCAAGGCCGCGTGCAAGGCCGACCTGCAAAGCACGTTCGACTTGCCGCAGGCGCCCCACGTCCCGCTGATCGGCATGATCGCCCGCTTGGTGGAGCAGAAGGGCGTGGACCTGGTGGCCAAGGCCGCCGACGAGATGCTGAAATTGCCGGTGCAACTGGTGATCCTCGGGGACGGCGACCCGACGTACATCTCGAAGCTGTACGCGATCCGCGACCGCCACCCGAAGAACGTGGGCCTGTACATCGGCTTCGACGAGACGCTGGCCCACAAGATCGAGGCCGGCAGCGACCTGTACCTGATGCCGAGCCTGTTCGAGCCGTCCGGGCTGAACCAGCTCTACAGCCTGCGGTACGGCACGCCGCCGATCGTGCGGACGACCGGCGGGCTGGCCGACACGATCGCGGACACGACCGAGGAAACGCTGCTGACCGGGGAGCCGACCGGCTTCCGCTTCCAGGCGTACACGCCGCAGGCGCTGGCCGGGACCGTGCGCTGGGCGACGCACCTGTACCACGACCGCCCGGCCGTATTCCAGCGCGTCGTCCGCAACGGCATGCTGGCCGACTGGTCGTGGGAGCGGGCCGCGGCCGGGTACGAGAAGCTCTACAGGCGGCTCATCACGGAGCGCGAGGGCTACCGCTACGTGGCCGAGAGCGCGTGAGGGCGACAGGCCGTTCACCGCCGCGAGGCGGGTCGCGTTGGAGTCCCGCTTTTAAGCGGTCTGTGACCGTCCCGCCCCAGTAGGCCGGAGGACCGAGTCTTCGACGGTCCGACCCCGCGGGCGAACGGCCGTCACCCGTGTTTGGCGAACCCTCGAAGACGCGGTTCGCCGGTCGCGTCCGGGTGTCCGGCCACAGACCGCTTAAAAGCGGGACTCCAACGCGACCCGCCTCGCGGCGGTGAACGCGACGCCGTCCCACCACGGAGACCCAATGCCGCACGGCGCCCCGGAATGGCGGACGGACCCCGTGACCGGGCGGCGGGTGCTGCTCTCGCCGATCCGGGCCGAGCGGCCCGTCCAGCCGACCGGGTTCTGCCCCTTCTGCGAACACCACGAAGCGGAAACGCCCCACGAAACGCTGGCCGTGCGCGCGCCCGGTTCCGCGCCCGACGGCCCCGGCTGGCAGGTGCGCGTGGTCCCCAACCGCTACGCCGCCGTGAGGCCGGACGCGGCGCCCCACCCGCACCGCGAACACGCCCCCGGCGTCGCCGAAGTGGTGATCGAAGGGCCGCGCCACGAAACGCATTTCCACCGGCAGCCCGCGGAGGTGATCCGCGCCGCCGTCCGCGTCTGGCGGGACCGGCTGGCGTATTGGCACGCGGACGGCCGCTTCGCGTTCGGCCAAGTCTTCAAGAATCAGGGGCCGACCGCCGGGGCCTCCCTGAGCCACTGTCACTCGCAGTTGATCGCCATTTCCCAAGTGCCGCCGCGGGTCCGCGACGAAGTCGCCCACGTCGTCAATTTGGACTGGGACGCCTGGCTCGCCGGCGAGCGGGCCGGCCCGCGCTGGCTGCGGGAGACTGATGAGTTTGCCGTGCTGTGCCCGGCCGCCCCGCGCTTCCCCGGCGAGACGTGGGTCGTCCCCCGGCGGCCGCAACCGCGATTTGAACACATCGACGACGGCGAATGCGACGCCCTCGCGGCCGCCCTGCACGACTTGCTTCAGCGGGTTGACGGGGCGTTCAAAAGCCCGGACTTAAACGTGATGGTGAAGTCGGCCCCGTTCCGCGGGGAGGCCCCGAACTTTCGCTGGCGCGTGGAGGTGATGCCCCGGCTGATGACCCCCGCCGGCTGGGAGTACGCGACCGGCGTGCTGATCAACCCCCTGCTGCCGGAGACCGCCGCCGGGCGGCTGCGGGGGTGACAGTTACCGCGCTCCGGCCGCGCCCAAGTGAATCGGCTCGATGGCGGTGACATGCAGTAAAGAACAAATCCGGGCGTCATTCGGCACGCCGTCGTCGCCGCCGACGCCGACGTAAATGTCTGACCGCGTCACCCACGCCATCTCTGGATGGCGTACTTCATATGTCTGCCCGCTGGACATCACTAACCGGAAGGGTTGGAACGGTTGCTTGGCGAGCAAATCGCGGAACGTCTGAACAGTCATGGCGAAAGTCTCCTTCCAGTCACCTTACCGCATCCGTCTGCCGCCCGCAACGGCCCGCCCTCACGCCACGTACTTGCTCACGATCAGGGACACGTTTTGGCCGCCGAAGCCGAAGCTATTCGACAGCACGCGGTCCACGCGCTTCTCGCGGGCCACGTTGGGGACGTAGTCGAGGTCGCACTCCGGGTCCGGGGTCTCGTAGTTGATCGTCGGCGGCAGCACGCCGTTGCGGATCGTCAGCACGCTGGTAATCATCTCGACCACGCCGGCGGCGCAGATCAGGTGGCCCAGCATGCTCTTGCTGCTGGAGACGGGCAACTTGTAGGCGTACTCGCCGAACACGTCCTTGAGGGCGATGGTCTCGGCCCGGTCGTTGACGTGCGTGCTGGTCCCGTGGGCGTTGACGTAGCCGATGTCCGTCGGCTTCAAGCCGGCGTCCTGCAGGGCGAGCTTGATGCACTTGATGGCCCCGCGGCCCTCGGGGTGGCTGTCCGTCACCCGGTAGGCGTCGGCCGTCGTGCCGTACCCGACGAGTTCGGCGTAGATCGTCGCCCCGCGCCGCTTGGCGTGTTCGAGTTCCTCCAGCACGACCATGCCGGCCCCCTCGCCGAGGACGAAGCCGTCCCGGTTCAGGTCGAACGGCCGGGACGCCTTCGTGGGGGCGTCGTTCCGCATCGACAGCGTGGTGAGCAGGTTGAACCCGGTGACGCCGAACGGGTGGATCATGCTGTGCGACCCGCCGGTGACCATGGCCTCGGCGTCCCCGCGGCGGATCAATTCGACGGCCTCCCCGAGCGCCTGCCCGCTGGCGGCGCAGGCCGTCTGGCACGTGTAGTTCGGGCCGCGCAGGTCGAACTCCTCGGCCACGTGGCCGGAGGTCGTGTGCATCTCCATCTCGTACTCGTAGGCCCCGTCGAACGTGCTCAGGCTGTGCCGGAAGAACGTGGCCGGGTCCACCTTGTAGCCGTCGGCCGGCGTGGCCAGGGCCATGCTGAGCGTCAGGTGCGGGAAGTCGTGGCTCCCCTCGCCGGACCCGAGGTACACGCCGAGCATGGTGCGATCAACCGTGTTGTTCTCCAGCAGGCCGGCGTCCGCGAGGGCGTCCTTGGCGGCGGCGAGGGCGAACTTGGTGTTCAGCCCGCACATGGCGAACGGGGCGGTGTCCGTGAAGTACTTCCCGAAGTCGAAGTCCTTCACCTGGCTGGCGAAGGTGGTCGGGAACGTGCGGGCGTCGAACCGGAAGATCGGCCCGACCCCGCTCTTGCCTTCGAGCTGGTTGCCGTACAGGTCCTTCGGCGTGTGCCCGAGCGGGGTGATGGCCCCCATCCCGGTGATGACGACGCGGCGCGCGTGCTTCATTGGATGCCTTTCCCGTTCAAGTCAACGAAAACCGTTCGTCCGCCGTTTCGCCGCGACGCGCGGGCGGCCCGCAATTACCGCCGGCGCATTTTATCGTGGCGAGCGTCGCGGCGTCAGCCCGACGTGTCTTGACTGTAGAAGACACGTCGGGCTGAC
>JAYTTY010000315.1:0-6438 GCA_043744795.1 Zavarzinella sp. | reverse complement strand
AAAATCCGCTTCGACGAAGAACTCCCCGCCTGGAACTATCGTGCCATCCCGCACGATTCCGACCAAATGGGACAGTTAATAAATTCGTGATCCTAAGAGACATGCCCGCCACGCAACAAGCCCTGAAGGGGCGGCCGGAACAGCGTCCCAGTTCCGGCCGCCCCTTCAGGGCTAGAAGAAGGGACACGCCCGATGTCCAGGCCCTCCCGGGCCTGGCTACAACCGGACGCTCCGTTGGAGCTAAAAACCGACGCCAACCCGCTAGAGCACCTTGAACTCCGCTCGAACATCAACGACTCGTAGCGCGTCGAACTCCGGCGACTACTCATGGCCGACGGCGACTGGCCGGCAGATTGAATTGAAAGGGCGCGGCGGGGTCAGAACCACAATCGCAGGCCGACGAGCGGGCCTTGCAGGGTGACGCCGGCCAGACGGGTCCAGTCGAAGCCAAGGAAGACTTCTCCGTGCCGCCAATTCACGCCGACTTGCGTCCGGAAGTGCATGAACAGGGACTGGTCGAGGTTGCCGACCTCGTAAATCGTGGACAAGACCACCGGCCGACACGGGAACAGGTCCCCGCGGTAGAAGCCGTTGACGCCGGCGGAGACGTCCCCGAGGGAACGCCACGCCCGCGCGCCGAGGCCGACGTGCATTTGCAGCCACTCGCACTGCGTCAGGCGGTACGTCACGTTCACGTCCGACATCAGGGCCGACGGGTCTTTTCCGGCCGGGTTGTGTTCCCGATACCAGTTCACGTTGGCCAAGAGGCCGAGGCGGTTGAAGTTCGTGTCCAGGAACACTTGCCCGCCGACGCGGCTCAGGTCGTCCGAATTGTTGCCGACATCGACCGAAGTCCGCAGCGCCCAGCCCTTGGTGATGCGCTCGTTCTCCCAATAGCCCGCGGCGTTGTCCAGCGGGTCGCCGCTTCCGGGCGCCACAAGGCACATGCCGGGGTAGGCGTACGGGTACTTGGAAAAGTTCATGTCGTTCTGGTCGAACAGGGCGACCGGCAGCCAGATCGGCGTCGTGGCGAGGATGGCGCCGCCGATCCCCAGCATGACGAGCGCCTTGCCGACCTCCGCCCCTTGGACGGCGTTGTTCAGCGCGTACGGCGAGGCGTCCGGCTTCGGCCCCGGCTGCACGGGCGCGGGGAATTTCGGCCCGCCGTGCATGTGGGTGTAAATTTGTTCGAGCCGCGTTTGGGCGCGCGTCGTGGCCGGGAGGCCGGCGACGGCCGCCGCCGCGAGCAAGAGAACGCCGGCGCGCATGACGACTTCCCGACGGTGCGAATCGCAGGGCCGTATATCCGCTCCGCGAACTTACGGGAAGTCGAGATTTGGACCGGGGTTTGGCCGTGCTTGTCAGGAAATGGGGACATTGAATCCGGAATCGCCCCGCCGGCATCTTTCTTGCGTAGCCACCTGGCCTCACCCCTCTGGCGGCCGGCCGCCGCTCAGAGCAACGGGATTCACTTGACCACTCTCATCAAGGAGTATGCTCTCATGGCCAGCGCAACAAAGAGTTCCACCGTCGTCGGCGTGTTCGAGAATCACCACGACGCGGACCGGGCCGTCGCGGAACTTCGCGGCGCCGGGTTCTCCAACAGTCAAATTGGCGTCGTGGGGCACGATAAGAACGGCGGGACGACCACCGACAAGGGGACGAAAGTCGAGGAAGGCGCCATCGTCGGGGCGGCCGTCGGCGCCGGGGCGGGCGGCCTGATCGGGCTTGGCATCTTGGCGGGGCTGATCCCGGCCATCGGCCCGGTGATCGCGGGGGGCGCCTTGGCGGCGCTGTTGGCGAACGCGGCCGGCGGGGCGGCCATCGCCGGCCTCGTCGGGACACTGGTGGGCTTGGGCGTCCCCGAGGACGACGCCAAATACTACGACACGGTTCCGGTCCGGACGCACGGTCGTCACGGTCCACGCCGAAGGCCGGCCGGGCGACGCCATCGCCATCCTCCGCCGCCACAACGGCTACGACCGCAGCACCGGCGGCAGCCGGGCGACGGCGGCCGTGTAACGCTGTTGTCGGCACGCGAAAACCGCGTCCGAGGGGCGCGGTTTTCGCGGTTGGTCACCGCACGAGGCCGATCAGTTTTCTTACCCATCTTGAGTGGCTCGGGCGGGACTCGAACCCGCACGCTTTTCAGCACAGGCTTCTAAGACCTGCGTGGCTGCCAGTTACACCACCGAGCCGGGATGCCTTGCCAATTTATGGCGGGGCGGGTATTGGTCAATCGGCGTCATTCCGCGGCCGAGCGGGCGGGCGGGGGAACCGGCGTAGCCGTTAAACTTGCCGGCGGCCGCACAAACATTGCACCCGTCGCGGGCGTCCGGCCGATGAATCATCCGGGACGAGTCCCTGCCGGCCGCCGCGCGAGTGGCGGGCGACCGGGGCATTCCGTTTAATAGTCTGCCACGCGACATTCGTGGCCCGGATGGAGCCGACCGTGTTGCGACTTTCCCGAACGCCAGGCGGACGACGCATGAACTGGAGCGACACCTCCGTCCTCATCACCGGCGGCACCGGCTCCCTGGGCAACCAACTCACCGGCCACCTGCTCGGCCTGCCCAACCCGCCCAAGCGCCTCGTCATCTACAGCCGGGACGAGCTGAAGCAGTTCGAGATGCAGCAGAAGTTCTCGCTGCAAGACCACCCGCAGATGCGCTACTTCATCGGGGACGTGCGCGACCAGCCCCGGCTCGAGCGCGCCTTCGAGGGCATCGACGTGGTGATCCACGCGGCCGCCCTCAAGCACGTGCCGGCCGCCGAGTACAACCCGATGGAGGCCATCAAGACGAACATCCTGGGGGCGTCCAACGTCATCGACTCGGCCATCAACACCGGCGTCCGCCGCGTCGTCGCCCTCAGCACGGACAAGGCCGCCAGCCCGATCAACCTGTACGGCGCCACCAAGCTCTGCTCGGACAAGTTGTTCGTCGCCGGCAACAGTTACGTGGGCGCGAAGAAGACCCGCTTCAGCGTCGTGCGCTACGGCAACGTGGTGGGGAGCCGCGGCAGCGTCATCCCGTTCTTCCTCAAAATGCGGGCCACCGGCCGGCTGCCGATCACGGACGTCCGCATGACGCGGTTCTGGATCACGCTGGAGCAGGCCGTCGCGTTCACGCTGAACAGCCTGGACATCATGGAAGGCGGCGAAATCTTCGTCCCCCGCATCCCGAGCATGCGCGTGACCGACCTGGCCACGGCCGTCGCCCCCGAGTGCGAGATCGACGTGATCGGCATCCGCCCCGGCGAGAAATTGCACGAGGTCATGATCCCCGAGGACGAGTCCCGCAACACCGTCCGGCTGGAGAACTACTACGCCATCCTGCCGGCCCACTTCGGGCTGGACGTGAACAAGTACATGGCCCGGCACAACGCGGCGCCGTGCGCCGACGGCTTCTGCTACTCCAGCGACCGCAACGACGACTGGATCACCGTCGAGAAGCTCCGCGAGATGCTTTCTCTCGGCACGTCCGGCATCAAGATCGCGGCGTAGGCGCCGCCCCGCCGGCGTTGACGGCAGCCCGGCGCGGCGGATAGACTGCGGGTTCCCACTCGCCGCAATGCACACATGGGATTTCTATGCTGAAGGCCAAAGCGTTCTTGAAGGCCCTGCCGCTCGCCGGGCGGGTCAACAAGGCCTTTAAGGCATGGCGGGCCCGTGGCCTGCCGGACTTCGCCTCACCTGCCGCGGTCAACCGCTGGCTCACGCGCCGCTCCCAAACGTCCCCCCCCACCGTCCCGTACACCCAAGTCGTCGGCGACCAATCCCACGTCGCCGCCCAGTTCATCGCCCTGCACAAGACCCCCGGCGTCTCGCGGCCCGACATGGCGGGCCGCCGCATATTGGTGGCGGGCCTGCACAATCCGACGTGGGTGTGGCGCTGTCTGCCCATCGCGGTCGCGCTGGCCGGCCGCGGCGCGCGCGTGGACTACGCGTGGGGTCAATTCCCGGACTACCTCGGCGAGATGCCGGGGAACGAGTACCTGCCCGGCGCCGCCTCGGTGGCCGACATCGCCTTGGCGGTCCACCCGAACCTGCGGCTGATCCCCTTCGCCCAAGTGCCGCCGGCGGAGGTCACCGACGCGGACCGGGCGTCCGCGGCCCGGCTCGGTTATTTTGACGCGTGCCATTATTCGCGGCGAGAGACGTGCCGCCCGGCGACCAGCCCCGCCGACGCCCGGCTGATTGCGACGCGGACGGCCCGTAATTTGGAGGCCGCGAAGCGGTTCCGCCGGCTCTTCGACGAGGGGGGGTACGACTGGGTCGTCATGCCCAACGGCGCGGCGTACGAGTACGGCACGGGTTTCGACGTGGCCCAGGCGCGCGGGCTCGGGTGCGGGACGTTTGACTGCAACGACCGCCATCAGTCCGTTTACGTCGGCATCAACATGCCGTCCGTCTCGCTGGACACCTCGGCGTATTGGGCCGCCGACGCCCCCCACGACCTGTCCCCGGCCCGGCAGGCGCGGGTGACAACAGCGATGATGCGGCGGGAATTGCCGGGCTGGAACGAGCGCGACAACTTCGCGTGGCACGGGCAACTCGCCCCCGTGGCCGCGGTGCCCGAACTGTTGAGCCAACTCGCGCTCCGCCCCGACAAGCCGACCGCCCTGCTCTGCACCAACCTGTCGTGGGACTCGACGGTGTTGGGCCGGAACCGCGCCTTCCCCAGCATGATCGAGTGGATTCTGGAGACGGTCGGCTGGTTCGTCGCCCGCCCGGACCGCCAACTGGTCGTCCGCGTGCACCCCGTCGAAAAGACCTGCCCCACCAACGAGCCGGTCGTCCCGGCCGTGCGGGCCAAGTACCCGGACTTGCCGCCCAATATTCGCCTTGTTGACGGCGGCGACGCCGTCAACACCTACGGCCTGATGCGGCTGGCCCACTGCGGGCTGGTGTACACGACGACGACGGGGATCGAGATGGCCATGCGGGCCATCCCCACGGTCGTGGTCGGGCGGACCCACTACGCCGGCCGCGGCTTCACCATCGACCCGCCGGACCCGCCAAGTTACTTTGCCCAGTTGGAACACTTGCTCGGCTGTCAAGAGCCGGCCCGACTCCCGGACGACCAGACGCGGCTGGCCATGTGCTATTGGGACGTGTTCTTTGAGAACATGATCTTGCCCTTCCCGTGGAACATGCGGAAGCTCGAGGATTGCCCGGCCGACTTCCCCGTCGCCAAGTTGATCGCCGCGGACTGCCCGCCGGAGTACTTGCGGACGCTGGACTTCCTGGCCGGGCTGCCGGTCTGACCGTCACGCGAACAGTTCCCGGATCGGCTCCCCCGACTCGATCAACGGCGCCGGCCGGCTCAGCAGCGAGAACGCCCGCGTGTGGTCCCCGCCGCGCTCGTCTGTTTGCCGCAAGCGGTCCATCGACCGTGTTCAGCGGCCGGGGCCGGCTGACTGAAACCAACTTACAGCGGCTGAGGTTCTCGGTCACCTGCAATTACTGGTTGGACGACTGCTGCTTGTCGCCTTTGCGGAGCCGCTTTCCGTGGCCGCGCCCGTCGCACGTCAACGCCCGGAGCCATTCCTTCCGCCGCCGTTGCTCATTCGGCGCGGCATGATGACCGGCCCACACGGGCCACTTGTCAATCGCGCGATCTTGGCAAACCAATCGCCGCAGCCGCTTGAGGGCCTGGCCGATGTCCTCGCCATCGCCGACGATTACCTTCCCGCGCATTCGAGTGCGTCTTCTACGGCTGACGCGATGCCGGTTGAAAACTTTCTTGTCGAAAGAATCCATGCAAGCCGTCCGTGCCATCGGTTCCAGTCAACATTGACCGGGTGACACGCTCAACACAAGGGGCTTGCGATGTCAGACACGATTATGGCGATCGACCTCGGCCGGTTCAAGTGCGTTAGCTGTCTTTATCACCGGATGACGACCGGGAGCCACTGGGAACCCGGTCGGCGTCAGCTCGGAGCTGGGTCTGTTCGCGCGGGGCGGGGAACCGCCTCCGGAGGACGGCCGAACGAAGGGGCGGCGCCGCCCGGCGAATCGGACAGGTGGGACGGCCCGCGACACCCGACACGGGGCGGGCCTGATCTCGGATCGTCGAGTGCGGTGAACACCGGCGACTCCCGCGGCGGCTCAACGGCGGATGACGGAATGAGGCTGAAGGGGCGACGACTCCGCTTCGGGAGGAAGGCGGAGGGCGGGGATGTTTTGCACCGAAGTCAGCCCCATTCATCATGCGGGCCGCCTTCGGTGCAAAACATCCCCGAAAAACGGGTCAAAAATGGGCTTGAGGTTCGGACGCCTTCATAGTCGTCCCAGCTTACCGGCCCGGCTTTGCGGGCCCGGTCGGCTGCAACGCTTGGTTCGTTTCCGGTGCGGGGACGCCCCGCCCCCGTGCCGCCGGGAACTTCGGTCCGGGATATCTTATCAATGGCGTCGGGTCCGGTGTTGACACCCGT
>JAYTTY010000314.1:0-6440 GCA_043744795.1 Zavarzinella sp. | reverse complement strand
GAGAAAACGCGGCATGGTCGCACTATTGCGACTTCCGCCTGAATTCTTCGCTCTCGCCTGACCTACCCCTGTAAGGGGCCGGGGGGTGAGGTGGTTTTACTTCGGCGGCCCGCCCCGTCCAGAACTCGGACTCGAACTTGAACTCACCCCCGAACTCGGCGGCCCGCCGCCGCCGCCGTCCTTGCCCTTGCCGCCGCCCTTGTTGCCGCGGGTGCCCTTCTCCGCCGTGTCCTCGCGGGTCTTGGCCTTGTCGCCCAAGATCACTTTGGGGTTGAGGATCACGTGGTCCCCCTCCTTGAGGCCGTCGCGGACTTCGGCCATCTTCTCGTTGCTGATGCCGATCTGGATGTCCCGCTCCTGCGGGCCGGCGGGGGTCATCACCAGCACCTTGCGGCCGCGGCCGCTCTCGGCCCCGCCCAGCACGGCTTGCACGGGGACGGCCAGCACGTCCTTCACGGTGTCCTCCACGTGGATCGTCACCTCGGCGCTCATCCCCGGCCGCAGGCCGGGGATCGGCTCGTCCATCGCCACGACGGTCGAGTACACCTTCACGTCCGACGACATGAAGTCCGAGGACGAGGCGACCGTGGCCACCGTCTTCACGTGCCCCTTGAAGGTGCGCTCCGGGAAGGCGTCCACGCGGATGCTGGCCGGCTGCCCTTGGGCGGCGAGGTAGTACTCGCGGTCGCGGTACTCTTCCCGCTGCTGCTCCAGCAGTTCGTCCGAGTGGGCGACGAGGGCGTGCAGCGGGTTCAAGTTGAGCAACAGGCCGGCGCGGACCGACTCGTGGACGCCGGTGGACTTGCGGTCGTCCCCCTTGATGCGGGAGAACATGGCCTCGTGGACGCGGGTCGTCACCTGCATCACGTTGAGGTTGGGGATGCGCATCATCTTCTGCCCCTCCTGCACGGAGGCCCCCTGCTGGATCAGCCCGCGCTCGGAGGAGCTGAACCGGCTCGACTCGGGGATGTAGTACACCACGATGCCGTCCTGCGGGGCGTGGATCTTGCACTCCTTGATCTGCTCGTCGATGTCGTGCAGCTTTTCTTCCTCCTGGGCGTGGACCGACCGCTTGGTGTGGCGGTCGGCGTCGGCCTGCACTTCCTTGGCGTTCGCCTGGTTGGTCACGCGGTCGAAGGCGCGCCACGCCTCCTGCACCTTGGCCGACAGGTCTTTCACGGTGCGGTTGGAGAGGAACTTCTCCAGCAGTTGCCGCTCCGTCTTCACCTTCTTCAAAGACTCGCGGGCGCTGGTGAGCCGGGACTCGTCCGCCTGCACTTGGGCGGGGGAGAGGTAGCCCTTCAGTTGCATGCGCTGGGAGTACGAGACGCGGTCCTTCCACATTTCGAGGTCGGCCTCGGCCAATTCGATGCGGCCGGTCACGTCGTCGATGGCCTGTTGGAACTCCCCCTCCGAGTCGAGAGCGCCGGCCCGGCGCCGGGCGAGGAACGACCCCAGGTCGGCCTCCATGTCCAAGAGCATCAACCGGGCGTTCTTGCGGTCTTGGTTCACCAGCGTGCCCTTGGGCAGGCCGACGTACTTCTCCAAGTCCAGTTCAGCGAGTTGGATGGCGATGCGGGCCGTCTCCTTGTCGCTCTCATTTTGGTTGACGGTGATGAAGTAGTTCTGCTCGGCCGCGACCATCGCCGCGTGGGCCTGCTCCTTGGCGATCTTCTGGGACCGCTGTTGATCTTCCAGCGCCGAGGAGTCGAGGGTCATGACGGGCTGGCCCTTCACGACCTTGGTGCCGTCGTCGATCACCCACTTGATGGTGGCGGCGTAGTTCCCCTTGGACCCGGCCTTCACCTTGCAGATCACGTCCTTGTTGTCGGACGACTCCAGCGTCCCGCGCTCGACCACGGTGAGGTCGAGGTTCTCGACCTTGACCACGTGGATCAGAACGTCGGCCCGGTCGCTGGGCGAGGTCTTGCCGTACTTCCAGTAGAGGCCGCCGCCGA
Organism: Zavarzinella sp.; assembly: GCA_043744795.1. Classification (GTDB taxonomy): domain Bacteria; phylum Planctomycetota; class Planctomycetia; order Gemmatales; family Gemmataceae; genus Zavarzinella. The sequence goes on along the minus strand of JAYTTY010000314.1, from coordinate 4,482 downwards.
CGGCGACGGCGAGGATGGCGACGAGGCCGCCGAGCCAGAGGAACGGGGAGCCGCCCCCGCCGTCTTCGAGGTCAACGGGATTCGGCGAATCGGGCAGGGGCGGGACTTCCTCCAGCCCCGACGGGCGCAGGGAATGGGAGGACGGCTGGCTCGACGGGGGGGAGAGGTTGCTCATCGGTCCAAACTCCGCGCGGGTCGAGGGGGAGGACCTCGACGTCGCGATAAAACGTCATCCGGGCGACCAGGTAGTTCACCCACACCGTGTACAGGGCGTTCTGGGCCTGCAACAATGATGTCTGCGCGTTCAACAACTGCTGCGTCAGGGAGGCGGCGTTGGCCGCCTGCTGCTGCGTCTGGGCCGCCGCCCCGCCCGGCTGCCCGCCGCCGGCGTTGGGGGTCGGCGGGGCCTGGAGCACGTCCAAGGCGTTTTCCACTTGGTCGAAGGCCACTTCCACCGCCCGCTGCTGGATGCGGTAGTTCTCGGCCAAGACCCGCAAGGCGCGGAGGTCGGTCCGCACGTCGTTCAGGATGAAGTCTTCGGTCGCCTGTAAATTTCGGCGCTGGCGTTGGTAGGCAATTAAGGCAGTTCGGTAGGCATTTCGCTCGGCCCGGCGCACCAGCGGCAGTTCCCCGGTCAGCACCAGTTGGTTGTTGCCGCGGGAGTGGCTGATCGCCAGCGGTTGGTTCTCGCCGGGGTTGGTGGCCGAGTCGTAATTGTATCCGATGTTCACCACTCCGAGCAAGGCATTCGCCGCGACGGCAATTTTTCGCCAGGAGTCCACGAGTTGCCCGCGGGTGTTCATCAACTCCAGGCGGTTGCCGAGGGCGGTCTGGGCGGCGACCGTTTGGGCGCGGTCCAAATCTTCCGTCAAGAGGTCCACCCCGTCCACCGCGACGGACGGTAGGGTCGGCCACGACTTCCGCACCAATTGCTGCCGCTCTTGCCGGGCCTCGCTGAGGACGAGGGTGAAGTAATTCACCGCCTCCTCGTACCGCACGGCGTTGTCCCGCAGGCTGGTCGGCCCGCGCTTCGGCAAGCCGGCATCGTAATTCCGCAGGGACAACTCGAACTTGCCCAAGGCGATGTCGCGGGGCAACTCGGCGACGCGGGCCGCCTCGCCCGCCGACAGTTTTTCCCCCCGGAGTTCGACCTGCGCCTGCCGCAGTTCCAGCGTCCGCAGTTTTTCGGCCAGCGTCTTGAGTTCATCCTTCAAAATCGGCGTCGTCAGCTTTTTCCACCGCTCCCACCGCGGCGGGAAGGTTTCGCGGAACGCCACCGTCCTCTTAACCAGAGCCGAGTTGACGGAAAGGGATTCCAACAATTCGCGCAATTTCACCTCAATGGTCGTCGTTGAGGCCAAGCCCCCGGCGACCATCAGCAGCGGTTGCCGGACGCGAAGGGGGTACTGCTCGGCCTCGTCGCGCACGGCGGCGAAGTCGTTGCGCACGTCCGTGAAGCGGGTCAGAAGGGCGCTCATCGGCTTGATCGGCCCGTCGTCGAGGGCCAAGGGCAGTCGCGTCGGCACGCCGAGTTGCAGTTTGAACGAGTCGAGGCCGTTTTGCACGTCCTGCTGCCGGGCGAGCAGCGTGCTGCGGCCGCGCAGGAGTTGCTGCTCCACTTGGCCAATCTGGAGTTCGGACACGTCCCCGCGGCCTTGGTACTCGCGGAACAGGTCGAGGTACTTGGCCAGCGTGCCGATGTTCTCGCGCTCGTTGCGCTCCTGCGCGGACACCAGCAGCGTGGGGAGGAACCCTTGGCTCGGGGCGTTGAGGCTCGGGCCGACGCCGCGGAGGTTCAGACCCGCGTAAGAGTACGGGGAGTTGAAGATGTCGGCGCCGCCGGCGATGCCGACGTAGAAGTTCTTGCGGAACCGGGCATAGGACCGGACGCCGTACACCAAGTCGCGCTCGGCTTGGGTCAGTGGTTCGAGGGCGACGGCCCACCCGCCGCCGCGGAGCAAGGGTTGCGTGAGGGTGAGCGTCAGGTTGGAGAGGCCGACCGTCGGCCGCTGCGTGCTCATGTCGATCACCAGCCGGTTGGCCAGTTGGGCCATCAGCGTCGCCCCGGTCGGGAACAACTGCGAGAAGCCCACGGTGGAGGCGGCCGTCGAACTCGTGGCGGCTGGCGTGGTCGTTGTCGTGGCGTTCCCGTTCGGCCGGGTGGTGGTCGTGGAGATGGAGCCGGTCCGTTGCAGGACGGCCTGCTCGGTCGCGTAGAACTGGGCGATGAAGGCGAACCGTTGCAGCGTGACCGGCAGCGCGGACAGGTACAAGTCTTCCCGGCGGTCCTGGAACTCCCGGCTGTTGAACAGACTGAGTTCGGCCGCCTGGTCGAGCGTGAGCAGGAACGGCGTCTCGGAACTCTTCAACGCCTTGTCAGACGCGTCGGCCGGCCCCGCGGCGGGTGTCGGGGGCGGGAGGCTAATCGCTTCCCGGTCGGCCCGGTTTTGGGCGTCGCACTGCCGGATGAACTCCAGGTAGCCGGCCCCTTCGGTGTCCGGGCCGGCGCAGAAGTGACTGCGGACCGGCTGCGGGTTGCACGCCTTGGCGTCCGCGTACGGGTCGTCCGGCGGCTTCTTGGGGTGGTCGGGCTTGTCGTCGTCCGTGAATCGCGCGCGGCCGTCCGGGTAGACGTGCCAATTCTCCACGGTCCAGCGGCCGTCGTCGTTCAGATTGTTCAGCAGCCCTTCCACGTCCCGGTCGGCCCGGTTACGGTAGAACTTGCGGGTGCAGCCGAGGGCCGTGACGGCCAACACGGCGAGCAGCGCCCACCGGGCGGCGGGACGAGACGGGCGGCCGACGATTCGGGGGGAGGAGAGGCCCATAAAATCGTTATCGGCCGAAGACTTTCGCCAACTTCACTTTACCCGGCCGGCACACCCGGCAAAGTTCGCCCAGTCGTCCGAGCAAATGGCTCGCGACGACCGCCATGGGCCTGTTTCCGCTTGGAGAAGCGGGCCGTAAGGGATATAAAGATTGTGACTGAAAAGACACGCGGACGGGTTATACGCCACGAACCGCCGGCGGACGCCGGCGGGCGGGCGAATTCGGCGGGGAACACCCCGGCCGGCCGACGATCCATGTGAATGATTCATGGACGAATCTCTTTCCTCCCCACGCAAAGAGATGCCACGGCCCCCGGAGCTTCGCGACATGCGGCACTGCCTCGTATTGGCCCTGATGACATCACTGACCCTCGCCGGGGCCGCCTCGGCCGGGCCGTTCCGCAAGAAGCCGGACCCGGATGTCCGCGTTCCTGCCCTGCTCATGGTCGTCAAGACGGAGAAGGACGAGCGCAAGCGGGCCGCCGCCGTGGACGAACTCGGTGAACAGGACGGCAAGGCTTTCCCGGACATTCTCCCATTGCTTGTTGAAGTGTTGACGAGTGACCCCAGTTCCACGGTCCGCGTGGAGGCGGCCGAGTCGATCGGCAACCTGCGGCCGATCTCGACGAAGGCCGGGTACGCCTTGGAACAGGCGATCAGCAGCGACAAGTCGCTCCAAGTCCGCATCGCCGCCCGCACGGCGATCTTCCAATACCGCATCAACGGCTACGTCGGCGCCAAATTGGACTCGGCCGTGGCTCAGACCGCCGAGCCGCCGTTGGCGTCACTGACGGACACGGTCCGGGCGACGCCGAGCAACGCGCTGATTCAGCCCACGCCGGCCGCCTCCACGGCGCCGCCGTCGTCGAGCATGCCGTTGCAGCCGGCGATCCCGAGCGCCGGCCCCCGCGTGCCGGCGAACAACACGAGCATGTTCCCGTTCCTCAACCGGCTGAACCCGTTCTCCCGGTCCACGCCGTCGGCCCCCGCCCCGACCCCGGTGGTGGCGAAAGACAAGAGCCAGTCGGCCGAACCGCCCGGCGCCCGCCCGACCCCGCCGCCGAAGAAGGAGTTTAACCTGCTCGACGCGCCGCCGGTGACGCCGAAGAACTTCGTCCCCCCGGCGGCCGTCATCCTGCCGACGCCGAAGCAAATGCCGGCCACACTGACGGGCGCCACCAAACCGGCCGACGCGGCCACCAAGCCCGTGCTGACGATCCCGGCCCCGAACGCCGTCCGACCGATTCCGACGACGCCGACCACGCCCCCGGCCAACCCGACGGAGGAAGGGCCGGCCCTCGGGCCGCCGGCGAAGTAAATCGGCTCTGCGGTCTCAACGAACGCCAAACGGGCCGGGCCGCGGGACAAACATCCCGCGGCCCGGCCCGTTGCTTGATGCCGGCCTGTTCCTCCTCATTTGTGGACGAAACGGTTTGGGAATAACAGTAGTTCCAACGGTCGGCCTCTCGCGGAGTCCGTTTTTCACCCCGGAGGGGTGGCAGCCATTAGCCCCGGGTCGCGCTTCGCGCACCCGGGGGACTCGACATCCGATTTTTATGCGCCCCGGCAGGGGTGCCAGATGCTGCGACCCCATTCGGGGTCGAATACCTTGCACGCCTTGCGTCCCCGGGTGCGCGAAGCGCGACCCGGGGCTAAT
>JAYTTY010000313.1:0-24475 GCA_043744795.1 Zavarzinella sp. | reverse complement strand
CGGAACGGCCGTCGTCATCGTCAAGATCCTCCGGAGAAGACCATCGGACTCCAGTTTCCGATCCCCGTCAATGCCAATAGATGTGATGAACTGTCAGGGTTGATCCCGGCGGGAGGACGGCCTCCCGCCGGGATCAACCCGGCGGCTCGTCAAGGCGCGATCACTTCGCGAGTTTGAGCAACTCGTCCACGAACCCCAAAATCGCCCGGCTTTGGTCGTCGGCCGTCTTGTCCGCGGCGAACTGTTCGAGGATCGCCTTGGCCTTCAGCAGCGGCGGCTTGGCCTTGGCGGGTTGGTTGGAGAAGGCCCAGAGTTGGCCGTGGTACCAGTACACTTGGGCGAGCGTGAGCCGCAGGTCGCGAGTCTTCGGGTAATCCGCGACCAGTGACGCGAACTCGCGGGCGGCCGCCATATACGCGGCCTCGGCCTCGGCGTTTTTGTTCAAGCCCCCCAGCACCGTGCCGCGGGTCCACTCCACGTTCGCCTTGATTTTGCGGGCGCGCAGGGTCGGCGGCTCCGGGCGGGCGGCCAAGGCCTTCTCGATCTCCGCCAAAAGGGCGGCGGCCTCGGCGGCCTTGTTGTGGCTGCTCAGGAAACTGGCCACCATCATTTGGGCGTCGGCCGCGTCCATCGCCCTCGCCGCGTCGGCCGGGGCGACGGCCGCCCGCTTGGCGTAAACGGCGGCGTAGGCCCGGACCGCCGCCTCGGCCCGCGCGGCGTCCTTGGCCGTCAACGCCTCCCCGTACTCGCGGGCAAGCGGGGTGGCGCTCATTTTCAGCAGGTCCGCGTCGTCCGGGGTTTCCCGCAACAGCGCCCTCACCATGTCTTCGGAGATTGTCCGGTGCTTGACCGCCTCATCGGGTTGGCCCAAGCGGGCGGCGAGGACGGCGATTTTGGCGTGGGCGTTGGCCTGTTTGAATGGCAGCGTCGATTCGTTCGGGTGTTCGGCCGCGAGTTCTTCCGCCAGTTGCAAGGCCCGCCGCTGCGACTCCAACGCGGCCGGGAAGCGGCCCAAGCGGTTCTCCGCCTCGGCGAGCTTGTCGTACCCGACCATCGCGTATTCGCGGACGGAGAAGTCTTTGGGCCGCAGCTTGTCGATCGCGGCGAGGGAGCGGCGGCCGTCGTCGAGCAGGTCGCGGCGGATGTCCTCCGTGTTGGGCACGTCGCTCAACTTGTTGGACGCCTCGAAGGTGAATTTCTCCAAGTCGTGCAGGGCGAGGGCCAGCACCAAGTCGGCCTCCCGCTTCTGGGCGGCGAGGTCGGCGTTGGACTGGTGCAGTTGCCCGTTGACGGTCTTCGTTTCCCGGTACGCCCCCTGCAACAGGTACACGCCGCCGGCGGCCCCGACGAACAGGAGGCCGGCCAGCGCGACGGCCGTCGCCGGCCCCGGCTTGCGCTTGGCCCACTTCCACGCCCGCTCCCACGCCGGCACGGGGCGGGCGACGATGGGGGAGCCGTCGAGGAACCGCCGCAAGTCGTCGGCCAAGTCCCCGGCCGAGGCGTACCGCTTGCGGGGGGGTTTTTCGAGGCACTTGAGGCAGACCGTTTCCAAGTCGGCCGGCAACTTCGGCTGGAGTCGTCGCGGGGGGACGGGGTCCAAAGTAAGGGCTTGCAGAACCGTCGTCACGGCGTCAATCCCGACGAACGGCGGGCGGCCGGTGAGGCACTCGTACAGGATGGCGCCGACGGCGTACACGTCCGCCGCCGGCCCGACCTTGGCGACGACGCCGGACGCCTGCTCCGGGGCCATGTAGCTCGGCGTGCCGAGGATTTCCCCGGTGCGCGTGATCTTGGTGTCGTCCGCGAACCGCTTGGCAAGCCCGAAGTCCGCCACTTTCACGATTGCGGAGTGCGGAGTGCGGAATTCGGAATGGAAACCCGGCCCCGGCGTGTCGGCATTCGCCGGGCGTGGGGTGTGTGATTCCGAATTCCGAATTCCGAATTCCGAATTGGGTGAGAGGAGGATATTCCCCGGCTTCAGGTCGCGGTGGATGATGCCGTGGTCGTGGGCGTGTTGCATCCCGCGGGCGATGGCCTCCGCCACGCGGGCGGCCTCCGCCGGCGGCAACGGCTTGCCGGCCAAGGCGTCGGCCAAGGTGCCGCCGGGGACGTACTCCATCGCATAGTACGGGGCGCCGTTGGCCGTGCCGGAGTCGAAAATTTGGGCGATGTTCGGGTGCTGGAGGGAAGCGACGGCCTTCGCCTCGTGTTCAAACCGGGCGACCAGTTGCGGGTCGTCCCCGGCCCCGATCAGCAACTTGATGGCCACCACGCGGTTCAGCCCGCGGTGCCGGGCCTTGTACACCCGCCCCATGCCCCCGCGGCCGACGAGGCGTTCGATGTCGTACCCGGGGATGTCAGGTAGGTTGGGACCGACCTGGGCTTGGGTCTCCGGCGTCGTCTCCGGCTGCGGTGGCGTGTCGGGGGTCATGGGGGTGAACGGTTGGGAGTGCGAGTCAGCCGCCCGTTTCACGCAACAAGGCGCGGAATCCACATTGTTGGAAATGGATGTCAGCCGTCAGTGCTTTGGTAATGCCCCGCTCGGTCATCAGCACGAATGAGGAGCAATCGGTCATCCCCCACTCCTTATCGGGACGCAAGCGGTACAAGTCGAAGGCCCTTGCGTACAAGTCTTCGGATAATGGCACGATTTCGACCGCGGGGTCCGTCACCAAGAGTTGCAATAAACCGACGGCTTCCTGGCGGTATCGTTGTCTGGCCAGCGAGTTGCCAATCTCCAAGAGGACGGCATGCGTCGTGACGACAGTGGCCCTCGCCGCCATGAGTTCGTCCGCCAATCGCAACGCTTGATTGTGGTGCCTGTCGGCCGGCGCGGATAATGCAATCGCGTAGGAGGCGTCCAAGAACACCTCATCCCTTGGGTCGATCACCGTTGCCATAGAGATAATCGTCCAATTTCTCTGACCAGTCTGGGGGGCCGGAAAGCTTCAACTCTCGGGCGTATTGCAGGAACGACAGAGGGGCCACGGCCGGGGGCAAAATTTCCAGAGTGAGGCGAACGCGCGTGTTCGGTTCCAGCGCGAGAATGGTTTCCGGTCGCAGGACCGCGCCGTCGAATGTTGCGTCTACTGTTTGCGTCATGGCTGGCTCCTCGGCTCAGCCACCATTGTATCGTCATTCGACCGGATGGGATATTTTGCCTCGTCAGATTGGCACATTGTTTACTTCCCCTTCACCAGCCAATACTCGGCCATCTTGACGGCCTCGGCGGTGGCGCGGGCGTCGGGAAATTGCTTCTTCAACTTCTCGACGCCGTCGCCGAGTTGCTTCAGGAGGGCGGCGTTGTTGCCGCGGAACTCCGGCTGGCGGGGGTCGAAGCTCAGTTCCTTGCCGGACAGTTGCGTGTCGATCTTCTTGATCGGGTCCAGCGCCACTCGGGCGCGGACTTCGAGCGCCACCTTGGGGTTGGAGCGGGCTTTCACGATCAGGTCGTTCGCCGCCTTCGCGGCCGGCGTGGACTTGTACCCGGCGGCGACGCGCTCCAAGGCCAGCCACGCGCTCACGGGGTCGTCCTTCATCATGGCCTCGGCGGCGGCCACTTGCTTCTTCGCCCCCTCGATCAGCGTGTCCCGCAGCAGGGCCCAGTCGGCCTTGGCGTCGGCGGAGAGCGTCTCGCTGACCGCATTGAGTTTGGCCAACACGGCCGGGATGCCGGCGCCCTGTTCCAGCAGATCGACGGCCGGCTTCACGCCCTTGGCCCACGACTCTTTGCCGGTCTTCGTCAAGATGCCCTTGTTCACCGCCGCCCGGGCGTACACTTCCCCGTCGAGCGGGTCGCCGCGGAAGACGTTCTTCCCCTCTTGGTCGTACAAGACCGCGTGCGGCAGCCGGAAACTCTCGGTCTGGCCGATGCGGGCCTCCGGACACAGCGGGAATTCAATGGCCCGGCTGGCCGCGATGGCCTTCACGGCTTCGGCGGGGGCGTCCGACTGATACCCGCCGACCACGATCAGGCCGAAGTCCTTCAACTCCGTGTACGCCGCGTTCAGTTTCTGGAGCATCTGCGGCATGCGGGGGTCGCCGGGGGACCATAACACCAAGAGGATCGGCCGTCCCTCACGTTCCTTGGCGTCCGGCAACTCCCCCGACGCGGGGGTTCCAAACCGTAGGTTCTTGATGGCGAGGTCGAGCGGGAACTTGCCGTCCCCGTCCGGGCTGGGCAGGGCCGGCCCCTTGGCCGCCGCGTCCTTCCGCTCCGGCGGCTTGCCCCACAGCTTCTCCATCATCTCGAAGGCTTTCGGGTCGTGCTTTTTTAATTCGGCCCGCGTCCGCGGGAAGGCTTCCATGCGGTCGAGGTAGGCGCAGGTGATCTCGGCGAAGTATTCGTGCTCGTTGGTGGCGACGTACAGGGCCGGGTCGTACAGCTTGCGCTCCATCGCCTGCTTATAGGTGTTTTTCACCAAGACGTTCTCGTCCCCGACAGTGAAGTGGTGGAAGGCGTGGGCCAACTCGTGCAGGGTGACGCACCGGCCGGAGTCGGTCAGCGGCTGGTGCTCGGCCGTGAGGGACTTCAACTTGAGGATGGTGACGGACTTCCCCTTCACCTCCTTCTTGGCCTCGGCGAAGACGTTCTGCTGGAACCCGCCGGAGAAGACGGCGACCGCGGACCCGCCCCGGCCGTTGCTCATGGCGAGGGTTTCATTCCACTCCACCCAGATGGGCACGGCCTTGATGCCCTTCAGTTTGTCAACCGGGATGACCGATTCCACGATGATGAGTTCTCGCTCCAACGCCTCCAGCGGCGTCCGCTTGAGCGTGGTTTTCTCGTTCTCCTCCATCACCTCGTCGCTGAGGTACAGGGTGAACCCGCGCAGGTCGGACTTCTTGTAGCCGGGCGGCGAGTTGTCCTTCTTCGCCCCCTTGGCCGGGGGCGTTTTCGGCGCCGTCTTGGGGGGCGTCTGGCCGGCGGCGACGGCCGCCATCAGGCAGAGCAGGGCGAACACGCGGAGCGGCATGGCGAGACTCGCGGGGGAGAGAGTCGGGCAAATTTCACGTAAAGGCATCTTACGGCGAGCGGGCGAGAAAATCGTGTGGGGTCCGCGATCACGCTGTCCCAGGGGGTAGAGCCAAACCCGGGGCGACCGGGTTTGGCTTTCGTTGGAGTCCCGGCTTCAACCGGTCTTCGGCGGCGGCCGTCACCCGATCAGGCGCTTGCGATGTGGGGGCGACAGGTCCGAAGACCGGCTGAAGCCGGGACTCCAACGAAGGCGAAAGCCAGCCGTTCGCCCGTGTGGCTACAGTCACCAGCCCAAGACCGCGTGAACGCGGTACTCGCCGAGGGTGTCGTCTCAACAATGGGGCTCGCCCTCCGCGGCCGTCAGGCCGCCCCGAAGGCCTTGGCGTCCCGGGCGATGGTGGCGCAAATGGCCTCCAGCGGCAGGTCGTTCGGGTCGGTGCCGAACGGGTCTTCGATCTCGGTCCCGGCCACTTCGATGCCGATCATCCCGAAGGCGATCACGGCCGTCGCCGGGACGGCGATCCAGCCCATTTCCCCGACCAAGGCGAACGGCAGGGTGAGCAGGTACAGCGTCAACATCTGCTTGATGTGGACCGCGTAAGCGAACGGGATCGGCGTCCGCAGGATGCGCTCGCACCCCCCCTGATTGTCCACCAATGTCCGCACTTGAGCTTCGAGCGATTGGGCGGTCACCGTGTCGATTTGCCCGGCGACTTGCCGGGCGAGAATCCACCGGCTCATGCGGCCGGCCAAGGCGGCCGGCGGGTTGGCGGCGGCGGTCATTTCTTCCAGCACGGCCGGGGGGAGCAAGTCCTTCGCCTCGGACAGGTCTTTCTCGTTCCGCAGGTGCTGCTTGAGGGCGAAACCGTAGGCCGCGACCGTGTCGGCCAAGTCGTGGGCCGGGCCGGCGTAGACGGCCGCCCCGCGCACCAAGTTGCGCGACGTGTTGACGACGCCGCCCCACAGCTTGCGGCCTTCCCAGTAGCGGTCGTAGGCACAGTTATTGTGGAAGACGATCAGCAGGCCGAGGGCCAGCCCCAAAAGCGTGTGCCCGATCGGCTTGAACGGCCTGAACACCGGCTCGGTGTGCGGCACGAATTCGCGCAACGCCCACACGCCGACAGCGGCGAGGACGATCCACCACAGGCGTTCCATCACTTGGCCGATGACGGTCCCGCGCACGGAGAACATCACCTTCAGCCAATCTTTCGGCTCGTACACGATCATCGGGGGCCACGCTCCAGAGGGTTCGGGCCGTTGTATCGGCCTCCCCGCCCGGCGGCGCGTCTCCCGCCCCGTCACTTCCGGACGATCTCCCCGAGTTGCTCGGTGATTTCCCACGGGGTTGCGGTCATCGAAGGGTTGCTCCCAAAAGTGTTGTCGAGAGGAGAGCAACCGTTGTGCCACGGGGGAAAAAGGTGATTACTGCCAGCCGCGGCGGCGGAACAGCACGGTCGCCAGCGTGACCCACCCGGCCGCGAGGGCGGCGCTGGCCCCCAAGTTGAGCCAGTGTTCCTTGCCGAGTTGGTTGGTCAGCGTCGCGTGCAATAGGCGCGGGGCGTGGTATTCGAGGGCCAGCGGCGGGATCACCGTGATGTTGTTCTGCTGGCAAACGAGCATCACCATCGCGACCGCCAGCATGTAGCACAGCGCCCCGAGGCTGGCGGCCCGCTGCGTCTTGGCGAGACAGGCGATGGTGATGCCGATGCCGAGCGTGCCGACCGAGAAGATGACCAGCGCCAGCCAGAAGAACGGCCTGGCCAGCACGCCGGGGTTGTGGATGCCCGCCAGCATCGTCGCCAACGCCATGCCGAAGACCGGGTAGAAGAGGAACTTGGCCGCCAAGATTTCAAGGGCCGTCGCCGGGCTGAGGGCTTGGGCCAGCAGCAGGCCGCGCTCCCGTTCTTCGCAGGTGAGGGACGGCATGAGGTAGACACAGGTGAAGCACAGGGAGAACATGACGAGGGCGGTGGCGATGGCCGCCCGAATGTCGAGCGCGCCGCCGGCGACGGGGACTTCCTTGAACTCGACGGCCGGGATGGCCAACGACTTCCCCGGCGCGGCTTGGGCCGCGTAGCGGGCAAAGAGATTTTGGAAGGCCTCGCGCTGCGCCCACAACTGATCGGTCTCGCCGACGGCCGGGGTCAGCGGGGTCTCGGTGTTGAGGGCCTTGGCCGCCGTCTGCTGGAAGAAGCGGTAACTCTCCCGCCAGAACCACTGCTCGTAGATGGCCATGCCGGCCCGGTCCCCCTCGGGGTGGCGGACCCACACGGCCACGTTCTGGTGCCGCGGGGAGGCGACTCCGGTCCGTATTTCGATGCCCACGGTGCCGGGGACGTAGCGGATGCGCTCCTCCGGGCCGATGGGGTGGTCGATGCGGTAAAACAAGATGACGTTCCCGAACCCCTTCGGCACGGTCTTTTCCAAGTGGTCAACCCACGGGGTTTTCTCGTCGTAATAGACGAAGCAGTGGTGGATGCCGCCGACGAGCGGGATGGATTTTTCCTGGTCCCCCCCGGCCGGGTTGAGGGCGGCGAGCAACAGCGAGGCCGTCACCAACAGGCCGGCGAGGGCCAGCCCGCCGCGGTTGGTCGCGTGGCGCAGGGCCTCCTTGTGGAGCAACGTCTTCAGGATTCGCCAGCGGATCACGGCGGGGGTTGCTCCTCAAGTTTAAGACGGCAAACAAGAGCTTAACCACAGAGGCACAGAGGACACAGAGAGGAGAAAGAGAGAGAAGAAATTATGCTCTGCTTTGCTCTGTATTTTCTCTTCTCTGTGTCCTCTGTGCCTCTGTGGTTAATGCTTTTTAATGTCCGGCCCGCCTCACTCAAATTCGGTGCCGGTCAACTTCAAGAACGTCGAGTGGAAGTCGAACTCCCGCGTGTGCATGTTGCCGATGTCCCCGGCCGCCGTGAGGGCCGCCAGCTCCCGGCGCTGGGCTGCGTCGTCCAGGTCGAAGGACACCCGCTCCCCGTTGTGCCGGGTCACGTCCACCTTGCGCTCAGTGTTGTTCTGCCGCAGGTTCAGCGGCGAGTCGAGGGCCACCAGTTTTCCCCGGCACATGATGCCGACGCGGTCGCAGATTTCTTCCACTTCCTTCATGTTGTGCGTGGTCAGCAGGACCGTGTGCCCGGCCTTCACCCGCTGCCGCAGGATGCGGTGGACGATCCCGCAGGAGGCGATGTCCAAGTTGGCCGTCGGCTCGTCGAGGTACAGGATCGGCGGGTCGTGCAGCAAGGCCCGCGCGAGCAGCAGTTTCTTCTTCATGCCCAAGGAGTAGCTCTTCACGGGGATCTCGGCCGCGTCCGCCAGTTGCACCATGTCCAGGCACTCGCCAATGCGGGCCTTGGGGACGCCGTACAGGTCGGCGAAGATCTTCAGGTTCCGCCAGCCGGTGAACTCGTCGAAGTGGTTGTCCCGGTCCGGCACGTAGCCGAACAAGGGTTTGACTTTTTGCCACTGGGAAATGGCGTCGAACCCGCCGATGGTCACGCGACCGCCGTCGGGCCGGCGCTGGCCGATCAGCACGCGGACGGTGGTGCTCTTGCCGGCCCCGTTCGGCCCGAGCAGGCCGAACAGCTCCCCCTTGTACAACTGGAGGTCGAGGTTGTCCACGGCCCGGTAGGTCCCGTACCGCACGAGCAGCGCGTCCAACTGAATCATCACGCGGTCGAGCATGCAGGGGGCCGGGAGGGCGGGCGCCACGGGTGAGTCGCTAGGGGAAATAATAGAACCCGAACGCGGCGCCGGGGCGATTTCGGGGGGATTTCCGAGGGAGTCTACTGGAGGGTGTCCCACCGGGCGCGGGCCGCGTGAATCCGCTTGCCCAGATGGCCGTCGAGTTGCGTGTCGGTCAGGAAGCCAGACCCGTCGGGCCGCCAGCCGAAGATGACCTGCCCTTCGCCGTCCGTGAACCGGAACGCCTCGGAGAACAGGCGCACCAAGAATTGCCGGTCCGCCCGATCTTGGCCGACCAACGCAACCACTTCGCGGAGCATCCCCGACGGGGCCACGCCGTCGCGGGCGAAAGTTCGGAGCGTCTGAGAAAGCGCTCGCTCCAAGGTTTCCATGGAATTGCTCCCGCCCTTGCCGTGGTCACGGCAGAAAAACGACATCAACGGAATTGTACCGGCCGGGGCCGCCAGTTTGGGCCAAAATGGCGACGGCGGTGAAACCTTTGTCCATTGCCCGCAATCCCGTCCACGTCCGTCTCGCCGCTTCCTCCAACGTCATGGCGTTGTTCGCGGTCAACTGATTGACCGCGGCGAGGTTGTCTCCAAACGTCCAATCCCCGCGAATCCCAAGAATTGAGATTCCTTCCGCCGCGAAATGGTCCCACGCGACTTGAAACAGCCATTGGCCGGGGCAACCCGTGTGCGGAATCGTTTTCGGCAAATTCTCGACGTAAAACTTCAAATAGTTGGCCGGTGTCACTTCGGCAAAGATGAAGTTATTGCGCTTGTCCCTGTTTCGGAGGTCGAAATAATTCGCCGTCGCGGCCCGGAGAGCGGGGTCACAGTCCACGGCGGCGGACGGGCAGGGAACAACGAATGATTTAGGCATTCAAGACTGTGAGGGCGGGGAATCAATACATCTCGTATACGTGTTCGCCGCCGTGGGCCGGGTTGCCGACCAACTTTTGGCTCCGCATGTCGATGGTGAAGTCCAAGTGTTCCATCGGAATCTGGCCGAGCAAGGCGGGCACCGAGTCCGGCACCTCGATCACGTCCATCGTGCAGGACCGGCCCATGACCGTGAGCCGGACGGCGTCGTACAGTGTCGCCACCCCCGGCCCCGAACTGCTGGTGACCCGCTTCGTTGATACGGGCCGGAGGCCGAGTTCATGGATGATTCGTGTCGGCAGGGAGAGCAATGTCGCCCCGGAATCGACCAAGGCGTCGGGTACGACCATGCGTCGGCCTTGTTCGGCCGGGAGATCGCCGCGACGGGCGGCCCACACGTCTTCCAAGTTCTCGATGAGGATTTCGACGGTGACGCGGCCCATGACGAACCCTCCGGCAGGCGAAACAAACGACATTGGCCAGTATACGGCGTCCCGTCTCTCACTTCTTCGCCGCCGGCGCCCGGAACCCCCGCTCGACCTTGTCGGTCGGGTCGGCGGACACGGGGCCGTCGCGCCAGAGCCAGCGCATCATCTCGGGCATGATGGCCCCGCCGAACTTCTGGCCGTGGTTGTTCATGCCCCACGAGTAGTTCACGTCGTAACCCTTCTTCGTGAGGGCCTTCATCAGCCGGACGTTCTGGTAAAACCAGTCCCACGTCTCGTCGTACTTGCCGTTGCGGATGCCGCGGTTGTCGTTGCGGCCGTCACACAGGTAGACGCGGAGCGGCTTCTTGTCGGCGGCCAGCACGAGGTCGGCGTACTTGTGCCCGCCGCGGATGTTCGTGAAGCTGCCGACGTTGCTCAACACCTTGCGGAACTCGTCGGGCCGCTCCCACGCCACGGTGAACGCCGCGATGGCGCCCGAACTCGACCCGCCGATGCCGCGCATCTCCGGGTCTTTTGAGATGGTGTAATCCTTGGCCAGCGCCGGCAGCAGTTCCTCCGTGACGACGCGGGCGTACTTGTCGTCGAGCGCGTTGTACTCCTGCGGCCGGTTCGTGTCCTTGTCCCCCCAGTTCGACGGCGTCGGCTCCGGTTGGTCCGGCCGGCGGCCGGGGTTGATGAACACGCCGATCATCACCGGGATTTCGCGGCGGTAAATAAGGTTGTCCATCACGTTCTGCGCCCGCATGTCCCCCTTCGGATTCATGAACGCCTGCCCGTCCTGGTACACCATCAGGGCCGCCGGAATTGCCGGGTCGTACTGGGCCGGGACGTATACCCAATATGTGTGCTGCGTCCCCGCGTACACCTTACTCGGCAGCGTGAACGGCCCCTTGATCTCCCCCTTCGGCACGCCGTCCTGCGGCAACGAGTCCGGCCCTAGCCGGTACTGCGAATCCGGGTTCGCGGCCACGGGCGGCGGCCCGCCTTTCTCCTTCGGTGGCGCAGGGACTTGCGCGAGGGCGATCACCGCCACCCCGACGCCACAGACGGCCAACGAAATCGCCTTTTTCATCCGGACACTCCTCGGGCAGTTCACGACCGGCGGCTATTGTACATCACGTTGACCCGAGCGGCGTCCGCCGCGCCTTTACCTCACCCGGTCCTTCAAGATTACCCGCGCCGCGTTCCACCCGGCCGCCCCCATCACGCCGCCGCCGGGGTGGGCCGCCGCCCCGCAGAGGTACAGGCCGCGAACCGGCGTGCGGTAGTTGGCGTACCCGGCCACCGGGCGGAACGAGAACATGCTGGACAGGTTCATCGCCCCCTGCATGATATTGCCGCCGGTGAGGCCGAAGATGCGTTCGAGGTCCGGCGGCGCGAGAATTTGCCGGTCGATGACGGCCGCCTTGAAGTTCGGGGCGTACTCGTTCAGCACGTCGAAGCAGCGGTCGGCGAAGCGGTCGCGCTCGGCGTCCCACGTCGTGTCTTTCAGGTGGTACGGGGCGTACTGGATGAACATGCTCAGGATGTGCTTGCCGGCGGGGGCGAGCGACGGGTCCACGGCCGTCGCCATCGTGCATTCGAGCATCGGGTTCGTCGCCGGCTTGCCGTACTTGGCGTCGTCGTAGGCGCGCTCGATGTACTCCATGCTTGGGCAAATGTGCATGGTGCCGTGGTGTTGCGGGCCGATGCCGGTTCCGGGCAGGCACTTGAACTGCGGCGGCTCGGAGAGGGCGACGTTGATCTTCACCGTGGCGGAGGCGTAGTCGATCTTCTTCACCGCCGCGACGAATTCCGCGGGCAGTTCGGCTTCGGTCATGAACTTCAAGAACGTCAAGTTGCAGTCCACGCTCGACGCGACGACGGGGGCCGTGAACTCGGCGCCGTCTTTCAACGCCACGCCGGTGACGGCGCCGTTCTTGGAGACGATGCGCGCCACTTCCGAATTGGGCCGAATCTCGACCCCGTAAGACTTGGCGGCGGCGGCGGTTGATTGGGCGATCATACCGATGCCGCCCTTGACGTAGCCCCATACGCCGCGGACGCCGTCGCACTCGCCCATGACGTGGTGGAACAGCACGTAAGCCGTGCCGGGATGGGACGGCGGGGCGAAGGCCCCGATCACGGCGTCCGTCGCCAGTGTCGCCTTCAACTCTTCACTCTCGAACCAGCGGTTCAAGATCGGCGTCGCCGCCCCGGTCAGGATTTCGACCGCCTCCGTCGCCGTCTTGCGGCCGAGCTTGCGGAAGCCCAAGCCGATCTTGCCGAGCTGCATCAGGTTGCCGAGGCCCGAGAACGGGTCCGGCGGGATCTGCGTCAGTTGCGGTTCGAGGAAGTCCGCGACCCGCGTCAGCATCTCTTCGTACTTGGGGTAGTTGTCCGCGTCCTTCGCGGAGAACTTGGCGATCTCCCGCCGCGTCATCTCCTTATCCGGCCCCATCATCAGGTACCGGCCGTCCGGGAACGGCGAGAACGACGACGGGCTGCGCGGCAGCATTTGGAAGCCGTGCTTCTTCAACTCCAAGTCGCGGATGATCTCCGGCCGGAACAGGCTGTTGACATACGCGGCCGTGGACACCCTGTACCCCGGCCAAATCTCCTCGGTGACGGCACACCCGCCCAACACGTCCCGCCGTTCCAGCACCAACACTTTTTTGCCGGCCTTGCCCAAGTAGGCGGCCGTCACCAGGCCGTTGTGCCCCCCGCCGATGATGATGGCGTCGTACCGGGCGGCAGGCATGGGGGAGCCTCAGAGGTGTGAATGCGTATCGGGGCGACAGCCATTATTGGAGAGGGAGTCAACTGAAAAGACAACCTCACCCATTTGCTCCCCCTCTCCGCGGGGGAGAGGGGGAGCAAGTGGGCGGGAGCCGCTTTGGTTTGGTCCCCCCTCTCCGCGGCGGAGAGGGGGTTAGGGGTGAGGTTGTCTTCGCTGCGAGCGCGATCCGGGTTCCGACCCGCGCTCCGCTCCGAAGCGGCGCGGCCAAACAGGTTTCGCCAGACACTTACTTGTCCTTCGACTCGTCCTTCTTCTTGTCGTCGTCCTTCTTTTTGTCGTCGTCCTTTTTCTTCTTCTCTTCCTCCCTCTTCTTTTCCTCATCCTTCTTTTTCTTCTTGTCGTCGTCCTTCTTCTTGTCGTCTTCCTTCTTCACTTCCGGCTTCGGCTCTGTCTTCTTCGGCTCTTCCTTTTTCGGCTCGACTTTCTTCGGCTCCTCTTTCTTCACTTCCGGCTTGGGTTCGACTTTCTTCGGCTCCTCTTTCTTCACTTCCGGCTTCGGCTCGACCTTCTTGGGTTCTTCCTTCTTGACTTCCGGCTTGGGTTCGACCTTCTTCGGCTCCTCTTTCTTCACTTCCGGCTTCGGCTTCTTGGGTTCTTCCTTCTTCGGTTCGACCTTCTTGGGCTCTTCCTTCTTCGGATCGACGCCGAGGACCGGGTGCAGGTCAATGCGGGAAGTCACGCCGCCTTCGACGGCCAAGACCTTCGTCAGCGTCACGGGGCTGCCGTTCTTCATGTACGTCACCTTGATCGTGACGGATGTCGCTTCGCCGGCCTTCAGTTTCGGCAGCTTCAACTTGCGCTCGGTCCCGGTTTCCTTCACCGGCTTGCCGTCGAGTTCCAGCGTGGCGGACTCCGGCAGCGTCACGATGACCACGGGGGCGTCGTCGGCCCGGACCGGGGAAAAGCCCGCGCCGAACACAATCGCGGCGGCGAGAAGCCAAGAGAATCGGGTCACGGTCGTCACTCCTAAGAAATACGGGGGGAAGGGGTTGCTTCCATTATTGATAGGAACCGGGCGGGCAATTGCGGAGTCCCCCCGTTTCGGATAAGTTGAGCAACACCCGGAGGCCCGCCGACCGCATGACGCCGACCCGTGCCATTTTTCTGCTGTTGGCCGCCGGCGTGGCCGGGTGCGGCCCGTCCGCGGCGCCGGAGGCCGTGTGGGGCCAGCGCGGCGTGCGGGACGGCGACTTCATGCGGCCGCGGGCCGCCGTGATCGACGGCCGAGACCGCCTCTGGGTCGTGGACTTCTCGGCCCGCGTGCAGGCGTTCGACCTCGCGGGCCAGTACCTTGGGCCGACGTTCACCACGCCGGACTTCCGCAACGGCCGGCCGAGCGGCTTGGGCGTGACCAACGACGGCCGCCTGATCGTGTGCGACTCGCACTACCACACCCTCCGCATTTACGACGAGAACATGGCCGAAGTGCGGGCCATCGGCGGCCGCGAGGGGCACGGCCCCGGCGAGTTCGGCTACGTCAGCGATGCCGTGCAGGACGCCGACGGGTTCTTCTACGTCTCCGAATTCGGCATCAACGAGCGCATCTCGAAACTCGCCGAGGACGGCTCGTTCGTCAAGTCGTGGGGCAAGCCGGGGACGGAGCCGGGCGAGTTCAACCGCCCGCGCGCGCTGGCCCTCGGGCCGGACGGCCTGCTCTATGTAGCCGACTTGTGCAACCACCGCGTGCAAGTCTTTACCCGCGACGGCGAGCTGGTTCGCGTCATCGGCAAAGACGGCTCCGGGCCGGGCGAGTTGAAATACCCGTCCGACATCGCCTTCGGCCCGAACAAGCGCCTCTACGTCGTGGAGCGCGGTAACCAGCGCGTGCAACGGTTTACGGCGGACGGCGTCTCCGAAGGGACGTGGGGCGGCGACAAGGGCCGGCGGCCGGGGCAATTGGCGGACCCGTGGGCCTTGGTCGTGGACAAGGCCGGCCGCGTCCATGTAATCGACACGGAAAACCACCGCGTGCAGCGGATCAAGTTCTGAGTTCATGAATCGCCTTTTCACGAGCCTCGGGGAACACTGGCTCGTCACGGCCTTGGCCGTGACGGTCGCGGTCGCCGTCGCCCGCGTCGGCCTCGGGCGGCGCGTGTCGCCCGTTTGGCCCGCGCTCGTCGTGTTGGTCCTCGTCGGCTATTTCGTGTGGCCGTACATCTCGTTGGAAAAGACGAAGCCCGCCGAGATCGCCGGGTGGTTTTGCGTGGGCGTCGTCGGCTTGATCGGCTTGAAGGGGTTGAATCTGCTCGTCACCGGCGGGTGGTCGCGCCGGGCCATGTGGGCATTGGTTGGGCTGTTGGCCTTCGGTCTCGGCGGGTCCGCGGCCCGGCCGGTCCAGGCGGCCGGCGTCACGCTGGTCCGCACGCTCGGCACGGCGGACTTTGTCCAGCCGTGGTGGCTGGCCGGGCTGGCGCTGGTCCCCGTGTTGATCTACCTCAGCTTCCACAGTCTCGCCGGGCTGGGGCCGGTCCGGCGGTGGACGGCGTTGGGCCTGCGCAGTCTGTTGGTGGCCGTGCTGGTGGTGACGCTCGCGGAGCCGCGCTTGCGGCGGCCGAACGAGAACGTGTGCGTGATCTACGTCGCCGACCGCTCCCTCAGCGTGCCGCCGGACATGGAGACGCCCGGCAGCGAAGGCGAGCGGGACCGCCGCTGGCTGCGGGTGCAGCAGTTCATCAACGCGGCGACGCAGCAGCGCGGGGCCGGCCACCGCAACGATTTGTCCGGGGCGGTCATGTTCGCCCGTCGGCCGAAACTGGTACTGCCCCCCGCCGCGGTGGACAAGCTCATTGTCACCGACGCCTTGGCCGGGGCGATGGACCCGAACTATACGGACATCGCCGCCGCGCTGAAGTTGGCGATGGCTTCGTACCCGGAGGGGACGGGAAAGCGGCTGGTGCTGTTCTCGGACGGCAACGAGAACCTCGGCAACGCGGAGGAGCAAGCCAACCTCGCCAAGCAGAACGGCGTGCAGATCGACGTGGTCCCCCTCGCGGAGGGCTACCGCCTGCAAAATGAAGTCCTGATCCAGTCCGTGGAGGCCCCGCAGCAGACGGCCCGCGGCGTGCGGCTGCCCGTCAGCGTCGTCGTGCGCAACGCCCACCCGACCCGCGTGGTCTTCGGCAAGCTGGAACTCCTGCAAAACCGCGACGGCAAGGAACGCCCCCTGCCGCTCGTGGGCCGCGGCGAGAAGGAAGAGTCCCCTTACGGCGTCCGGCTCGTGCCGGGGCTGAACCGCTTCGTCTTCCGCGACAAGGCCGAGTCGGCGAAGGGCGAAGAGGAGTTCTCCTACAGCTACCGGGCCGTGTTCGTCCCCGAGGGGTCGATGAACCCGGACAACACCGACCGCACCGCCGGGCTGTCCGGCGACCGCATTCAGAACAACCGTGCCTTGGCCCACGTCATCGCCCGCGGCTCCCGCCGCGTCTTGTTCGTGGAGCCGGACACGCGCGAGGACGGGTCATTCCCGCACCGGCACCTCATCGCCCAACTCACGCGGGCCAACTTCAAAGTGCTGCCCGTGCCGCTGGCCCGCCTGCCGCAGAACCGGGACGACCTCACGGTGTTCCTGAGCAACTACGACTGCCTCGTCATCGGCGACATCGCCGCCGACCGCTTCACCAAGGACCAACATGAGGCGATCCGCGCCAACACGCACGACCAAGGCTGCGGGCTGGTGTTCGTCGGCGGGCCGGACAGCTACGGCGCCGGCGGGTATCACAAGACGCCCATCGAGGCCGCCCTGCCGGTGGACTGCGACATCAAGGCCCTGAAGGCCGCCGGCCGCGGCGGGCTGGTGCTCATCATGCACGCCTCCGAACTGGCCGACGGCAACAAGTGGCAGAAGGAGATCGCCAAGCTGGCCATCGAGCGGCTCAACGCCGTGGACATGCTCGGCGTGCTGTACTACGACGGCAGTACGAAGTGGCACATCCCCTTCCAGGAAGTGGGGGAGGACAAGGCCCGCCTGCGGGCGCTGATCGACCGCATGACCCCCGGCGACATGCCGGACTTCGACCCGTTCCTGAAGGCCGCGGCCGACACCCTCGCGGACCCGGAACACGGCCTCGCCGTCAAGCACTGCATCCTCATCAGCGACGGCGACCCGCCGCTCGGCCAGCCGGGGCACGCGGCCCTCGCCAAGATGAAGGACAACAAGATCACCTGCACGACGGTCGGCGTGGCGACGCACAGCCCGGCCCAAGACGTGGTGCTGGGCCAAATCGCGGACGAGGCGGCCCCCGGCGGCAAGTATTACTCGGTGAAGAACCCGGAGCAACTCCCCGAGATCTACATGCGCGAGAGTCGGCGCGTGTCGCAGTCGTACCTGTTCGAGAAGAAGTTTAACCCGAAACTCGTGAGCCACAGCGGGCCGACCGACAAGCTGGACCCGGCCCTGCCGGACCTGTACGGCTTCATCCGCACCACGTTGAAGAACTCTCCCCTCGCGGAAATGCTCGTCGAGGGGCCGAAGACGTTCGACCAGCGCTTCCCGATCTTGGCGACGTGGCAGTACGGACTCGGCCGGTCGGCGGCGTTCACGTCGGACGCCCGCACCACGCCCGGCAACCCGAAGGTCGGCTGGGACCGCGACTGGGCCGGCAGCGAGATTTACCTGAAGTTCTGGGAACAAGTCGTCGGCTGGGCCATGCGCGGGCTGGAGACCGAGCGCATGGTGCTGACCACCGAGTACCGCGAAGGCAAGGTCCGCGTCGTGGTCGAAGCGCGCGACGAGAACAACAAGCCGATCACCGACTTGAAGATGACCGGCAAAGTCTCCTCCCCCCTTGGCGGGGCCGACGGCATCCCGCCCGTGGACCTCAAGTTCGAGCAGCGGGCCGGCGGGTATTACGAGGCCGAGTTCAAGGCCGACCAAGCCGGGTCGTACATCGTCAACGCCCAAGCCAAGCAGCGGACGCCCGCGTATAAGGGGCGGTTCCGCGGCGGGCTGCCGATGAACGCGACGGAGAAGGACGGCCAACTGCAACTCGCCGACGGCACGCCCGTCAAGAAACTCGCGGACGGCAAACTCGCCTACGCGGACACCGGCCAACCCGTGGAAGTCGAGCCGGAAGTCGAGCGCGTGGTGGACAGCCGCCGGGCCGGCGTGACCATCAGTTACTCCCCCGAGTTCGCGGACTTGGAGACGAACGCGACGCTGTTGAAGACGCTCGCCCGCATCACCGGCGGGAACGTCTACGCCGAGGACGCCAAGACCCTGCGCGACCTCGCGGCCGGCGGCGACATCTACCGACCGGCCCCGGAGACCGTGCGGGCGTTGTTGCCGCTGTGGTACTGGCTGGTGTTCGCCGCGTGCCTGTTGCTGCTGCTCGACGTGGCCAACCGCCGCATTACCATCGAACGACACGAAGTCATGACGACGGCGAACCGCTGGTGGGCCAAGCTGCGCAAGAAGCGGGCGGCGAAGGCCGTCGGCGGGACCGACGAATTCATCGCGCGTCTGCGGACCAAGAAGGCGGCGACGGCCGAGACCTTGGAGAGCGAAAAGGCGTCCCGCAAGTTCGAGGCCGGGCCGACGCCGACTGCCGCCCCGACCGGGGGGGCCGACGCGATGGCCGACAAGCCCTCGCCGCCGGCGTTTTCCCCGCCGCCCCCTCCCCCGCCGCCGAAGCCGGCCGCGACGGAGGAGGCCGATTACTTCAGCAAGTTGCGGGCGGCCAAGAAGCGCGCCCCGACCGACCGCGACCCGGACCCGGAATAGGAGCCTGCGCATGACGATGGCCGAACAGTCCCAGCAGTTCCGCGACCGATTCAAGCTGGTGGAGGCCGAGATCGGCAAGGTGATCGTCGGCCAGTTGGACGTGGTCCGCGGCGTCCTCACCTGTTTGTTTTGCGGCGGGCACGTGCTGCTCGAAGGCGTCCCCGGCCTCGGCAAGACGCTGCTCGTCCGCACGCTGGCCGCCGTGCTGGACCTCAAGTTCTCCCGCGTGCAGTTCACCCCGGACCTGATGCCGTCGGACATCCTCGGCACCAACATCATCACCGAGACCGACGGCCGGCGGGCGTTCAGCTTCCAGGCCGGCCCGATCTTCGCCCAAATCCTGTTGGCGGACGAGATCAACCGGGCCACGCCCAAGACGCAGTCGGCCCTCCTTGAAGCCATGCAAGAACACCGCGTCACCGTGGCGGGGACGAGCCGCACGCTCGAAGAGCCGTTCTTCGTGCTGGCGACGCAGAACCCCATCGAACAAGAGGGGACGTACCCGCTGCCCGAGGCGCAGCTCGACCGCTTCTTCTACAAACTCACGGTTCCGTTCTGCACGCGGGAAGACTTGACCCACATCCTCGACCGCACCACGAAGAACGACTGGCCGACGCCGTCGAAAATCATGGACGGCCCGGAGATCATGAAATGGCAGGCGCTGGTGCGGGAAATCCTCGTCGCCCCGCCGGTGCAGGATTACGCCATCCGCCTGCTGCTCGCCACGCACCCGCAAGGCGAGTTCGCCGGCCCCACCGCCAACCGCTACTTCCGCTGCGGCGCCAGCCCCCGCGGGGCGCAGGCCCTCATCCTCGCCGCGAAGGTGATGGCCCTCCTCGCCGGCCGGTTCAACGTCAGCTTCGAGGACATCCGCAAAGCTTACCTCCCCGCCATGCGCCACCGCATCCTGCTGAACTTCGAAGCCCAGGCCGAGAACTTGGCCCCCGACCCGCTGCTGGCCCAAATCGCCCAGGACGTGCCGGAGGTGGAAAAGAAGTAGAGGTACTCCGTCGGCTACGGGCGGACGGCTGGGCGCGGGTCAAGTCGAAGGGCGACCACCGGCAGTTCAAGCGCCCCACGAAGCGGGGCCGGGTGACGCTGTCGGATCACCCGCCCGCCCCAATACCGCCAAGACGCTGGCGAGCATCTTCCGCCAGGCGGGGTGGTCGGAATAAATGGAGAGGGGGCGAGCGATGGTACGGTACGCGGTGGTACTGGAGGACGGCGGGAACGGCTGGGGGGCGTACGTGCCGGACTTGCCGGGGTGCGTGGCGACCGGGGCGACCGCCGCGGAGGCGTCGGCGCGCATCCGCGGGGCGATTGCGATGCACTTGGAGGGGATGGCGGAGGACGGGGAGCCGACCACGGCCGTGGAGTACGTCGAGGTCGAGGCGGCGTCGGCCGCGGAGGCGTAACCGGGCGCGGTGAGCCGCCCCCGAGGTCACGCGGCGTTTTACAGTTCCGTGCGCCGGGGTTCTCGCGACGGGCGGGCCATTCTCTCACGCTTCGGAACGGCCCTTGAGTTGGGGCGCCGGTATCCATGTTAGAAAAACTCCGAGTTGGCCCTTGCAATCGGCTCCGCGAGGGGTTACGCTAGCGGGCATCGCCCGCCGCGTAAATAAGGTGGGCGGTGGAGTGATAGGCCAACTCCGAGTTGGAAACGCGGTTTCCGGCGAGTTGGTCTAATGTGAAAGTATCAATTCTTAGGCGCGTCGCCGGGTCATTGGGGCTCTTTGACAAAGCAGGCAGTTGCCACGGGCCGGCGGACGAGTTACACTTTGAAAGTGCGCGCGCCTGTACACCATGTGTTCATTTGAACATATGCCGATTCTCACGCGCATTGACTGGCGATTTGAGCAGCCTAGGCAATTTGGCTTCACATTCGCCGTGGAATTCACCCGATTTTTACAATCCGTGCCTCATTGCGCCACGACGGCAGCGAGCACGGGTGGAGCATCAACTAATGCGCATCCCCCGACAGTTCACGCGCGAAGGACAGGACGCCTTCGCCGGGATCACGTTCACGCCCCGCGTCTCCAAGATCGTCAACCCGAACGGGTCGGTCGTGTTCGAGATGAAGGACGTGCTGGTCCCGGACGGCTGGTCCCAAGTGGCCGTGGACATCCTCGCGCAAAAATACTTCCGCCGGGCCGGCGTGCCGACGCGGTCGGCGAAAGTGGCCGAAGACGGGATGCCCGAATGGCTGCAGCGCGCCGTGCCCGCCGACGGCGCGACGCTGATCGGCGAGACCGACTCCCGCCAAGTGTTCCGCCGCCTGGCCGGCTGTTGGACCTACTGGGGCTGGAAGGGGAACTACTTCACCACGGAGGCGGACGCCCGCGCGTTCTACGACGAAACCTGCTTCATGCTGGCCAAGCAAATGGCCGCCCCGAACAGCCCGCAGTGGTTCAACACCGGCCTGCACTGGGCCTACGGCATCGAGGGGCCGCCCCAAGGCCACTACTTCGTCAACCCACTCTCGAACGAGATTGAGCGGTCCACGTCGGCCTACGAGCGGCCGGCCCCGCACGCGTGCTTCATCCAGTCCGTCAGCGACGACTTGGTGAACGACGGCGGCATCATGGACCTGTGGGTGCGCGAAGCGCGCATCTTCAAATACGGGAGCGGCACTGGGTCGAACTTCTCCAACATTCGCGGCGAGGGCGAGCCGCTGTCCGGCGGCGGGAAGTCATCCGGGCTAATGAGTTTCTTGAGAATTGGCGATCGGGCGGCCGGAGCAATCAAATCAGGTGGGACCACGAGAAGAGCGGCGAAGATGGTCGTCCTCGACCTGGACCACCCGGACATCGAGGAGTTCGTCAACTGGAAGGTGACGGAGGAGCAGAAGGTCGCGGCGATGGTGCAGGGGTCGAAGCTCCTGAACCGCCACCTGAACGCGATCTTCAAGGGGATCACCAATTGCGGGGCGGAGGCCGACAAGTTCAACCCGCGCCGCAACGGCGACCTGCGGAAGGCCATCATCGACGCCCGCGCCTTCCTGGTGCCGGAGAACTACATTGCCCGCGTGATCCAGTTGGCCCAGCAGGGCTTCACGGGCATCGAAGTCGAAGAGTACGACACGGACTGGAACTCAAAGGCTTACGCCACCGTCTCCGGGCAGAACAGCAACAACTCGGTGCGCATCGCCAACGACTTCATGAAGGCCGTGCAGGACGACGGCCCGTGGCACCTGTTCCACCGCACGGAGAAGGACAAGGCCGCCAAGGCCGGCCGCGCCCCGAAGCCGAGCAAGACCCTGCAGGCCCGCGAACTGTGGGACGAGATCTCCTACGCCGCGTGGAGCTGCGCCGACCCGGGCTTACAGTTCGACACGACCATCAACGAGTGGCACACCTGCCCGAGAGACGGAAGAATTAATGCGAGCAATCCATGCAGCGAGTATATGTTTCTAGACGACACTGCATGCAATCTTGCATCGCTTAATCTATTGAGGTTCTACGACACGGCCTCGGCCCTGTTCGACGTGGACGCCTACGTCCACGCCAACCGCGTGTGGACGGTGATCCTCGAGATCAGCGTGTACATGGCCCAGTTCCCGAGTCTGCCGGTCGCCCGGAAGTCGTACGACTTCCGCACGCTCGGCCTCGGGTACGCCAACCTGGGCGCGCTGCTCATGGTGCAGGGCATCCCGTACGACTCGCACGAGGGGCGGGCGCAGGCCGGGGCCATCACGGCCATCATGCACAACGTCTCCTACGCCGCCTCGGCCGAAATGGCCGGCGAACTCGGGACGTTCCCGCTGTACGACGGCAACCGCGACGCCATGCTGAAGGTGATCCGCAACCACCGCCGGGCCGCGTACAACGAGGTGCCGCGCGAGTACGAAGGGCTGAGTGTCACGCCCGTCGGCATCGCCCCGCTGTACTGCCCGCAGTACCTGCTCCAGGCCGCCCGCCGCGAGGCCGACCGCATGGTCGAACTCGGCGAGAAGCACGGGTTCCGCAACGCCCAAGTCACGGTTTTGGCGCCTACGGGTACTATCGGCTTGGTGATGGACTGCGACACGACCGGCATCGAGCCGGACTTCTCTTTGGTGAAGTTCAAGAAGCTCGCCGGCGGCGGGTACTTCAAGATCATCAACCAGTCGGTGCCGCCGGCGCTGACCCGGCTCGGGTACACGCCGGCCGAGGCCGACGCCATCGTGAAGTATTGCCGCGGGGCCGGCACGCTGGTCGGGTGCCCGCACATCAACCCGGCGTCCCTGCGGGCCAAGGGCTTCACGGAAGAGTCGCTGTCCAAGCTGGAAGCGGCGATGGGCGGGGCGTTCGAGATTCAGTTCGTGTTCAACCGCTGGACGCTCGGCGAGGAGTTGCTACGGGACAAGTTGGGCATCAAGCCCGAGGTCTACGAGGCCCCGAACTTCGACTTGCTCGCGTACATCGGCTACACGCGCGAGCAGGTGGCTGAGGCCAGCGAGTTCGTGTGCGGCACCATGACCATCGAGGGCGCCCCGCACCTGCGGCCGGAACACCTGGCGGTGTTCGACTGCGCCAACAAGTGCGGCAAGAAGGGGAAGCGCTTCCTCTCGGCCGAGTCGCACATCCGCATGATGGCCGCCGCCCAGCCGTTCATCAGCGGGGCCATCTCCAAGACGATCAACATGCCGCACGAGGCGACCGTCGAAGACGTGAAGAAGGCTTACGAACTGAGTTGGGGCCTGATGCTGAAGGCCAACGCTCTGTACCGCGACGGCAGCAAGCTGAGCCAGCCGTTGAACTCGGTGGCCGACGCCCCGGAACTCGAAGCGATGGACGCGGCCAAGGAGCCGGAAGTGGTCGTCCCGGCCGCGAAGCCGGAGGCGGTGAAGATCGCGGAGCGGATCGTACACCGGTACATCGCCCGCCGCCGCCGACTGCCGGACCGCCGGGCCGGGTACACGCAGAAGGCCCGCATCGGCAACCACAAGGTCTACCTGCGGACCGGCGAGTACGAGGACGGCACGCTCGGCGAAATTTTCATCGACATGCACAAGGAGGGCGCCGCCTTCCGCAGCATGATGAACAATTTCGCGATCTCCATCTCGATCGGCCTGCAATACGGCGTGCCGCTGGACGAGTTCGTCGACGCCTTCGTCTTCACCCGGTTCGAGCCGGCGGGCCGGGTGACCGGCAATGACTCGATCAAGTCGGCGACCTCGATCCTCGACTACATCTTCCGCGAGCTGGGCGTGTCCTATCTGGACCGTCACGAACTGGCCAACGCCGAGCCGGAGGGGCTGAACGCCGACGGCTTCAAGGTTGGGGACGACGACGCCGGGTCGCCCGAGACGGTGCCGGCGGCGCGCTTCATCTCCAAGGGCTTCGCCCGCGGCGCCGCGCCCGACAACCTCGTGGTCCTGCCGTTCGCCCGCAAGACCGAGACGCCCGCCGCGCCGGTCGTCGCCACCGAGGCCGTCGCCTGCCCGGCCTGCGGCGATTTCGCCCTGCAGCAGCGCGGCGCCGGGTGGATCTGCGACACCTGCGGCGCCGCGCCGTCGATGCAGGGATAGTCAACGATTGGCGTTTAGGCTGGTCCGCGTCTTGCACCGTCCCGCGTAAGACCGGAGCCCGTGATGAAGCCGATCCTGACCTTCGCCGTCGCCGCCGCCGTGATGGCCGCCGCCCTGCCCGCCGCCGCCCAGAACGCCGGCCAGATCGCCCGGGTGCGGGGCGGCGCCAGTTGTTCCGGCTGCAACCTGTTCCAGGGTGATTTTTCCGACCTGGAGGCGCGGGGCCTCAACCTGTCGGGCTCGCGGCTGCGCCAGGCCGACATCAGCCTGGGCGTGCTGAACCGGACCAATTTCTCCAACACCGACATGCGCGACGTGAATGCCTACGGCGGCGTCTTCTCCAGCTCCGACTTCTCGGGCGCCAACCTGACCAACGCCGGCTTCGTGGGAGCCTATCTGGAGGGGGCGAATTTCGCCGGCGCGACCCTGACGGGGGCGAATTTCTCGGGCGCGTCGCTGGCGCGGGCGACGGGGCTGAC
>JAYTTY010000312.1:0-6482 GCA_043744795.1 Zavarzinella sp. | reverse complement strand
CTCTGTGTCCTCTGTGGTGAAGTTCTTCTCTTCGTCTTTGCCTTTATCCGTGTTTCGTCCGTGTTCGATCCGTGGCTAAAATGTCTTTGGTTCGCTCTGTCTACATTACACCCATGAAGATCGCTTTGATCACCGCCGGCGCCGCGGGCATGTACTGCGGGTCGTGCATGCGGGACAACACGCTGGCGGCGGCCCTGAACAAGTTGGGGCACGACGCCTTGCTGGTCCCCACCTACACGCCGATCCGCACGGACGAGGAAGACGTCTCGCAGTCGCACGTCTTCATGGGGGGGATCAACGTCTACCTCCAGCAGAAATTCTGGCTGTTCCGGCACACGCCCCGACTGTTCGACAAGCTGCTCAACTTCCGCTGGCTCTTGCGGCTGGTCTCCCCGCTGGCCCAGCGCACCCGGATGGAAAGTCTCGGCGGGCTGACCATTTCCATGTTGCAGGGGTCGCACGGCAAGCAGCGCAAGGAAGTGGCGAAGCTGGTGGAGTGGCTGGCGACCGACTTCAAGCCGGACGTGGTGCTGCTGACCAACGTGCTGCTCTCCGGCTTCGTGCCGGCGCTTCGAAAGGCGTGGCCGGCCCCCGTCGTCGGCGTCTTGCAGGGGGACGACATCTTCTTGGCGGCCCTGCCGGAGGCCGACCGCCGGCGGTGCGTGGACCTGATCGCCGGGAACGACGCGGCCTTCGCCGGCTACATCGCCACCAGCCGCTTCTACGCGGACGCGATGGCCACCTACCTGCGACTGCCGCGCGAGAAGATCCGCGTCGTCTACCCCGGCATCAACCTGAAAGGGCACGGCGGCCCGCGCGAGGTGCGCGCCGCGCCGCCGTACACCGTCGGCTACTTCGCCCGCATCTGCCCGGAGAAGGGCTTTCACCACCTCGTGGAGGCGTTCCGCATCATCTGTCAGACGCCCGGCGCCCCGGAATGTCGGCTCAAAGTGGCCGGTTGGCTCGGCGAGAACAACCGCCCGTTCTTCGACGAACAGATGGCGAAACTCGACGCCGCCGGCCTGCGCGAATGCGTCGAACACGTCGAGTGCCCGACGCACGCGGACAAGGCGGCGTTCCTCAAGTCCGTCGATGTGCTTTCCGTGCCGACGACGTACCATGAACCGAAGGGCCTCTACGTCCTGGAAGCCCTGGCCAACGGCACCCCCGTGGTGCAGCCGGCCCACGGCAGCTTCCCGGAGCTGATCGACGCCACCGGCGGCGGCGACCTGGTGACGCCCGACGACCCGACGGCCTTGGCCGAGGGGATCATCAAGCTGTTGAACAACCCGGCCCGCCGCCGAGAACTGGCCGAGCGCGGTCAACAAGCGGTGAACAACATCTTCACCGCCGAAGCAATGGCCAAGAACACGCTGGCCGTTTTGGAATCGATCAGCCGAGAAGACTAACCACAAAGGCACGAAGGTCACACGAAGATTCACAAAGAAGACCGGATAAGATTTTCATTCGTCTTCTCTGTGAAACTTTGTGAGGCCTTCGTGCCTTTGTGGTGAGTGTCTTTTGATTTAAGGGTGGCGACGATATGACCGAGACGTTTCGGACGCGGAAGCGGGTGGAGTTCGGCGACACGGACATGGCCGGGATCGCCCACTTTTCCAACTTCTTCCGGTACATGGAAATCGCCGAGACCGACTTCCTGCGCGCCCGCGGCCTGTCCGTGTCGATGGCCTACAACGGGCTGAAAATCGGCTTCCCGCGCGTGGCCGTCGCCTGCGACTTCAAGCGCCCCGCCCGCTTCGAAGACGTCCTCGACATCGACGTGACGGTCGAAGAAATCGGCCGCAAGTCGGTCCGCTACCGCTTCGACTTCAGCCGCGACGGCAAGGAACTGGCCGTGGGCAGGATCACCGCCGTCTGCTGCCGCCACGCCGCCGACCACGGCATGGAGTCGATGGAGATCCCGGAGGAGATGCGGGCGAAACTGACGGCGGCAACCGATTTCAAAGCGACCGCGAACGCCGATTGAGGGCCAAGACCACACAGGATGGGAGATTGTCCAGACATCGTCTGGACAATCTCAGGTTCAGTCAGCCATCTTGCCGGCTGTCGAGCAGTCCGGATTCTGAGGGGGTTATTTACAGGGTGGAAACCTGTTAAACTGATCACTCACCCCTACCCCGTACTAGGGAGCGTCTGCCGATGGAAACGTACCAATTAGGCCGCGCCAAGCGGTTTGTTCATGCGCTGGAGCCGGCAGAACCCTGGCGGGCCGACCACGCGGCGGCCATGCGGTGCCGCGACTTGGAGGCGTGGATGGCCGATTGCCGGTATGCGCTGTCGTGCGTGCGAGATTCGGATCAATCAGTGCGGGCGGCGGCGGCGGCCGGGCAATACACGGCTAACGAGTTGGCCAAGTACGAGCAAGACGTGACCGGCTTGTTCCTTGCGTGGCATGTGATGGCGGCCGCGACACTGCCCGACTTGGCAGCCACCGAGGAAGCGTTCTCAGATGTGACCGGGGCCACCGAGTTTCGGGCCGACGTGGCGGCCGTGGGAGAATTGTTGGCCGGTTGGAACATTCCGGCCGGCGCGACGTGGGGCGACCTTGCGTCCCGCATGATGACCGCACAAGAAGTGAGGGATATCGCGGCCATCATGTCTGCCCCGCCGGGAGGGCCGGGCACCCTCACATTGACGCCGGCCGGCATTCCCCTCGTCACTCGCCAAGTAATACACTAAGGCAGGACTGTCGTCTGTGGATCAACGGTGTTCACGCGGTGTCTTCCCATGTCGCTGATCCAGTCCAAAGACTATTTTACGGCCGCCGACCTTGAGACGGCGGCCGTCCTCAATTTCGACGCCGGGGACGAGCAACTGAACGCTTGGGTAAAGGCTGCCCCGGAACAGAAGGGGTTGGCCGGCCTGACCACGCTGGAACGCGGCGCCGCATTTGTGTACTCGACGGGCACTCGCGAAATTGTTGGCGTGGCCGGCATTTGCCCGTCGGTCCGCCGCCACTGGCCGCACCACCTCATTGGCGGCAACAGCGTACTTCACATCGTCGGCCTCGCCGTGGATGTCCGCTTTCACGGCATGGAGTGTGAGCGGGCGATCTTACAGGACTTGATTCGTGAGGCGGTCGTGTGCGATGCATTTTACCAAGCAATCACTGTTGACGTTCCGGCCTCAAACGCTTCATTGACAGACTTGTTCACAGGAGCCGGGTTCGTCCGCATCGGTGAGCCGTTTGACTTCGGCGGCAGTTTGGTGCAAGCCATGATGGCCAAGTTGCCATCGAGTTGACCGATCACGGGGACAGGACCCCGACCATCAGGCAGACGGCGACACCTATTACTTTGCCATCTTCAACACTGCCTGCCAAACCTGATGGGCGCTTTGGCAGGCAGGTTGGCAGACAGTCAAGGATCTTTGAGCTTTGAGATTGTCCGCCGTCTTCGTTACTTGGCCTTCAACGCCGCCTCGACGGCTTCCACGAATTTCGGGTCTTCGGGGGTCGTCTTCGGGGCGAAGCGGGCGATGACTTTGCCGTCCTTGCCCACCAGGAACTTCTCGAAGTTCCAGCTCACGTCGCCCTTGCCGGTCGGCTTGGTGTCCACGCTCGTGAGGTACTTGTACAGCGGGTCGATCCCTTCGCCCTTCACGATGACCTTGCTCATCATCGGGAAGGTAACATTGTACTTCGTGGTGCAGAACTTTTCGATTTCCTCGTTCGAGCCCGGCTCTTGCTTGTTGAACTCGTTGGCCGGGACGCCAATGATGACGAGGCCCGCATCCTTGTTCTTTTCGTACAGGGCTTCGAGGCCCTTGTACTGCTTCGTGTTGCCGCAAAAGCTGGCGACGTTCACGAACAGCACGACCTTGCCCTTGTACTTCGAGAGTTCGACGGGCGAGCCTTTGATGTCCTTCAGCGTGTATTCGAGCGGACTCATTTTGTCACCGGCCTTGTCGTCGGCCACCGCGGGCAGCGCCAACCCGGCGACGGCCACGGCGGACATGAGGAACCGAACCATGCGAAAACTCCTGTTGCGAAAAGTGAGAGAACACTCAGGTGGGTTAAGGTCACGATACCAACCGGCCCGGCTCACGGCGACAGCCGTTCGACAATCCATTGCCCGCCATCGAGCCGATACCGCAGGCGGTCGTGCAGCCGGCTGGGCCGGCCCTGCCAAAACTCGAACACGCTCGGCGTCACGCGGTAGCCGCCCCAGTGCGGCGGCCGCGGCACATCCTCATCCGGGAAGCGAAGTTCCAACTCGCGGTGCCGGGCTTCCAGTTCGGCCCGGCCGGCGATGACCGCGCTCTGCTCCGAGGCCCACGCCCCGAGTCGGCTGTTCCGCGGCCGCGTCTGGAAATACTCGTCACCTTCTTCGGGGGCCGCCTTTTCGACGGTCCCCTCGACGCGGATTTGCCGTTCGAGGTCCGGCCAGAAGAAGACGAGCGCCGCCCGCGGGTTATTCAGCAATTCGGCGCCCTTGCGGCTGTGGTCGTTCGTGAAGAACACCGCTCCCCGCTCGTCGAACCCCTTGAGCAGCACGACGCGGGCCGACGGCAACCCGTCGGCCGTGCAGGTGGCCAGCGTCATCGCGTTCGGCTCCGGCACCCCGGCCGCGATGGCGTCGGCCAGCCACGCCCGGAATTGCACGAACGGACTGGCGTCGGCGTCCGCCTCGATGAGGCCGCTCTTGCCGTAGTTGATGCGCAGGTCGGGGAGGTTCATCATCAGCCTTCAATGAGAGACCCGTTTCGCCGCGACGCGGAGGCGTTGCGCAGCGGAGCGTGGACTTCACGCATCAAATCGCCGGCCACACAGCAAGCGACTTTTACGGGGCCGGTCCGCGCTCCGCTGCGCAGAGCCTTCGCGTCGCGGCTAAACGGTGTCTTCCCTCGTCACCACCGCCCCCGCCGACGCCCCGGCCACCCACGTCGGAATCGTCCCGATGCCGTGCAGCCATTGGGTCGCCTCGTCCCGCGGAATGACGGCGAACACCGTCGGCCCCCACGAGCTTTGGCCGACGCCGCGGAGGCCGGCGGCCCGGAGTTTGCGCACCCACTCGGCGACGGCCGGGGAGCCGTAGCGGCCGCCTTGGGCCGGGGCGAACACGTCGCCGACGCGGGCGTTGAACTCGTGCAGGGCGTCGCCGAAGGCGTCCAGGTCAGCGGCGGCAAGGGCGGGGAGCATGTTCATCAGGACGATTCGGCACAGGCTCTCCGTCTCGGCCGGCGTGGGGGCCAGTTTGCCGAGGCGGGCGAAGGCTTGGCGCTCGCGGATGCCGTGCCAGTTCGTGGCGTCTTCCGGCACGCACAGCAGCACGGCCCAATCGGTCGGGAATACGGCCCGGCACACGAGCGGGGAGATCGCTTCGCCCGATTGCTTGCCCCCTTCGACGATGAGCCCGCCGCCGGTGAAGCCGTGGACGCCGATGGCCGACCGCTCGCCGCGGCCGACGCGCCGGGCCAGTTCGACGGCGCCCCAATCCGCGTGCCCGGTCTCGCAGGCGACGGCTTGGGCGACGGCCAGCCCGAGCTGCGTGCCGACGCCGAGGCCGACGTGTTCGGCCGGGGCCTGTTCGACGCGCACGGCGAACGGCCGCTGTTCGTCGGCGGGCAGCGTGGCCGAGAAGCGTTGGGCCATCGTCACCGCCCGCTGGCCCAACGCGCCTTCGCCGGCCCATGCGTCGGCCGGTTCCACGACGACCGTCAAGCCGGGGCGGTCGATCATCAACCCCACGCCGCCGAAATGCCGGGCAGGCAAGCCGGTTTCACCGTCGAGTCCGGGCCAATGCGTGGCGCCTTCCACGGGGAGACTCAACAGCCCGAAGTGAAGTCGGTTCGGGGCCTGCACGCGCGTCATGTCGTCCCCCCGCGCACATGGGCTTCGAGAAACGCGAACGCCTCTTCCTCGGCCGGCCCGCCGGTCTTTTCGACCAGCACGCGCAACTTGCGGTAGTCGGCGAGGACTTCATCCAACGGCAGAATGTGCAGCCGCGTGGCGAGGATGGCCGCTTCCACGACGGCGTGCTTGGCCCGGTTGAGGCCGAAGAACTCTCGCCGCGTCCCCGTCGCCACGACTTCGCAGTCGATGTGCATTCGCTCTTGAGACTCGTCGAGGGCCGTCACCCGGAACTCATAATAGCGGCAGCAATCCTTGATGATGAACCCGGCGACAGCCGTCGCTGGAACCGTCTCCACCGCCGGGGCGTGCCCCACGGCCGCGCGGGCCAACAGGCTCACGTCATCGGTGACGTGCAACACGCCCGCCCGCGTCCGCTTCAGATTCTGAAACGTCGTGGACGACGGAAACGGCCGCAACACGAACCCAGACCAGTCCGCCCGCACACGCGGCCCCATCGGGGCCAAATGCACTTGGCCCTTCTCGCCGACGGTCGTGACTATTCCTTCAAGAATCATCGTGCACTCATCAAATACTGCCGCGAGGCGGTCTTGGGCGAAGGACCGCACTACCAAGACAAGGTTTTTGCTTTCGTTGGAGTCCCGGCTTC
>JAYTTY010000311.1:0-6497 GCA_043744795.1 Zavarzinella sp. | reverse complement strand
GGTTGACGACGATCATGCCGTCTTTCGCGGTGTACCGCTTGTCGTCGGCCTCGGTCTTGCCGTCGAACGTGGCGCCCTTCGGGTAGCCCCACCCGGTCAGGTCTTTGCCGTTGAACAACTCGAGGGTCTTGCCCTTCGGCTCCTCGGCGAGGACGGCCACGGGCAGGGAGAGGGCGATCAGGCACAACAAACGCGACATCACGGACTCCGCGGAGAGGTTGATGGGGGCAATATATGGACTTGCACGCAGCCCCGCGTCCCGTGAGCCGCGACGCGGAGGCTTTGCGGAGAGGAGCGCGACCACCGGCCGTCACCCGTGTCTGCGGCCATGGCTCATCGGGGTTAGTCGCTGAACGCGCTCCTCTCCGCAAAGCCTCCGCGTCGCGGCTCACAAGAAAATCGTCTGCGCCCCGTGACACGTCTTATCTCATGTGATCTAATGGCGCTACGCCCTCCCCCCGCGAAGATTTCTGATGGCCTTCCGCTTCCCCGTCCCGATTCTTCTGCTCGCGCTCGG
The DNA here is from genome assembly GCA_043744795.1 of Zavarzinella sp. Lineage (GTDB taxonomy): Bacteria > Planctomycetota > Planctomycetia > Gemmatales > Gemmataceae > Zavarzinella. The sequence continues at coordinate 5,980 of JAYTTY010000311.1, read as the reverse complement.
CTCGGCGGTCGCTGAGGACAAGGTCCCGGACGACCCGCGGCTGAAACACTGGTCGTTCCAGCCGATCACGCGGCCGCGCGTGCCGCACGGTTACTCCAACCCCGTCGATGCGTTCATTGGCGACGGCTTGGCGGCCAAGAAGTGGACGCCGGCCCCGCCCGTGGACCGCCGCACCTATATTCGCCGCGTGTATTTCGACCTACTCGGCCTGCCGCCGAGTTTCGAGGAAGTGGAAGCCTTCGCCAACAGCCCGGCCAAAGACGCCGAGGAACGCTTGGTGGACAATCTGTTGGCTTCCCCGCAGTACGGCGAACGCTGGGGCCGGTATTGGCTGGACGTGGTGCGCTACGCCGAGACGTGTGGGTACGAGCGCGACCAGGTGAAGCCGAACATCTGGAAGTACCGCGACTGGGTGATCAACGCCTTCAACGCCGACATGCCGTTTGATCGCTTCGTGCGGGAGCAACTGGCCGGGGACGAAATCCCCGACCGCACCGAACAGAGCGTGATCGCCACCGGCTTCCTGCGGCTTGGGACATGGAACGACGAGCCGAACGACCCGAACGACTACAAGTACGACCGCCTTGAAGACATGGTCGGCGCCACGGGCACGGCCTTCCTCGCCCTCACGGTGAAATGCGCCCGCTGCCACGACCACAAGTTCGACCCCATCAAGCAGACCGACTACTACCGCATGGCCTCGGCCTTCTGGGCCGGCTTCATCGAGCCGGGCGCGCCGCTCGGCGGGCCGGACGCGAAGGCCCTGGGCTTTGACGTCCACGGCTGGACCGACCGCGGCCGCGACGCGCCGCCGATGAAGCTCATGAAGAAGGGGGATAGCAACCGCCCCGGCCCGGTCGTCGAACCGGGCCACCTCTCCACCATCGCCGTGCTGGACAAGCCGTTCGCCCAACCGCCGGAAGCGGCGAAGACGACACAGCGCCGGTTACAACTGGCGAAATGGATGACCGACCCGAAAAACCCCCTGACCGCCCGCGTATGGGTCAACCGCGTCTGGCAGCAGCACTTCGGCCTCGGCCTCGGGCGCACGCCGGACAACTTCGGCCACACCGGGGAGAAGCCGACGCACCCGGAACTCTTGGACTGGCTGGCGAGCCAACTCGTCAAAGACGGCTGGAAGATTAAGCCGCTGCACCGCACGATCCTACTGTCGGATACCTACCGGCAACAGTCGATCCACCCGAAGCAAGAAGAATACGCGACAACCGACGGCGGCAACAAATTGTGGTGGCGGGCCGAACGCCGACGCCTCGACTCGGAAGCATTGCGGGATCGCCTGTTATCCGCCAGCGGTCAATTGAAACTTGAACCCCGCGGCGGCCCAAGCTTCGCCCCCGACATCCCGCCGGACGCCCTCGAAGGCTTGTCGATGAAGGAGGCGGCGTGGAAGCCGTCGCCGGCGGCCGAGCAGGTTCGCCGAAGTGTCTACATCTTCTCCAAGCGCGGTCTGCTGCCGCCGTTGTTGACGACGTTCGACTCCCCCGACACTACCTTGCCCACTTGCCAGCGCGACGTGACGACGGTGCCGACGCAATCGCTGGCCCTGATGAATAACCCGTTCGTCCACGACCAAAGCCGGGCGATGGCGAAGAAGATTTCGACCGCGACGACTGATCGAGACGAACAGATCCGCAATGCGTGGCAAGCCGTGCTGGGCCGCACCCCGCGACCGTCGGAAACCACTGCGGCGAAAGCTCACTTGGAGAAGCAAGCGAAAGCCTTCGCCGCCCGCCCGGACGCGGCGACGGACGCGCTCGCTTCGCTGTGCCATGTGTTGTTGAACACCAACGAATTCCTCTACGTCGATTGATGGCGTTAAGACGGTGTCATTCGTGGGAGTCATTCAAAGGAAGACCTCACTCGACTCGCGGAGCATCGTCGCTTTTCGCTCCGCGAAAAGTCCGGCCGCCCGCCCCGAGAGACTGTCGCCCTTGGGTGGAAAATCGACTTTTCGCGGGGCATCGTCGCTTTTCGCTCCGCGAAAAGTTCGGCCGCCCGCCACGAGAGACTGTCGCCCCTGGGTGGAAAATCGACTTTTCGCGGAGCGAAAAACGACGATACCCCGCGGAATGAGCCGATTTCCATTGTCGTGATGTCCGAAGGCTTGCCATCTGATGCATGAGGAAATGATCTCGACCGCCAACGTCGTCCGATTCCCGTCGGCCGGGCCGCCGCTCATTGTGTGGCACGGCCTGGCCCGGCGCTGGCAGGACTACGCGGCCCTGTTGCCGTGGTTCGCCACCCGATGGAGCATCACGGCCGTCGATCACCGCGGCCACGGCAAATCGGCCCGCACGCCGGGGGCGTATCTCGTTCCCGATTACGTGGCCGATGCCGTCAAGTTGTTGAAGGGGATCAACGCCGGGCCGGCCGTGTTGTACGGCCATTCGCTCGGGGCGTTGGTGGCGATGGGCGTCGCCGCCGAGTGCCCGGAGTTGGTTCGCGGCATTGTCTTGGAAGACCCACCGGCCGCCAAATTCCTCACGGAGATTGCCGGCACTGGGTATGCCGTCACTTGGCAAACCATGAAGCGCGTCGCCGGCCGGAAGGACATCCCCACGATGGCGCGGGAACTGGCCGATGCTGTATTGCCGAACGGCAAACATCTCGGCGACCTGCGGGCGGCCCCTGCCCTGCGGTTCCTCGCGACGTGCCTCGCCGACCTCGACCCGGACACGCTGACGGCCCCGCTGGCCGGGACATGGCTCGCCGGCTTCGACCCGTTGACGGTCGCGGCCCGCGTGACGTGCCCCGCCCTGTTGCTCGCGGCCGACCCGGTGGCCGGGGGCATGATGCCGACCGCCGATTCCGCCGACCTGATGCGGGCGTTTCCGGACGGCCTGCGCGTCGATTTCCCCGGCTGCGGGCACCTGCTGCACGGGGAACACCCGACGGCCGTCGCCACCGCCGTCTTGCCCTTCATGGAGTCGCTGTCATGAAAATGCTTCGGTGGAAATGGCGACAGCCATCGGCGGGTGCGACCCCCCCCGGCCCCCCCTTGGCAGGGGGGGAGAAAGAAGTCGCCGCTCTTGCACCGAGGCCAACGGCGGCGGCCGGTTTTCCTCCCCCCCTGCCAAGGGGGGGCCGGGGGGGGTCTAACCCGCCAGAGACATTCCCCATTTCAACGGGGGCACTGTCATGAAACTCTCTGCCGGCTCGACGCACATTTCCCACGGCCAACTCGTAGTCGGCACCGGCGCCCCGCCGATTAAAGATGGGGCCGTCCTCGTCACCGACGGACGCATCGCTTACGCCGGCCCGGCGCGGGGTTGCCCGCCGGTTCCACCCGACGCGCGCCGAATCGACGCCAAGGGCGGGACGATCATGCCCGGCTTGGTGGAGGCCCACTTCCACCCGACGTACTTCAACGTCGCGGCCCTCGAAGACCTCGACATCAAATACCCAGTCGAGTACGTCACGCTGCTGGCGGCGAGCAACGCCAAACTCGCGTTGGAGTGCGGCTACACGGCGGCACGCAGCGGCGGGAGTCTCTTCAACATCGACGTGTGGCTGAAGAAAGCCATTGAAAGCGACGTGTGCCCCGGCCCGCGACTGGTCGCCAGCGGCCGCGAGATTTGCGGCGTCGGCGGGCTGATGGACTGGAACCCGGACTACCGCAAGATTGGCATGGACGGTCTGGTGCTGTTGGTCAACGGCCCCGACGAGGCGCGCTCGGCCGTGCGGAAACTGGTGAAGGACGGCGTCGAGTGGGTGAAGACGTACCCCACCGGAGACGCCGCCGCCCCGGACGCCAACGACCACCACACCCTCTGCATGACCTACGAGGAGATGCACGCCGTCGTGGCGACGGCCCACAATCACGGGCTGAAAGTCACGGGCCACTGCCGGGCGAACGCCGGCATCAAGAACGCCCTGCGGGCCGGCTACGACGCCCTCGAACACGGCACGTTCATGGACGCCGAGGCCCTCGACATGCTCCTGGCCCGCAACGTGCCGGTGGTCCCAGCCCTGTACTTTGAATTGGCCAGTATCGAAAACGGCCCGGCGTTCGGCATGTCCCAACGGGTGATCGACGGCCACAAGGAGACGCTCGAAGGCGGGGCCGAGAGCGCCAAGATGATCCTGCGGGCCGGCGGCCGCCTCGGCATGGGCGGCGACTACGGCTTCGCGTGGAACCCGCACGGCGACTACGCCAAGGAACTCACCTTCTTCGTGAAGCACGTCGGCCTGACGGCGTCGGAAGTGATTATGTGCGCCACGAAGACCGGGGCCGAGATCATGGGCCGCGGCGCCGAGATCGGCACGCTGGAAAAGAGCAAACTCGCGGACGTGCTGGTCGTCGCCGGAGACGTGTTGGCGGACATCGCGATTCTGGAAGACCGCTCCAAGTTCGTCGCCGTCATGCAGGGCGGCGTGGTGAAGGCCGGGCAGTTGGCGAAGGAGACCCGATGAAGCCGTTCTTCCCGTGCGGGCAGACCAACCGCCGCGAATTCGTGTGGGACATGGGCGCCGGCTTCGCCGGGCTGGCCCTCACCGGCCTACTGTCCACCGATGGCTTCACGTTCGGCAAGGAGGCGGCCCCACTCGGGCCGCTTGCCCCGAAGAAGCCGCACTTTCCGGTGAAGGCGAAATCCTGCATCTTCCTGATGATGAACGGCGGGCCGTCGCAAGTGGACACGTTCGACCCGAAGCCGACACTTGAGAAGTTCGCCGGGCAGACGATGCCGGCCGACAAGAAGTTCACCAACTCCGGCGGCCGCAAGATCGGCTTCTTGACGCCGTCGTTCCGGCCGTTCAAGCCGGGCGGCAAGAGCGGCCTGCCCGTGTCCGACTTCTTCCCCAAGGTGCGCGAACACGCGGACAAGCTGGCCGTCATCCGTTCCTGCCACACGGACAGCCACGCCCACGGGTCGGCCCTCGTCGCCATGAACACAGGGAAGACCTTCATCGGCCGGCCGTCGCTCGGGAGTTGGGCGGTGTACGGCCTCGGCACGGTCAACCAAGACCTGCCCGGCTACGTGGTCCTGATGGACAAGCGCGGCGGCCCGATCAGTGGCCAGCCGAACTGGGGCAGCGGCTTCATGTCGGCGGCTTATTCCGGCACCCTGTTCCGGCCGACCGGCGACCCCATCCTCGACCTGCGCGGCCCGGCCCACGTCACCAAGGACGCCCAGCGCGAACAACTCGACCTGTTGGCCAAGCTGAACCAAGAACACCTCGACGCCCGCCCCGGCGGTCGGGACCTGTTGGCCCGCATGAACAGTTATGAGTTGGCCTACCGCATGCAGTCGGCCACGCCCGAGGCGGTTGACCTCGCCAAGGAGACCAAGCAAACGCTGGAGTCCTACGGCGTCGGCCAACAGCCGACCGACGAGTTCGGCCGCAATTGTTTGATCGCCCGCCGCCTGGTGGAGCGCGGCGTCCGCTTCGTGCAACTCTACTCCGGCGGCGGCCACCTCGAAGACACGTGGGACGCCCACCAGAGCATCGAGAAGAACCACGGCCAACACGCCAAGGAAGTAGACCAGCCCATCGCCGCCCTGCTCGGCGACTTGGAAAAACGCGGCTTACTCGATGAGACGCTCGTCATCTGGGGCGGCGAATTCGGCCGCATGCCGTTCAGCGAGGGCAAAGGCGAACCCGGCCGCAACCACAACCCCTACGGCTTCTCCATGTGGATGGCCGGCGGCGGCGTCAAAGGCGGCATCACGCACGGGGCGACCGACGAATTGGGCTTCGAAGCCGTCGAGAAGAAAGTGCATCTGCACGACTTGCACGCCACGATCCTGCACCTGCTCGGCTTCGACCACGAGCAACTGACGTACTTCCACCAAGGCCGGCACGAACGGCTGACCGATGTGTACGGGAACGTGGTGAAAGACATCATCGCGTAAGAGGCTCAATGATTTCTAAGCCGCGACGCGGAGGCTTTGCGGAGAGGAGCGCGTGCCGGCAGCAACCAGACGCCGCACGCAGTCGCAACAGCGAGCGTCGAGGC
>JAYTTY010000310.1:0-1700 GCA_043744795.1 Zavarzinella sp. | reverse complement strand
AAGTTTGGTCTTCTTGGCGGCCTTGGCGTCTTGGCGGCCAATTGATTTATTTCATCTGCGTCTCGGCGATCTCCAGCGCCCGCATCAACCCCATCGCCTTGTTGACGGTTTCTTGGTACTCGGCCTCCGGGTCGCTGTCGGCGACCAAGCCGGCGCCGGCTTGGATGTAGGCGGTCGTGCCTTGCACGACCATTGTGCGCAGGGCGATGCAGGTGTCCATGTTGCCGGTGAAGTCCACGTAGCCGACGGCGCCGCCGTAGGGGCCGCGGCGGTGGGGTTCGAGTTCGTCGATGATCTCCATTGCCCGGATCTTCGGGGCGCCGGAGAGCGTCCCGGCGGGGAGGCAGGACCGCAGGGCGTCGAACGTCGTCTTGCCGGCGTCCAGTTCGCCGGTCACGGTGCTGGAGATGTGCATGACATGGCTGTATTTTTCGACGGTCAATAAGTCGGCGATCTTCACGCTGCCGAACTTGGCGACTCGGCCTACGTCGTTGCGGCCCAAGTCCACCAGCATGATGTGTTCGGCCCGCTCCTTCGGGTCGGCCAGCAGTTCTTCCGCGAGGGCCTTGTCTTCTTCCGCCGTGGCGCCGCGTTTCCGCGTTCCCGCCAAGGGCCGGATGGTGACTTCGTTGTTCTCCACCCGCGTCATAATCTCCGGGGAGGCCCCGACCAGCGTGCAAGAGGGGGTCTTCACGAAGAACATGAACGGTGACGGGTTCACGGCCCGCAACACCCGATAAATGTCGAACGGCTGGGCGGCCGTCTCGGCCTTGAAGCGCTGGCTGAGGACGACTTGGAAGATGTCCCCGGCGTTGATGTACTCCTTGCACTTCACGACGGCGGCCTTGAACTGCTCCGGCGTGAAGTTCGACACGTGCGGCACGGTGATCGGCCCGCGCAACTCGATGTCCGGCAGTTGCGACGCCGGGGCCGGCTGTCGGAGCGTCTCGACCATCCTGTCCACGCGGGCGCAGGTGTCCTCGTAACACCGCTTCAGGTTGTGGTGGTCGATGTGGGCGTGGGCGACGGCCAACAGCGTCTTGTTGACGTGGTCGAACACCACCATCTCGTCGTACAGGGCGAACGATAAGTCCGGCAAACCGCGGTCGTCCTGCGGGGCGTTCGGCAAGTGTTCCACGTAACGGACCGTGTCGTACCCGGCGTAGCCGACCGCCCCGCCGCAGAAGCGGGGCAGGCCGGGAACGTGCGGCGCGTGGTAGGCCCGCAGCAACTCCTCTAACTTGCGCAGCGGGTCCGGCGTGTCGAAGGTGTGCCGGTCCCCCTTGGCCGTGCTCAGGACGACGTGGCGGTCGTGCGCCTCAATGTGCTGAAACGGCTTGCCGCCGACGAAACTGTACCGGCCGTGCCGCTCCCCGCCGACGACGCTCTCGAACAGGAACGCCCACGGCTCCGCTTGGAACTGCCAAAACACGTGCACGGGGGTGAGGGAGTCGTTGAGCAGCAGCCGGTAGACCGGCACCACCGTCGCCCCGGCGGCGAGTCGGCTAAAGTCGTCGAAGGAGGGGTAATACCGCAAGGGTTGCTCCGGGGCTTGTCATCACGTTGTAGGCGGGGGAATTTATCTTGGCGAGCCATGAGCCTGAGCGCTGACAGTTCATCACATCTTTGTCATTGACAAGTGGTATCGGATGAGGGGGTGGAGTCGGGCCCAGCCGCGCCAGAGCGTGATCCAGCCCGGG